>NZ_JAQYXB010000314.1:0-2369 GCF_036322405.1 Streptomyces sp. SP17BM10 | reverse complement strand
GGAACACCGGTGAGGTGGTGAGGAGTTCGCGTCCCATGCCGGCCCACTGCGTGCCCTGGCCGGGGAAGACGAACACCACGTCGGCGTCGTCGCTCTCGGCGGAGCCCGTCACGACGGAGTTCGCGGGCTCCCCCGCCGCCAGCGCCCGCAGACCGGACAGCAGTTCCTCCCGCCCCGAGCCGACCACCACGGCCCGGTGGGTCAGCGCCGCCCGGCCGGACGCCAGCGCCGCGCCGATGCGGTGCACCGGAACGCCCGGGTTGGCGGAGCCGAACTCCAGGAGCCGTCGCGCCTGTTCGCGCAGCGCCGCCTCGCCCCGGCCCGACAGCGGCCACACGACCGGGCCGTCCGGGACGGCGTCCGGCCCGGCGGGGGCGGCGTCCGGGGCCTGCTCCAGGACGACGTGGGCGTTGGTGCCGCTGATCCCGAAGGACGACACGGCGGCCCGGCGCGGCCGACCGGTCTGCGGCCACGGCCGCTGCTCGGTCAGCAGCGAGACCGCGCCGGCCGTCCAATCGACGTGCGAGCTGGGCTCGTTGACGTGCAGCGACTTGGGCAGGACGCCTTCCTGCAGGGCCATCACCATCTTGATGACGCCGCCGACGCCGGCCGCGGCCTGGGTGTGCCCGATGTTGGACTTGAGCGAGCCGAGCCACAGCGGCCGGTCCGCGGGCCGGCCCTGGCCGTAGGTGGCGAGCAGGGCGCGGGCCTCGATCGGATCGCCGAGCCTGGTGCCCGTCCCGTGCGCCTCGACGGCGTCCACGTCCTGCGGGGTGAGGGCGCCGGACGCGAGGGCCTGGCGGATCACCCGCTCCTGGGCCGGGCCGCTCGGGGCGGTCAGGCCGTTGCTGGCGCCGTCCTGGTTGATCGCCGAGCCGCGGACGACCGCGAGCACCCGGTGGCCGTTGCGGACGGCGTCCGCGAGTCGCTCCAGGACGACCATGCCGACGCCCTCGCCCCACGCGGTGCCGTCCGCGTCCTCCGAGAACGCCTTGCACCGGCCGTCGGGCGCGAGACCGCGCTGCTGGCTGAACTCCACGAACATGCCCGGCGACGACATCACCGCCGCGCCGCCCGCGAGCGCCAACGAGCACTCCCCGGCGCGCAGCGACTGGCCGGCCAGGTGCAGGGCGACCAGCGAGGACGAGCACGCCGTGTCGATCGTGACCGCCGGACCCTCCAGGCCCAGCGCGTACGCGATCCGGCCGGACGCGACGCTGACCGTGCTGCCGGTCAGCAGGTAGCCCTCGGCGCCCTGCGCGTCCTCGTGCAGGCGCGGGCCGTACTCGGGGGCCATGGCGCCGACGAACACGCCGGTGTCGCCGGCGCGCAGCGTGGTCGGGTCGATGCCCGCGTGCTCCAGCGACTCCCAGGCGGTCTCCAGCAGGAGGCGCTGCTGCGGGTCCATCGCGACGGCCTCGCGCGGCGAGATGCCGAAGAACTCGGCGTCGAACTCGCCCGCGCGGTGCAGGAACCCGCCCTCGCCGACGTACGTGCGGCCGGGGGTGCCGGGCTCCGGTGCGTACAGGCCGTCCAACCGCCAGCCGCGGTCGGTGGGGAAGCCGCCGACGGCGTCGGTGCCGGAGGTGACGAGCTGCCACAGGTCGTCCGGGCCCGCGACGCCGCCGGGGTAGTGGCAGGCCATGCCGACGATCGCGATCGCGTCGTCGTCGATGGGCGTCGCCGCGGGGGCGGGTGTCGCCCCAGGCGCCGGGGAGAGGGGGAGTTCACCGAGCGACGCGACCAGGTGGTCGGCGAGCTCGGTGGGCGTCGGGTGCTCGTAGACGACGGTGCTCGGCAGGCGCAGGCCGGTCGCCTCGCGCAGCAGGTCGCGCAGCTCGACGGCGGTGATCGACTCGATGCCCTGGTTCCTGAACGTCTCGCCCGCCTGGACGGCCTCCGGGCCCGGCCGCCCGAGGACGACGGCCGCGCTCACCCGCACCAGGCGCAGCAGGCGCCGCGCGCGCTCGGCGGGGGTGAGCGGTGCGAGCTCGGCGAGCAGGGGGAGGACGGCCTCGGGAGCCGTGCTCTCGTCGGTGGGGGCTTCGAGGACGGGCGCCTCGGCGACGGCCGCGGCGTCGTGGAGGCCCGGCAGCCAGTGCCTGGTCCGCTCGAACGGGTAGGTGGGGAGCCGCACGCCCGTGGCGGACGCCGACGGCCAGGTGACGGCGGTGCCGGCCGCGTGGGCGGTGGCGGCGCTGGTGAGGAGGCGGGCGAGGCCGCCGTCGTCGCGGCGCAGGGTGCCGGTGGCGAGGGCGGGGGGTTCGCCGGTCGTGGCCTCGTGGGTGTCGTGGATGGCGTTGGTGAGGACGGGGTGCGGGCTGATCTCGATGTAGTGGGTGTGCCCGTCGGCGGCGAGGCCGGCGATG
>NZ_JAQYXB010000313.1:0-314 GCF_036322405.1 Streptomyces sp. SP17BM10 | reverse complement strand
GGCGGGCCCTGGAGGTGGTGCGGGTGAAACCGGCGGCGGGGCGGGGAAACCATACCCCCCCCCCCCAGTACCCCCGCAGACCGCGGAAACAAAAAAATAGTACCCCCCGCCCATGGTAAACCTATTTCCCGACCCGCCGCTCGTCCGATCTGTGGGCGCCCGGGGTCCGCGCGGCCGGCACCGCCGCGCTCGCCGGATCCGCCGACGACCTGCGGAAGGTCCTCGCCACGGGCGCCAAGAAGGCCTACGAGGACGACCAGCGGGTGAAGGTCTCCCAGCTCCTGGCCACCGGCGGACCGGGTGTGCGGGCCGCC
>NZ_JAQYXB010000312.1:0-706 GCF_036322405.1 Streptomyces sp. SP17BM10 | reverse complement strand
GTTGGAGTTCGCGAGCGACCTGTTCGACCGGTCGACCGCCGAGGTGCTGGTGCAGCGGTTCGTCCGGGTGCTCGCCGGGATGGCGATGGAGCCGGATGTGCGGGTGGGGGCGCTGGAGGTCCTGGCGGACTCGGAGCGGGAGCAGTTGGGGGAGTGGGCCGGTGTCGTCGTGCCGGTGGCCGACCCCGAGCCGGTGCACCGGCTCTTCGAGCGGCAGGCGCGGATGACCCCGGAGGCACGCGCTCTGGTGTGCGGTGGGCGGGAGTTGAGCTTCGGTGAGCTGAACGCGTGGGCGAACCGGGTGGCGCGGGAGTTGGTGGCGCGGGGTGTGGGGCCGGAGGTGCGGGTTGCGGTGTTGTTGCCGCGGTCGGTGGAGTCGGTGGTGGCGTTGCTGGCGGTGCTGAAGGCGGGCGGGACGTATCTGCCGGTCGATGCGGAGTATCCGCGTGAGCGGGTGGAGTTCGTGTTGGCGGACGCGGTTCCGGAGGTGCTGGTCACCGATCGGGAGCTGGGCGGGGGCTATCCGGGGGTCGCTCGACTGCTGCTCGACGACGAGGCGGTGGCGCGGCAGGGTTCTGGCGATCTCGGGGTGGCCCTGGTTCCGCGGCACGCGGCGTACGTCATCTACACCTCGGGCTCGACGGGGCGGCCCAAGGGCGTCGTGATCGACCACGGCAGCCTCGCCAACCTCTGCCACCACTACGAG
>NZ_JAQYXB010000311.1:0-312 GCF_036322405.1 Streptomyces sp. SP17BM10 | reverse complement strand
TTGTGTGGGTTTTGGGGGGTGGGGGTTGTGTTGGTCTGGTGGGTTGTGTGTTTGTGGGGGGGGGGGGGGTGGGGGGTGGTTTGTTTGTTTTTTTTTTTTTTTTTTTTTTGTTTTTGTTTTTTTTTTTTTTTGTTTTGCATTTTTGGTTTTGATTTTGTTTTTTTTGGTGGTTTTTTTTTTTTTTTTTTTTGGTTTTTTTTTTTTTTTTTGTTTTTGTTTTTTTTGTTTTTTTTTTTTTTTTTTTTTTTGGGTTGTTTGTTTTTTTTTTTTTTTTTTTTTTTTTTTTTTTTTTTTTTTTGTTTTTAGAGAAAT
>NZ_JAQYXB010000310.1:0-301 GCF_036322405.1 Streptomyces sp. SP17BM10 | reverse complement strand
GGGGGGGGCGGCCCCCCCCCCACACCACACAAAAACAAACCCACCCACCCCCCCCCCCACAAAAAACCCCCCCCCCCCCCACCCCCCACCCACCCCCCCCCCCACCCCCCCCCCAACCCCCCCCCACCCCACCCCCCCCCCCCCCCCCACCCCACCCACCACACCCCCCACAACGACCCGATGCACGACGCCTACACCCCCGACGACGCCACCCTCAACAACGACGCCCACGCCATCCCCCTCATCACCACCCACAACGAACCGCCCTCCACCGACGACGACCACTCAGACCCAGAGAAAT
>NZ_JAQYXB010000309.1:0-383 GCF_036322405.1 Streptomyces sp. SP17BM10 | reverse complement strand
GGGGGACGCCAAGCGCGGCGTGCTTCTGTTCGTCCTCGCGGTGCTGCCGACCGGCGGCTTCTGCGCGGAGCGGAGGCTCGGCAAGGAGGAGCGCGGGGAGCTGCGGCCGGCGCCCGCCTGAGCGCACGTGCACCCGGTCGACCGGCTGTCGCGGCCGCCTCGCCCAAGGGCCGCGGCAGCCAGTCGCCGTTTCCGGGGGGGGCGCCGACCGCAGCCTGACCAGTCGGGGTGGGGCAGCACAGGACGCCGCGGGGGATTGGCCGGGTAGGGGCCCTGCGGGCGTCGGGACGTCCGCTGGGCCCGCGCCACGAGCTGTCCGGGCGTCAGTTTGGGTTGACGCCGCTCAACGCGGGCGCGAGCGCCTTGTCCTCGGAGCTGGTGGC
>NZ_JAQYXB010000308.1:0-310 GCF_036322405.1 Streptomyces sp. SP17BM10 | reverse complement strand
GTGGGCGGCGGCCAGATGGGCGGACACGGCGCAGAGGGCGGCGTGGGAGGCGGAGCCTGCGAGGACTGAAAGCAAGATGGGCGAGTAGGGCCAGAGGGTGATTGAGAGCGGAGTTCTCAGATCTCGCACGAACAGGAGATCCTGGTCGACCCGGTGCCGCTCTGGGCCAGGGCGGTTCCGGCGCTGGCGGCCCGCAGGCCGATCGCGGCGCCCCAGTAGATTTCGTGGAGCTCCATGACCTGCTGGAGCTTGCCGCCGACCTTCATGAAGAAGAACAGCTCAACGATGATCAGCAGGATCATGCCGCCGG
>NZ_JAQYXB010000307.1:0-312 GCF_036322405.1 Streptomyces sp. SP17BM10 | reverse complement strand
GGGGGGGGGGGGGCTGCGGCCGGGGGGCGGGTGAGGAGGGGGGGGGGGCGCGGAGGGGCCGGCCAACGGCCCCGAAAGACGCGGGGGGGGGGGGTGGGGGGGTCCCGCCCCCGTCCCCAACAGGCCCGGGCGGCCCGCGGTGGGAGGCCCAGCGGAACCAACCGATGCCGGGTCCGTGGCCCCGCTGAGAGCCGCCAACATGGCGAGCGTGGGGGAGCCTTTCTCAGTACGGTAGAGCGTCTGGTAGGGTAAGATTGTCCCTAGGAGGGTAGATCACGGTGGACGCCGGATCCTACAAAAGGGGTGGGTGGG
>NZ_JAQYXB010000306.1:0-304 GCF_036322405.1 Streptomyces sp. SP17BM10 | reverse complement strand
TGTAGTTCAGGTTGGTGCTGTGGGCGTAGCTCCACGGGCGGGTGCGGGTCGGCTTCCCGGGGCCGTACACGTACTCGCGTTTCTGACAGACCGCCATCGCCCGTATGACTTTGTGGCTGTGGGTGGGGGGGTGCGCTTGGTGGGGGTCCGGCGGGGGTGCGGTGCGGGGGGGGGGGGGGGGGGGGGTGGGCGGGGGGGCGGGGGGGGGCCGGGGCGGGGGGGCGCGCCCCCCCCCGCCCCCCCCCCCCCCCCCCCCCCCCCCCCCCCCCCCCCCCCCCCCCACGACCCCGCCCCCCCCGCCCAC
>NZ_JAQYXB010000305.1:0-2697 GCF_036322405.1 Streptomyces sp. SP17BM10 | reverse complement strand
GTCCGCCCTGTGCTCCTGCGCGGCGTCCAGGATCGCCGAAACCGGCTGCTTGATGCCGAGGTTGACGACGTTGTAGCCGTTGTTGGACAGGATGATGTCGACCAGGTTCTTGCCGATGTCGTGGACGTCGCCCTTGACGGTCGCCAGCACGATCGTGCCCTTGCCCGCGTCCTGCGACCGCTCCATGTGCGGCTCCAGGTAGGCGACCGCGGTCTTCATCACCTCGGCGGACTGGAGCACGAACGGCAGCTGCATCTGGCCCGAGCCGAACAGCTCGCCGACGACCTTCATGCCGGACAGCAGGGTGTCGTTGACGATCTCCAGCGCGGGCCGCAGCGCCAGCGCCTCGTCGAGGTCCGCCTCCAGGCCGCCCCGCTCACCGTCGACGATCCGCCGCCGCAGCCGCTCGTCCAGCGGGAGCGCGGCCAGCTCCTCCGCCTTCGACGCCCGGACGGACGCCGCGCTCACGCCCTCGAACAGCTCCAGCAGCCGCTGCAACGGGTCGTAGCCGTCCCGGCGCCGGTCGTACACCAGGTCCAGGGCCGCTTCCCGCTGCTCGTCCGGGATGCGCGCCATCGGCAGGATCTTGGCGGCGTGGACGATCGCCGAGTCCAGGCCGGCCTCCACGCACTCGTGCAGGAACACCGAGTTGAGCACCTGCCGGGCCGCCGGGGACAGGCCGAAGGAGATGTTGGACAGGCCCTGCGTGGTCTGCACGGCCGGGTGCCGCCGATTGAGCTCGCGGATCGCCTCGATCGTCTCGATGCCGTCCCGGCGGGACTCCTCCTGTCCGGTGCCGAGCGTGAACGCCAGGCAGTCCACCAGGACGTCCTGCTCCCGGATCCCGTACTCGCGGCCCAGCTGCCCGATCAGCCGCTCGGCGATCTCCACCTTCTTCGCGGCGGTGCGGGCCTGGCCCTCCTCGTCGATGGTCAGCGCGATCAGCGCCGCGCCGTGCTCGCGGGCCAGGCCGGCCACCCGGCCGAAGCGGGTGTCCGGGCCGTCGCCGTCCTCGTAGTTCACGGAGTTGAGCACCGCGCGCCCGCCGAGCATCTCCAGGCCGGCGCGCAGGACGTCCGGCTCGGTGGAGTCCAGGACGATCGGCAGGGTGGAGGCGGTCGCCAGGCGGCCGGCGATCTCCTTCATGTCGGCGACGCCGTCGCGGCCGACGTAGTCGACGCACAGGTCCAGCAGGTGCGCGCCCTCGCGGATCTGGTCGCGGGCGATCTCCACGCAGGCCTGCCAGTCGCCGGCCAGCATCGACTCGCGGAACTTCTTCGAGCCGTTCGCGTTGGTGCGCTCGCCGATCGCCAGGTAGGAGGTGTCCTGGCGGAACGGCACCGCCTGGTACAGCGAGGCCGCCGACGCCTCCGGCCGCGGCGAGCGCGGCGTGACCTCCCGGCCGCGCACCCGCTCCACCACCGCCCGCAGGTGCTCCGGCGTCGTGCCGCAGCAGCCGCCGACCAGCGACAGGCCGTACTCCCGGACGAACCCCTCCTGCGCCCGCGCCAGGCCGTCCGGGCCCAGCGGGAAGTACGCACCGTCCTTGCCCAGCACCGGCAGGCCCGCGTTCGGCATGCAGGACAGGCCGATCCGGGCGTGCCGGGCCAGGTAGCGCAGGTGCTCGCTCATCTCCGCCGGCCCGGTCGAGCAGTTCAGCCCGATCAGGTCGACGCCCATCGGCTCCAGCGCGGTGAGCGCGGCGCCGATCTCCGAGCCCAGCAGCATCGTGCCGGTGGTCTCCATCGCGACCTGGACGATCAGCGGCAGGTCGACCCCGGCGTCCGCCATGGCCTGCCGGGCGCCCAGCAGCGCCGCCTTGACCTGGAGGAGGTCCTGACTGGTCTCCACGAGCAGCGCGTCCGCCCCGCCCGCGACCAGTCCGGCCGCGTTGCGCTCGAAGCCGTCGCGCAGCACGTCGAACGGCAGGTGTCCGAGGGTCGGCAGCTTGGTGCCGGGCCCGATCGAGCCGAGCACCCAGCGCGGGCGCTCCGGGGTGGCGCAGGCGTCGGCCGCCTCGCGCGCCACCCGGGCGCCCGCCTCGGACAGCTCGAAGATCCGGCCGGCGATCTCGTACTCGTTCAGCGCCGAGAAGTTGGCGCCGAAGGTGTTGGTCTCCACGCAGTCCACGCCGACCGCGAAGTAGGCCTCGTGGACGCCGCGCACGATGTCCGGCCGGGTGAGGTTCAGGACCTCGTTGCAGCCCTCCAGGTTCTGGAAGTCCTCCATGGTCGGGTCCTGGGCCTGGAGCATGGTGCCCATCGCACCGTCGGCGACCACCACCCGGGTGGCGAACGCCTCCCGGAGCGCGTCCGCCCTGCGCTGCTGACTGTCCTTCACAACCGCTCTTCCCTCCGGAACTGGACTGGCACGGCGACCGACGGCTCAGCCCGCGCCGGCGGCCTTGCGGAGCAGCTCGGCCCGGTCGGTGCGCTCCCAGGTGAAGTCCGGCAGCTCGCGGCCGAAGTGGCCGTAGGCGGCGGTCCGGGAGTAGATGGGCCGCAGCAGGTCGAGGTCGCGGATGATCGCGGCGGGACGCAGGTCGAAGACCTCGCCGACGGCCTTCTGGATGTCGAGGACCGGGACGGACTCGGTGCCGAAGGTCTCGACGAACAGGCCGACGGGCTCGGCCTTGCCGATGGCGTAGGCGACCTGGACCTCGGCGCGGCGGGCCAGGCCGGCGGCGACGATGTTCTT
>NZ_JAQYXB010000304.1:0-315 GCF_036322405.1 Streptomyces sp. SP17BM10 | reverse complement strand
TTTTTTGTTTTGTGTTGGTTGGGGGTGTGTTGTGGTTGGTTTTGGGGTGTGTGGTGTTGGGGGTTTTTGTGTTGTGGTGGTGGGGGGGTGGTGGGGGGGGGGTGGGGGGGGGGGGGGGTTGTGGGGGGGGGGGTGGGGGGGGGGGGGGGTGGGGGGGGGGGGGGGGGGGGGGTGTGGTGGTCGGATCTTGGGTTATATCGGCGCCATTTTTTTGGTCGGACGACCCGGGGCCTCCGAGGGCGGGGTGGGGCTGGGGGCGTAGGTGTAAGAGCGGTGGGGTATTCGGGCGCACTGACGTGGCGGGTAGGGCGGGGC
>NZ_JAQYXB010000303.1:0-6732 GCF_036322405.1 Streptomyces sp. SP17BM10 | reverse complement strand
GTGCGCCTCCACGGCATCCACGTCGGCAGCCGACAGCCCCGCGCTCGCCAACGCCTGCCGGATCACCCGCTGCTGCGACGGACCGTTCGGCGCCGTCAGACCGTTCGACGCCCCGTCCTGGTTGACGGCCGAGCCCCGCAGAACGGCCAGCACCCGGTGCCCGTTGCGACGGGCATCCGACAACCGCTCCAGCACCACCAGACCGACACCCTCACCCCAGCCCACCCCATCCGCCGCCTCGGCGAAGGCCTTGCTGCGGCCGTCGGCGGCGAGGCCGCGCTGACGGGAGAACTCGACGAACGTCGCCGGGGTGGACATCACCGTCACGCCACCGGCCAGCGCCAACGTGCACTCGCCGCTGCGCAGGGCCTGCGCGGCCAGGTGCATCGCGACGAGGGACGACGAGCAGGCAGTGTCCACCGTGACCGCCGGGCCTTCGAGACCGAGGGTGTACGAGACGCGGCCCGAGGCCACGCTTCCCGCGCTGCCGCTGCCCTGGTGGCCCTCGAACTCACCGCCGCCCAGCAGGTTCGCGTAGTCCGCGTACATCACACCCGCGAAGACGCCCGTCCGGCTGCCGCGCAGCGACACCGGATCGATGCCGGCCCGCTCGAACGCCTCCCACGACGTCTCCAGCAGCAGGCGCTGCTGGGCGTCCGTCGCGAGCGCCTCGCGCGGGCTCATCCCGAAGAACGCCGCGTCGAACGCCGCGGCCTCCCGCAGGAACCCGCCCGTGCGGGTGTAGGACGTGCCGCTGTGGTCCGGGTCCGGGTCGTAGAGGGTCTCGACGTCCCAGCCGCGGTCGGCCGGGAACTCCGACACCGCGTCCACGCCCTCGGCCACCAGCCGCCACAGGTCCTCCGGCGACGCCACGCCGCCGGGGTAGCGGCAGGCCATCCCGACGATCACGATCGGGTCGTCGGACGGGACGGGCAGGGCCGCCGGCGTCGGGTCCGCCATCTCCGTCGCGCCGAACAGTCCGTCCAGCAGGAAGCCGGCGAGCGCCCGGGCGGTCGGGTAGTCGAAGACGACGGTGGCGGGCAGCTGGAGACCGGTCACGGTCCGCAGCCGGTTGCGCAGTTCGACCGCCGTCAGCGAGTCGAAGCCGAGGTCCTGGAAGGCCTTCGACGGATCCACCGTCGACCGGCCCCCGTGGCCGAGCACGAGCGCGATCTGGTCGCGCACCAGCTCCAGGACCGCCTCGCTCCGCGCGTCGCCGCCCAGGCCGGAGAGCCGACGGGCCAGGTCGATCGCGGCGGGGGCGCCCGCCGCCCGGCGGGCCGGAGCACGGACCAGGCCGCGCAGGAGGGCGGGGACGTCGCCCCGGTCCCGCAGGGCGGGCAGGTCGAGCCGGACGGCGAGGACGGCCGGCTCGGCGCCGGTGGCGAGCGCGTCGAACAGCGCCAGCCCGTGTTCCGGGTCGAGCGGCGGCACGCCGGCGCGGGTCATCCGGTCGCGGTCGGCAGCGGTGAGCGTGCCGGTCATGCCGGCCACGTCCGACCACGGGCCCCAGGCCAGGGAGACGGCGGGCAGGCCGAGTGAGCGGCGGTGGACGGCCAGCGCGTCCAGGTAGGCGTTGCCCGCCGCGTAGGCGGCCTGGCCCGCGCTGCCGAAAGTACCGGCCATCGACGAGAACAGGACGAACGCGTCGACGCCTTCCGCAGCCCGGTGGAGGTACGACGCGGCGTCCGCCTTCGGACGCAGGACGGCCGAGACGCGCTCGGGAGTGAGCGAGCCGATCACGCCGTCGTCGAGCACACCCGCCGTGTGGACGACCGCGCGGATCTCGTGCCGGGCGAACAGGTCGGCCACGGCGGCCTCGTCGGCCACGTCGCAGGCCTCGACCTTCGCCCCGGCACCCAGCTCCGCCAGCAGCTCCTTGACGCCCTCGGCGTCCGCGCCACGGCGGCTCACCAGCAGCAGATCGCGCACGCCGTGCTCGGCCACCAGGTGCCGGGCCACGAGCTTGCCCAGGCCGCCCGTGCCACCGGTGATCAGAACCGTGCCCTCGCTCGGCCACACCACCGCGTCGGCCGACGCCTGCGTACGGGCGAGGCGCGCCGCTAGGACCTCTCCGTCACGGACGAGCAGCTGCGGCTCGTCCAGGCCCAGGACCCCGGGCGGCAGCTCCTCCGAACCCGATAGATCCACCAGGCCGAACCGACCCGGCTCCTCGGTGATCGCCGAACGGAGAAGACCCCACAGCGCTGCGCCGGACAGGTCCTCGCCCGCCACGACACCACGCGTCGCGAACACCAGGCGGGACCCGGCGAAACGCTCGTCCGCCAGCCAGCCCTGCACCAGCTCCAGTGCCAGCGCCGTCCGCGCATGCACCTCATCGACCGCCGTCTCGATCACCACCACCGGCGGCACGTCCGCCGGCACCTCCGCCAGCGATCCGACCGCCACGAACTCCGGCGCATCCGAAGACCTCACCGGCACCCAGTCCACCCGGAAGAGCTCGTCCCGGCCCGCCCGCGCCCCGGCGGCGAGCTGCTCGGCGGCGATCGGGCGCACCGTCAGCGCGCCGATCGAGGCCACCGGCCGACCGTCGGCGTCGGCCACGGCGAGCGCGAGCGCGCCCGAGGCCGACCGCGTCAGCCGCACCCGGACCGACGACGCGCCGGAGGCGTGCAGCGCGACGTCCTCCCACGCGAACGGCACTCCGCCGCCCTCGCCGCCCCCGGCCAGGGCGAAGCCGTGGAGGCAGGCGTCGAACAGCGCCGGGTGCAGGCCGAAGTCCGCGCCGTCGGTGTCCTCGGGCAGGGTGACCTCCGCGAAGATCTCGTCGCCGCGCCGCCAGGCGGCCCGCAGGCCCCGGAACGCCGGCCCGTACCCGAACCCGGCCTCCGCCAAGCCCTCGTACAGCCCGGTCAGGTCGACGGGCTCGGCGTCGGCCGGCGGCCACACCGAGGCGTCGAAGGCCGCAGGTGCCGCGCCCGTCCCCAGCACACCGCTCGCGTGCAGGGTCCAGACCGGCTCCGGGCCGGTGTCCGCCGTGGAGTGGATGCCGACCGCGCGGCGCCCGGTGTCGTCCGGCTCGGCCAGGCGCACCTGGATCCGGACGGTGCCGTCCTCGGGCAGGACGAGCGGCGCGGCCATGGTGAGCTCCTCGACCAGGTCGCAGCCGGCCTCGTCCCCGGCGCGCACGGCCAGTTCCACCAGCGCCGTGCCCGGCACCAGGACCGAGCCCATGACGACGTGATCCGCGAGCCACCCGTGCGAGCGGGCCGACAGCCGGCCGGTGAACACCAGCCCGGCGGTGCCGGCCAGTTCGAGCGACCCGGTGAGCAGCGGGTGATCGGCGTTGCGGAGCCCGGCGGACTCGGCCGTCGGGAAGAACGCCGAGGCATCCGTCCAGAAGCGGCGGTGCTGGAAGGCGTAGGTCGGCAGGTCGACGCGGCGGGCGCCCGTCCCGGCGTGGAAGGCGGACCAGTCCACCGGGACGCCGAGCACGTGCAGGCGGGCCAGCGCCTCGACGAAGGTGTGCTCCTCGGCCCGGTTGCGGCGCAGCGCCGGGATGGCTTCGGCCTCGCCGTCGGGCAGGGCGTTCCCAATGAGGCCGGTGAGGACGGCGTCGGGGCCGAGTTCGAGGAAGCGGGTGACCCCGGCCTCGTGGAGGGTGCGGACGCCGTCGGCGAAGCGGACCGCCTCGCGGACGTGGCGCACCCAGTAGTCGGGCCCCTGGACACCTTCCGCCAGTGCGCCCGTCAGGTTGGAGACCAGCGGGATCGAAGGAGCGTTGTACATCAGCCCGTTGAGGACCTCACGGAAGTCCGCGAGCATCGGGTCCATCAGCGGCGAGTGGAACGCGTGCGAGACCCGAAGCCGCGTCGTCTTGCGGTCGGCGAAGTGTGCCTCGATGGCCGCGACGGCCTCCTCCGACCCGGACACGACGACCGAGCGCGGCCCGTTGATCGCGGCGATCGACACGAACTCGCCCAGCAGCGGCAGGACGTCGTCCTCCGTCGCCTGGACGGCGAGCATCGCACCGCCCGCCGGCAGCGCCTGCATCAGACGGCCACGCGCCGCCACCAGGGCGCAGGCGTCAGCCAGGCTGAACACCCCCGCCACGTGCGCCGCGGCCACCTCACCGATCGAGTGCCCCGCCACGAACTCCGCCCGCACACCCAGCGATTCGACGAGGCGGTAGAGCGCCACCTCGACGGCGAACAACCCGGCCTGGGCATACGCCGTCTGATTCAGCAGCTCCGCATCCGAACCCCACACCACATCCCGCAGACCCGGATCCAGCTCCGCACACACCTCGTCGAAGGCCCGCGCGAACACCGGGAACCGGACATACAACTCCCGCCCCATCCCCAACCGCTGCGACCCCTGCCCCGAGAACAGGAACGCCGTCCGCCCGCTCGACGCGACGCCGGTCGGAGCCTCGCCGGCCGCCACCGCGCGCAGGCCGGCGAGGAGGTGATCGGTCCCCTCGCCGACCACGGCCGCGCGGTGTTCGAGCGCCGCGCGGGTCGTCGCCAGCGAGTACGCGACGTCCACCGGCCGGGCCCCGTCGGCGACGGCGAGCAGGCGCTCGGCCTGTGCCCGCAGGGCCTCCGGGGTCGCGGCGGACAGCAGCCACGGCACGACGCCGGGCTCGGCCTCCGGCTCCTCCGTTGCCGGGAGCGCCGCCGGGGCCTCCTCGATGATCACGTGGGCGTTGGTGCCGCTGATGCCGAAGGACGAGACGCCGGCGCGGCGCGGCCGCTCGCCCGGGGCCCACGGCCGGGGCTCGGTCAGGAGCCGGACGGCCCCCTCCGACCAGTCCACGTTCGCGCTCGGCTCGTCCACGTGCAGCGTCGACGGCAGCTCGCCGTTGTGCAGCGCGAGCACCATCTTGATCACGCCGGCGACACCGGCCGCCGCCTGGGTGTGCCCGATGTTCGACTTGATCGAGCCGAGGAGCAGCGGCTCGTCGCGGTCCTGACCGTAGGTCGCGAGCAGCGCCTGCGCCTCGATCGGGTCGCCCAGCGTCGTGCCCGTGCCGTGCGCCTCGACCACGTCGACCTGGTCGGCGCCGAGGCGGGCGTTGGCGAGCGCCTGCCGGATCACGCGCTGCTGCGACGGGCCGTTCGGTGCCGTCAGGCCGTTCGACGCGCCGTCCTGGTTGACGGCGCTGCCGCGCACGAGCGCGAGCACCGGGTGCCCGTTGCGCAGCGCGTCCGACAGCCGTTCGACGACCAGGAAGCCCGCGCCCTCGGCGAAGCCCGTGCCGTCGGCGGCGGTCGCGAACGACTTGCACCGCCCGTCGGGGGCGAGCGCGCCCTGGCGGCCGAACTCGGCGAAGACGCCCGGCGTGGCCATGACCGTCACGCCGCCGGTGATCGCGAGCGAGCAGTCGCCCTGGCGCAGTGCCTGGGCGGCCAGGTGCAGGGCGACCAGGGAGGAGGAGCAGGCGGTGTCGACGGCGACGGCCGGGCCCTCCAGGCCGAGCTTGTACGAGACGCGGCCGGCCACGACGCTGCCGTTGCCGTCGCTGCCCGGGTAGTCGTGGTACATCACGCCGGTGAAGACGCCGGTGCGGGTGCCGCGCAGGCCGCTCGGGTCGATGCCGGCGCGCTCCAGGGCTTCCCAGGCGAGCTCCAGCGTGAGCCGCTGCTGCGGGTCCATGGCGAGGGCCTCGCGCGGGGAGATCCCGAAGAAGGCGGGGTCGAACTCGGCGGCGCCGTCGAGGAATCCGCCCGCGTGAGTGCGGGACGAGCCGTCGGTGCCCCCGCTGTCCGCGTCGCGCAGCGTCGAGAGGTCCCAGCCGCGGTCGGCGGGGAACGGGGAGATCGCGTCCGCGCCGGACGTCACCAGCTGCCAGAGTTCCTCGGGCGTGGTCACCCCGCCCGGGTAGCGGCAGGCCATGCCGACGATCGCGATCGGGTCGTGGCGGACCTCGGTCGCCTCCGGGACGTCCGTCCCGGCGTCGGCGGAACGGACCCGGCCGTCGGCGAGGTCGAGCAGGGCGTCGACCAGGCCCGCGTCCCGGAGGCGGCGGGTCGGGATCGACTGGAGCGCGGCGCGCAGGTCGGCCTCGGCGCGGGACGCCTCCCCGCTCGCGGCTGCCGTCCGCACGCCCAGCTCGGTGACGATGAGGTCCGCCACCGCCTCGGCGTTCGGGTGGTCGAAGGCGAGGGTCGCGGGCAGGCGCAGCCCGGTGAGGGTGTTGAGCCGGTTGCGCAGGTCGGTCGCGGCCAGGGAGTCGAAGCCGAGCTCCTGGAACGCGCGGTCCGGCTCGATCGCGTCGCCCGACTCGTGGCCGAGCAGCCCGGCCACCCGGTCCCGGACGAGGTCGAGGACGATCCGCCGCTGGTCCGCCTCCGTCAGCCCGGCGAGGCGGGCCGCGAGACCGTCGGCCGGTGCGGCCGGCGCAGGGGCGTGGGCCGCCGTGCGGCGGGTGGCAGGGACGAGGGCGCGCAGGAGCGCGGGGACCTCGTCGGTGCGGGCGCGCAGCGCGGCGGCGTCGACCCGGATCGGGACGACGGCGGCGCGCTCGCTGCGCAGACCCGCGGCGAACAGGGAGAGCCCGGCCTCGCGGGTGAGCGGCGGGACGCCTTGGGCGGCCATGCGGTTGCGGTTGAGCTCCATGAGCTGCTCGCCGAGGCCGGCGCCGACGTCCCAGAGGCCGTAGGCCATCGAGGTGGCCGGCAGGCCGATGGCGCGGCGGTGGGCGGCGAGGGCGTCGAGGAAGACGTTCGCCGCCGCGTAGTTGCCCTGACCGGCGGTCAGGACCAGGCC
>NZ_JAQYXB010000302.1:0-306 GCF_036322405.1 Streptomyces sp. SP17BM10 | reverse complement strand
TTTTTTGTTTTTTTTTGGGGTGTTTGGTGGTGTTTTTTTTTTTTTTTGTTGTTTGGTGGTGTGTTGGTGTTTGTTTTTGTGTTTTTTTTTTTTTTTTTTTTTTTTGTGTTTGTTTTGTTTTTTGTGGTTTGTTTGGTGTTTTTTGGTGGGTTTTTGTTTTGTGTGTTGGTGTGGTTTTTGTTGGTTTTTGTGTTGTGGTTGGGGGTGGTGGTTGTGGGGTTTGTTTTGTTATTTTGTGTTTTTGTTTTTTTTTTGTTTGTGGTGGTGGTTGTTTTTTTTTTTTTTGTGGTCGGGAACCCCCACCCC
>NZ_JAQYXB010000301.1:0-371 GCF_036322405.1 Streptomyces sp. SP17BM10 | reverse complement strand
TTTTTTTGGTGTGGTTTGTTTGTTTTTTTTTTTGGTGGTTGGTGTGGTGTTGGGTTTGGTGGTGTTTTGGGTGGCTTCGTTGTTTCTGTGCTTGTTTGGGTGTTGTGGGTTGTGGGGGGTTTGGGTTTTTTGTTCTTGTGGTTGGAGTTGTGGTTGATGGGGGGGGGGGGGGGTTACGGGGGGGGCGTGGGTGGCTTTTTGGTTTTCGCTTGGGACGTTTTGTACGGGTCGACGGCGGTGGTGGTGGACGACTTCGCGTGCGTGGTCTGGTCGGCGGGCCGGCAGCTCCGGCACCTCGCCGTCCAGGGCCGCCACCAGTCCGAGGTGATGGTGGTCGAGCGCTCGGCCCACCTGCTGCTCACCACGGGCAG
>NZ_JAQYXB010000300.1:0-301 GCF_036322405.1 Streptomyces sp. SP17BM10 | reverse complement strand
TTTTTTTGGTTTGTGGTTTTTTTTTTTTTTTTGTTTTTTTTTTGGGTGTGGTGTTGGGTTTTGGGGTGGGGTTGGGGTTGGTTTTGGTTGTGGTGGGTTTTGGGGGGGGGGGGGTTATTTTGTTGGGTTTGTTGATGGTGGGGGTGTTGCGGAAGCGGCCGGGTTGGGGGTGGGGGGGTTGGTTGTGGCGGGGGTTGGTGTGGTTGTGGGCGGCGACGCCGTGGTGGTTGCGGGCCTTACGGGTGAGGGGGGTGTTGGGGTGGTGGTGGGTGTGTGTGGGGTGTGGGGTGGGGGGGGGGGG
>NZ_JAQYXB010000299.1:0-310 GCF_036322405.1 Streptomyces sp. SP17BM10 | reverse complement strand
CGCCCACGCCCAGGACCACCCCCGCGCCGATCACGGTGCCATCGTCCTGCGCCCTGCCTCACGCGTGAGTGGCGTAGCTGAGTGTGCCGTTCCGCTCCTTCTGCAAGGTGCGGATGCCCTTGGGGGCGCCGAGCCGGGCACGGGTGACGAGCTGCGTGGGTTAGGCTTTCGTTTTGCGGGAGACTATATGGTGGTGCGGGGACCCCGTGGTGCGGTGGTGGGTCGGGTTGGTGGGGGTGGCGACGTTGAGGTTCGTCGTGTCGTGCTGGGCCTTGAAGACCGCACCATGCTGGACCACCAGCATCTGGGT
>NZ_JAQYXB010000298.1:0-333 GCF_036322405.1 Streptomyces sp. SP17BM10 | reverse complement strand
GCGTGCGGGTGGACAGGTCCCACACCTCGACCGGTCCGTGGCCGCTGAACGCGAAGAGGCCGGCGGGGCGGTCCCGGATCGTGGTCAGTGCCGCCGCCTCGACGAACCCGGGGCCGGGGGCGCCCCCCGGCCCGCCGGGGGTGAGGTTGCCGAACTGAGAGTCTGACGTGGTTGCGCTGACTGCCAGAGGGTACGTCCACGCCCGGTCCGGGCGGCCTGCGGGGGCGTGCGCGGGGGCGGCGGCGCGCCCCCCCCCCGGCCGCCCCCCCCCCGCACCCCCCCCCCCCCGCCCCCCGCCCCCCCCCCCCCCCCCCCCCCCCCCCCCCCCCCCCG
>NZ_JAQYXB010000297.1:0-329 GCF_036322405.1 Streptomyces sp. SP17BM10 | reverse complement strand
CCAGGTGGGGCGGGGCCTGCATCGTGGTGCGCCCGGCCGAGGTGACCGCCGCCGCTATGGCCGCCCGGGCCGGGTCGCGCCCGGCCGGGCCTACGGCCGCGACCCCCCCGCCGCCCTCACCGCCGCGGCCAAGCGCGGCCCCGGGCGCCGCCGCCGGGAGCGGGACCCCCCCCCACCCCCCCCCGGCGGCGGCGCGGGCCCCCCCCCCGGCGGCCCGCGGCCTCCAGAACAGTGACGCGCGTAAAGTATCATCACCTAGCACTCTGTCAATGGAGGCACGACCGTAGATGGCTGATCCGTATTCCCCGGCGTCGTGCCGGTTCGTGACT
>NZ_JAQYXB010000296.1:0-316 GCF_036322405.1 Streptomyces sp. SP17BM10 | reverse complement strand
GGTCCACCAGCGGGGAGGGGCCCGCGAGGGACACCACGAGCCGCGTGGCCCGACGATCGGCGAAGTGCGCCTCGATCGGAGCGACGGCCTCCTCGGTCCCCGAGACGACGACGTTGTTCGGGCCGGTGACGTCCGAGATCTACACTCGAATGGAGACTCTGTCCCTACACGTCGCTCTTCCGTTCTCGGGTGGTCGCGCAGGGCGAGGCGGCTGGTGACGTGCCAGGGGTCGGTGTCGTCGGCGATCGTGACGTCGGCGCCCAGCAGCGGCCGGACTTCCTCCTCCGTCGCCTGCACCGCCAGCATCGTGCCACCC
>NZ_JAQYXB010000295.1:0-32012 GCF_036322405.1 Streptomyces sp. SP17BM10 | reverse complement strand
CCGAAGCACCTGGACGAGAAGGTCGCGCGTCTGCACCTGGACGCGCTGGGCGTGAAGCTGACCACGCTGACCCAGGAGCAGGCCGACTACATCGGCGTCCCGGTCGAGGGCCCGTACAAGGCGGAGCAGTACCGCTACTGACGGAACGTCACCACAGGTGAGCGCCCGGTGTCGAGCTTTTCGGCGCCGGGCGCTCGCGCATCCGCCACCAGGCCCGCACTAGCAGCCCTTAAGCCCGGTGGCGGACCGTTACGCGCGTGGGGAGGGCACCGTCGCGGGCACCCCAGGTGACCGGCGGACCGCCGGTCGGCAGACAGCGCATCCAAGGGGGAGTCATGGCGGGGTTTCGGACCTTCACCGATCTGATGCTCGACCGCGCGGAGCAACAGCCCGACGCGGACGCCCACATTGAGCTGAGCCACTACCCGGCCGGCGTGGCGGAGCGGCGGACGACCTACGGCGAACTGGACCGCGAGGCCCGCCGGATCGCCTCGCTGGTCCGCGCGCACGGCGGCGAGGGTGGGCCAGTCCTGCTCCTCTACCCGTCCACCACCGACTTCCTCGCCGCCTACCTCGGCTGCCTCTACGCGGGCGCGGTCGGCGTCCCGGCCCCGATGCCGGGCACGACCGGCCGGGCCGCAAAGGTCGACCGCGTCACCGGGGTGCTCCAGGACAGCGCGGCCCGGCTGGTGCTCACCGACTCGGCGAGCGCGCCGGACGTCTCGCTGTGGCTCGCCACCTCCTTCGCCGACGGTGTGACCTGCGTCGTCACCGACGACCCGGCGCGCGGCGACGCCGACGACTGGCGCCGGCCGCGCACCGGCGCCGAGGACCTGGCCTTCCTGCAGTACACCTCCGGCTCGGTCTCCAAGCCACGCGGCGTGATGGTCTCCCACCGCAACCTGATGGCCAACCACGAGGCCCTGCGGGCCACCCTGCGCACCACCCGCGAGGACCGCTTCGGTGGCTGGCTGCCGCACTTCCACGACATGGGCTTCATCGCGCACCTGCTGCACCCGCTCTTCCTGGGCGGCGCCTCGGTGCAGATGTCGCCGGTCTCCTTCGTCAAGCACCCGCTGCGCTGGCTGCGCGCGATCGACGACCACGGCGTGACCGTCGGCGGCGGCCCCAACTTCTGCTACGACCTGTGCCTCACCCGCGTCCGCGACGAGGACGTGGCCGGCCTCGACCTCTCCCGCTGGCGCCTGGTGCTCAACGGCGCGGAGCCCGTCCGGGCCGACACCCTGGAGGCGTTCGCGGCCCGCTTCGCCCCGGCCGGGCTGCGGGCCGGCGCGATGTACCCGAGCTACGGGCTGGCCGAGGCGACGCTGCTGGTCTCCGGCGGCACGCCCGGCGAGGCCCACGGCCGCACCGCGGTGGACCCGAGGGCCCTGGAGCGCAACGCCTTCGAGCCCGTCACGGACGGGACGGCCGGCGCCCGGACGCTCGTCTCCTGCGGCCGCCCGGCCGGCTACGACCTGCGGATCGTCGACCCGCAGACCGGCGCCGAGCTGCCGGGGGGCGCGGTCGGCGAGGTGTGGCTGCGCGGGCCGAGCGTCGCCGAGGGCTACTGGCGGCGGCCCAAGGAGAGCGAGGAGACGTTCAGAGCGACCCTGCGCGGCGGCGCGGGCGGCTACCTGCGCACCGGCGACCTCGGTGTCCTGCGCGACGGCGAGCTGTACGTCACCGGGCGGGTCAAGGAGGTGCTGATCCTCAACGGGCGCAACCTCTACCCGTACGACATCGAGGCGGCCGTGCGCTCGACCGCGCCGCAGCTGTCCGCCGCGACCGGCGCGGCGTTCGCCGTCGACGCCGGACGCGAACAGCTGGTGCTGGTGCAGGAGGTGCGCAGCGCGGGCCACAACGAGCAGTCGCTGCGCGAGCTGTCGCGCCGGATCATCGAGAAGGTCGGCCGCGAGTTCAACGTGCCGGTGGCCAACCTGCTGCTGGTGCGGCCCGGGACCGTCCGGCGCACCACCAGCGGCAAGGTGCAGCGCACGCTGATGCGCACGCTCTTCCTGGCGGGGGAGGTGCGCGGCGACTACGAGGTGCTGGACGGGGCCGTGCGGGCCGTCATCCGCGCGAAGGACCGCGCGCTCGGCGAGGACCTGCTCCACCCCCAGCCCGTCGGCGGGGGAGTGCAGCCGTGGTGACCGCCCTGGCCGCCCCGGGGAGCCCTGCCGTGACCGCGGACGCGGCCGCCGGGCGCGCCGCCGACCTGGAGGCCCGCCTCGGCGACCCCGGCGACCCGGCCAACCCGCTCGGCTTCGCCGCCCTGCTGCGCGCCGACGAGCAGGCCCGGCGCTTCGACGACGGCGAGGCCGCGCTGGACGACTTCGGCGGCTGCGCCGAGTTCGTCCCCGCCGGGCTCGGCGGGCGCCTGGACACCGTGCCCGGCCTGGTCGAGGTGATGCGCCCGGTGTTCCGGCGCGACGTCTCGCTCGGCATGGGCTACGGGATGACCAGCTACATGGCCGCCTCCGACGTCTGGACCGACGGCACGCCCGAGCAGCAGTCCCGGCTGGCCGGCGTCATGCTGGCCGGCGGCCGGGCCGCGATCGCGCAGCCCGAGACCACCCACAGCAACGACTACGTGCGCAGCCAGGTGACCGCCCGCCGGCCCGCCGGCGGCGGCCTGCTGCTGAACGGCGGCAAGCCCGCGATCAACAACCTGGACCGCGCCGAGGCGCTCGTGCTGTTCTGCCGCACCGACCCGGCCCCCGGCACCCGGAGCCTGTCGGCACTGCTGTTCGACCCGCGCGCCCTGCCGCCGGACCGGGCCCGCACCCTGCCCCGGCACCTGGCCGTCGGGTTGCGCGGCTGCCGGTTCGCCGGGCTGGAGTTCGACGACTGCCCGCTGCCGGACGAGGCCCTCCTCGGGCCGCCCGGCCACGGCATCGAGGCCGCGCTGCGCTCCTTCCACCTCAGCCGGACGGTGATGTCCGCGCTCGCGGTCGGCGCGGTGGACACCGTGCTGCGCACCGCGGCCGGTTTCGAGCAGGCGCACCGGCCGGGCGGCTGGGGCGCGGCCCGGGCGGCGCGCACCGACGCGGCCGTCGCCGGCGCCTTCGTCAACCTGCTGCTGTACGACAGCTTCGCGACGGTCGCGCTGCGCGCCCTGCACGTGCTGCCCGAGCAGACGAGCGTCTATTCGGCGGCGCTCAAGTACCTGCTGCCCCGGGTGCTGATCGAGACGATGTACGAGCTGTCGACCGTCCTCGGATCGGGCATCTACGCGCGCGAGGGCAGCCTCGGGATCTTCCAGAAGCACCTGCGGGACGTCCCCGTGCTGAGCCTCGGCCACGCCGGGACGGTCGCCTGCCAGGCCACCGTGATCCCGCAGCTGCCGTGGCTGGCGCGGCGCTCGTGGGGAGCGCAGGAGCGGGCCCCGGCCGGGCTGTTCCGGCTGCGCGATCCGCTGCCGCCGCTGCGCACCGAGCGCCTGGACCTCGCCTGCGGGCGGGACAGCCTCAGCGCCGAGCTGCTGGCCGGCGTGCCGGAGGAGGCGGCCGGACGGGACCGGGTGCTGACGGTGCTGCGCGGACTCGTCGCGCTGATGGCCGACCAGTTCCGCGAACTGCGCGACCAGGTGATCGAGCTGGAGGGCGACCCGGCCGCGCGCGAGGTGGCCGGCTTCGCCCTCGTCGACCGGTACGCGCTGCTGCTGGCCGGGGCCTCGGTGCTCGGCGTCTGGCGGCACGCCCGGGACGGCGACGACCCCTTCCTCGCCGACCCGTCCTGGGCCGCCGCCGCGCTGCACAAGGTGGCCCGGCGGCTCACCCCGAAGGTGCCCGACCTGCCGCCCGGGTGCGAGGCCCGGATCCGGCAGGAGGTGCGGATCCGGTACAGCGCCCGGCACAGCTACGACCTCTGGAACACGCCCGTATCCGGCTGACTCCTCGGGCCCGGCCCGAGGAGAGCCCGGCCCGACGAGCCGCCGGACCACCCGCACGACAAGGAGCCCTGCGATGACCGCCCCCTACCGCCTGCCGACCGCGACCCCGGGCGTGACCCTGCCCGAGTGGCTGTCCGCCCGAGTGGCTATGTACCTGCGCCGGCCCGCGATCAGCATCCAGCCCACCGTGCCGCTCGCCGAGTACGGCATGGACTCCGTCCAGGCCCTCAGCCTCTGCGGCGACCTGGAGGAGGAGTTCGGCCTGGAGGTCGAGCCGACCCTGCTGTGGGACTACCCGACGATCGAGAGCCTGCTCGGCCACCTGAGCCAGGTGCTGCCCGACCTGCCCGCGGCCGCCGGGGAGGGAGTGCGTTGAGCGACGGCATCGCCGTCGTCGGGCTCGACTGCGCCTTCCCCGGCGCCGCGGGACCGGAGGCCTACTGGGACGTCCTCATGCGGGGCGCCGACGCCGCCGGGGCGGCGGCCGGCGCCCGCTGGGACCGCGCCGCCTTCCCCGACCTGCCGCCCGGCGCACTGATCGCCGACGCGGACGCGTTCGACGACGAGTTCTTCTCCATCGCCCCGCGCGAGGCCGCCGCGATGGACCCGCACCACCGGCTGCTGCTCCAGTGCGCCTGGCGCGCCATCGAGGACTCCGGGGTCGCGCCGGCCGCGCTGGCCGGCACCGGCACCGGCGTCTACGCGGGCGTCATGGGCGGCGAGTGGGGCCGGCTGACCATGGCCGACCCCGACCGGATCCGCCCGCAGGACGGCTCCGGCACCAGCGCCGCGATGACCGCCAACCGGATCTCCTACCACCTCAACCTGACCGGTCCGAGCCTGGCCGTGGACACCGCGTGCTCGTCCTCGCTCGTCGCCGTGCACCTCGCGGTCAACGCCCTGCTCGCGGGCGAGTGCGACACCGCGCTCGCGGGCGGGGTCAACCTCGTGCTCTCGCCCGTCCTCGGGCTGGTCTACGAGCGCCTCGGCGTCGGCTCCCCGGACGGCCGCTGCCGCCCGTTCAGCGCCGACGCCGACGGCATCGGGCGCAGCGACGGCGTGGGCGTCGTCGTGCTGCGCCGCCTCGCGGACGCCGTCGCCGACGGGCAGCGGGTGTACGCCGTCGTGCGGGGCAGCGCGGTCAGCCACGACGGGCGCAGCAACGGCGTCACCGCGCCCAACCGCTGGTCCCAGCAGAAGGTCCTGGAGCAGGCCCTGCGCCGGGCCGGGATCACCCCCGACCGGGTGGCCTTCGTCGAGGCCCACGGCACCGGGACGCTGCTCGGCGACGCCATCGAGTGCGCCGCGCTCGGCACCGTCCACGGGATCGAGCGGCCGGCGCCCTGCGCGATCGGCTCGGTCAAGGGCAACATCGGCCACACCGAGGGCGCGGCCGGCATCGCCGGACTGATCAAGGCCGCCCTCGCGCTGCACCACCGGGTGGTGCCGGCCAGCCGGTACGCCGACCGGGAGAACCGGCAGCTGCGGCTGGCCGCCCGGGGCCTGAAGCTGCTCGGGGCCCCGCTGCGGCTGCCGCCCGGCGAGTCCTTCGCCGGGGTGTCCAGCTTCGGCATGGGGGGGACGAACGCGCACGTCGTGCTCGGTTCCGCGCCGCGCACCCGCGTGGCCCGCCCGCGCCGCGGGGACCGGCGGGGACGGTGGGAGGGCGGCGTGTTCACCGTCACCGCCGACACCCCGCAGGCGCTGCGCCGCAACCTCGCGGAGCAGGAGGCGGCGCTGGTCCGCCGCCCGCACGAGCCGGCGGCGGCGACGTGCCTGCGCAGCAACCGGACCAAGACCGGTCTGCCGTACCGGTTCGCCGTCGCCGCCGGGGACACCACCGAGCTCGCGGGGGAGCTGCGGCGGGCGCTGGCCGGTGCGGACGAACCGGGCGAACGCCCGTGGGGCGCACCGGTGGTGGCGTTCGCCTTCACCGGGCAGGGCAGCCAGTTCGCCGGGATGACCGCGGGGCTGTACCGGGACTCGGCCCGCTACCGGGCGCACCTGGACGCGGCGGACGCCGCCCTCGCCCCGCACCTGGGCCGCTCCATCCGGGACCTCGTCCTCGCGGGCTCCGACGACCTGCGGGACACCGGCCTCGCCCAGCCCGCCCTGTTCGCCGTCGGCCACGCGCTCGCGCACACCCTGGCCGACCTCGGGGTCCGGCCGGTGGCGGTGCTCGGGCACAGCGTCGGCGAGGTCGCGGCGGCCGTGCTCGCGGGCGCGCTCGAACTCGGCGACGCGGCCCGGCTGGTGGCCGCCCGCGGCGCCCTCCTGCGGGAGCAGCCGGCCGGCGGAGGCATGCTCGCGGTCGGCGCCGGGCGGGAGCGCCTCGCGGAACTCCTGGCGGCGGAGCCGGAGGTGGCGATCGGCGCCGTCAACGGCCCGGCGGACACCGTGCTCAGCGGGCCGGTGGCGGCGCTGGAGCGGATCGACGGGGCGCTCACCGGCCTCGGGGTGCGGACCCGGCGGCTGGAGGTGTCGCACGCCTTCCACACCCCGCTGCCGGCCGCTGCCGAGGAGCGGTTCCGGGCGGCGGTCGGGCCGTTGGCGGCGGGTGCCCCCGAACTCCCGTTCGCATCGACGTACCGTGGACGTATGATGCATGACGGTCCGTCAGATCCACCGGAGCTGCTGGGAGTGGACTACTGGACCGGCCAGGCGGCCGGGCCCGTGCTGTTCTCGGACGCCCTCGCCGCGCTGACCGGGGCGGCGGCCCCGACGCACCTGGTGGAGATCGGCCCGCGGGCCCACCTGCTGCCGCTGGTCGGCCGCGCCGGGCTGCCCGAGGTGCCTCGGCTGCTCCACCCGAGTCCGGGCGGACGGTCGGGCGGGCGCGAACTGGCGGCGGTCCTCGCCGAGTTGTTCCGGGCCGGGCTCGACCCCCGGTGGGAGGCGCTGTACGAGCCCGGGCAGCCGGACGCCGACCGGCTGCCGGCGTACCGGTTCGCCACCGACCACCGCTACTGGGCCCGCTGGAAGCCGGCGCGCACCCCGTCCGAACCGAGGCCCGCAGTCGAACCGCCGGTTGACATCGCCCATGTGACGGATCATCCGTACCACGCGGACGACCCGATCCTGGCGGCGGTGCTCGACGCGATCGTCCAGGTCGGCGGCTACGCCGAGGACGCCGTCCGGCCGCAGGCCCGGTTCTACGAGGACCTCGCCTTCGACTCGGTGATGATCGTCCAGCTCAAGGTGCAGCTGGAGGCGAGGCTGCCGGCGCTCGGCGAACTGTCGGTGCCCCACCTGCTCCCGGCGCTGCGCAGCATCGACTCGCTCGCGCAGTGCCTGCGCGAACTCGCGCTGGTGGCGGCATGACCGGGGGCGGGGGGCACACGGGGGACGGGCAGGACACGCAGGGCACGGCGGACACGGGGGACACGGGGGACATGGAGAGCATCACCGCGTACATCGCGGGCGTCGGCACGGCACTGCCCGGCGAGGCCGTCGACAACGCCGCACTGGGCGCGGCGCTCGGGGTGAGCGCCGAATGGATCGACGTCTTCGTCGGCACCACCCACCGCCACTTCGGCCGGGACCTGGCCACCGGCGGGGTGCGCCGCACCCTCACCGACCTGTGCGCCGAGGCCGGCCGGCACGCGCTGGCCGCGGCGGGCCTGGACCCGGCCGACATCGAGTTCCTGGTGCTCGCCACCGCGACCCCGGACACGCTGCTGCCCACCACCGCCAGCGAGGTCGCCGACCTGCTCGGACTCGACCAGCTGCCCGCCTACCAGATCCAGGCCGGCTGCTCGGGCGCCCTCCAGGCCGTCGAACTGGGCCGGGCCCTCCTTGCCGCGGGTGCCCGGGCCGGACTGGTCATCGGCGGTGACGTCACCCACCGGCACCTGGACCTGCGCGCCGACGCCGCCCGGATCCCGGCCGACGAACTGGTCAACTACGTCCTGTTCGGCGACGGCGCCGGCGCGGCCGTGCTCACCGCCGAGCCCGTCGCCGAGGCCGTCGCCGTGCGCGGCGTGCTGCACCGCCTGGTCGGCCGCGGCCGACCGGCCGGACAGCGGATCGACTGGTACGGCGTCACCGACCGCGACAGCGAGCGGCCGATGCTGCGCGAGGACTACAAGGCCATCGAGGAGGGCGTGCCGGCGCTGGCCGGCGAGATCCTCTGGGAGCTGCTGGAACAGCTGGACTGGCGCCCCGCGGACGTCGACTACCTGCTGCCGCCGCAGCTGTCCGGGCGGATGACCGAGCGGATCGTCAAACAGCTGGCCGTCGACGGACCCCGCGAGGTCTCCTGCGTCGCGCAGACCGGCAACACGGGCAACGCCCTGCCCTTCCTCCAGCTCGAACAGCTGCTGGAGGAGATGGCGCAGGGCGAGCGCGCGCTGGTGCTGGCCGTCGAGTCCAGCAAGTGGATCAAGACGGGACTCGGCCTCGAGCGCGTCGGGAGCGCCGGATGACGGCCCTCGACCGCCTGCGCGAACTGCGCGCCCAGGGCCGGCTGGAACGCGAGTACGCGGCCGTCGCCGGACTCCTCGCCGACGAGGAGCTCGCCGCCGACCCCGACGGGCCGCGCCGGGCCGCCCGGCTGCTCGCCCGCCTCGACCCGGACGCCGTGACCGCCTCGAGCCCCGGCACGCCGAGCGTCACGGTGGCGATCACCGGCCAGTCCACCGTCGCCGGACTCGTCGACCCGCTGACCGTCGAACTCGCCCGGCACGGCCTGCTGCTGCGCCCGCTGCTCGGCGACCACGGCGCCTACCGGTACGACCTCGCCGACCCCGGCGGCCGGTTCCACGGTGCCGGCGCGGACCTCGCCCTGTGCCTGCTCGACCCGGAGACCGTCTTCGCCCGGCTGCCCGCCGTGTGGCGGCCCGCCGACGTCGAACGGGCCGGCGCGCAGGTGCTCGCCGAGCTCGCGCAGCTCGTCGCCGGATACCAGGGCGTACTCGTGCTCAACACCGTCCCGCTGACCCGCCGCCACACCCACCAGCTGATCGACCGGCACGCCCGGACCCGACTCGCGCTGGTCTGGCGGGAGTTCAACGCCGGGCTGCTGCGGCTGGCCGAGGAGCACCCGGGCGTCCAGGTGATCGACCTCGATCCGCTGGTCGCCGAGACCGGCCCGGTCCACGACCCGCGGCTCGCCGCCTACGCGCGGGCCCACTACACCGAGCCGCTGCTGACCGCCTATGCGCGCGAGGTGGCCCACCTCGCGCGCGCCCTGCGCGGCCTCGCCCGCAAGTGCCTGGTCGTCGACCTCGACCAGACCCTGTGGGACGGCGTCCTCGGCGACGACGGACCGGACGGCATCGCGGCCGCCGGCACGCCGCGCGGCGAGGCGTTCGGCGCGTTCCAGCGCGTCGTCAAGCAGTTGGGCTCGCAGGGCGTGCTGCTCGCGGTGAGCAGCAAGAACGACCCGGAGCAGGTCGCCGCCGTGCTGCGCGACCACCCGGACCTGGTGCTGCGCCCCGACGACTTCGTCCGGGTGCGGGCGAACTGGGAGCCCAAGGACGGCAACCTGCTGGAGATCGCCGGCAGTCTCGGCATCGCGCCCGGCGCCCTGGTGTTCGCCGACGACTCGCCCGCCGAGCGCGCCCGGGTGCGCCACGGCGCGCCCGAGGTGGCGCTGGTGGCGCTGGACGACGAGCCCGCGCTGCACGCGTCCCGGCTGCTCGCCGACGGCTGGTTCGACTGCCTGCGGCTCACCGCCGAGGACGAGGACCGCGCCCGCCAGTACCGGCTCGACGCCGAGCGCGCGCGGCTGCGCGAACGGGCCGGCGGGGAGGCGGACTTCCTGCGCGAGCTGCGGGTCGGCGTGGAGCTCGCGCCGGCCGCGCCGCACGAGCTCGAACGGTTCGCCCAGCTCACCCAGCGCACCAACCAGTTCAACCTGACCGGCCTGCGGCTCACCGCCGCCCAGCTCGCCCTGCGGGCCGCCGACCCCCGGTCGCTGGTGCTCGCCGCGCGGACCTCCGACCGCTTCGGCCCCAACGGCCTGACCGGTGCGGTGCTGGGCCGCTGGGACGACGACGGACTGCACCTGGAGAACGTCTGGCTCAGCTGCCGGGTCTTCTCCCGCGGCATCGAACAGGCCTGCCTGGCGGCGGTGCTGGCCCTGGCCGCGGAGCGCGGGGCGCGGGCCGTCCACGCGTGGTACCGGGCGACCCCGAAGAACGGCCGGACCCGCGGGTTCTATCCCGCGCTCGGCTTCGCGACCGTCGTGGAACACCCCGACCGGGTGCATTTCCGACACGACCTGGCCGGGCCGCCGGCGGTCCCGGACCACATTGTCATGGTCGGGCCGAAGTATTCCGAGGTGCCAGGGGCTCGGGGGGTCACGGGGACTTGCGTGGCTACCGGGACCGCGGGGGCGGGAGTGACTTCGAAGCCTTCGGGGAATTCCGCGGACGGGGCCGTCGTATCGCGTGTTTACGAATCCTTGGTGGAGTGGGAAGAAATGCGGGGGAAGAGGTGAGTCCGGTGGGTTTCGACGCCTTTCTGGATCTGCTCCGGGAGGAATTGGATCTGGAGCCGGCGGGGCTGGGGCCGGAGGCCGAGTTGGAGGCCGTTCCCGGCTGGGACTCCGTCCTGCTGCTCCAGCTCGTCGTCGTGCTGGAACGCCGGCAGTCGCCGCCTAAGCGGAATCTCCCGATCCGCGACCTGATCGAGGCCCGCACCCTGGGCCGACTCCACGAACTCGCCACGGAGGTTCGATGACCGCCCCCGGAGACTCCGCCCTCGGCCCGCCGCTCGGCGCCCCGATCCGGGTGGGCGGCGGCGCCGACCCCGCGTGGGACGAGGTCGGGCGCCGGCTCAAGGCGGACGGCACCGCCCTCGTGCACGCCGAACTGGCCGACCTCCTGCCGGAGATGCCCGCGGGCGACGAGTTGCGCCGGGTGCTCGGCCGGGACTGGAGCCGTTACCTGGAGCTCGCCCACGCCGACGTCCGCGCCCGCTACGCGGCCTCCCGGGTCATGCTCAAGACGGCCGCCAGCAAGGTCCTCGGCGGCGACCCGGGCGCCCTGGAACTGGCCTACGGGCCCACCGGCCGCCCCTACCTGCGCGGTTACGACCAGATCGACATCAGCCTCAGCCACACCGAGGGCCTGCTGCTGGTCGGGCTCACCCGGCGCGGCCTGATCGGCGTCGACGCCGAACGGGCCGACCGGCCGCTGTACAGCAGCGGGCTCAGCCGGACCGTCTGCACGCCGTTCGAGCTCGTCTCGCTGGCCTCCCTGCCCGAGGCCGAGCGGGACGCCGGGCTCGTGCGGCTGTGGACGCTCAAGGAGGCCTACAGCAAGGCGATCGGGCAGGGCATGCAGTTCCGCTTCACCGACTTCGGCTTCGGCCCGGACGGCAAGCCGGTGCGGGTGCAGCGGCCCGACGGCACCACCGGCACCGGCGACGAGTGGGCGTTCCGCACGTTCACCCTGGACAGCGGGTACTGCGTGAGCGCCGCCGTCTACGACGCCGGCTTCGGCGCCACCGCCGACACCGTCATCACCACCATGCTCGACCCGGACTGGGTGGACGCCATCAACGACGCCCTGGAGAACGGCGGGTGACGGCGGCCCGGCCGACAGGGCCTGTCCTCGGCAGGCTCTCAGCCGGGACCGAGCGCGGCCGACCGGTCCAGGTCGAGCAGCTGCGACGCCGCCACGTTGTAGCCCGCCTGGAACCGGCTGGTCGCCTGCAGGTCCTCGGTGATCTCCGCGATGTGGCGCCGGCAGGTGCGCACCGACATGCCGAGCCGGCGCGCCACCATCTCGTCCTTGTAGCCCTGCACCATCAGCCGCACGATCGCCGCCTTCAGTTCGTCGTTGACGGCCGGCGCCTTGGTGGACTCGGCGGTGAACGGGCTGCCGTTGTTCCACATGTACTCGAAGACCGAGCACAGGAAGGTGACCAGCACGGGCTCGCGCACGATCGCCGCCCCCGGCGTGGCGTCGGGGCCGCCGGAGCGCTCGGGCAGGAACACCACCTCGCGGTCGTAGATGAACATGCGGTCGATCAGCTCGTCGCAGGTGCGGAACTCCCCGCCCAGGGCGACGATGTCGCGGACGTAGGCGCGGGTGGGCAGGTCGCTGCGGGCGGTGTGCTGGTAGATGGTGCGCATCCGCACGCCGCGGGAGAGCATCGACTCGGCCGTGCCGCGCGCGGTGGTCAGCGCGTGGGCCGGTCTGGGGCCGCCGGGCTGGACGATGAGCACCTCGCTGCGGCACTTCTGGCGCTGTTCGTCGATCATCGACTGGACCATGTCGGCGTCGTTGATGACGTCGAAGGCTTCGAGGCGGTTGCGCTCCCGGCGCCCCTCGAAGTAGGTGGGCAGCAACGAGATGAGCGTCGAGCGCACGCTGGTGACGGCCTGTTGGAGCTCGCGGATCTGCCGCTCGGCGTCGCCGACCAGGTCGGCCGCCGCCACGTCGGGTCCGATCGGAACCAGCACCTCCCGCCGCCCCGGCATCGGCTGGAGCAGTCTCAGATTGTGCAGGACCGTTTCAGCGCGCTCGACGTCCCGGAGCGGAATCCCCAGGCGCTCGGCGATGACCGCCCGGTCGAACCTCCCGAGGCGCACGGCCTGGCCGTAGGCGGCGGCGCTGGTGTCGTCCAGCTCCGAAAAATGTGAAACCGAATCTCGCTCCGCCATCCCGGCGGCTCACCCCCCGCTAACCGACCGCATCTGCTGTTTCAGCCTGCACGCACTTGTTGCCATGCAACAGTACGCCAGCGGCGACGCCTTGGTTATGAGTCGAACCGGACAGCAATATTGCTCCTGCCTCCGGAAGCGGTCGGAACCGGCCGGGGCAGTTGGTTGAAGACCGGATTAATTTGAGTCTCGGGGGAGACGACAATGCGATTCAATGTCCGCTATGTGCGTTGTGCGGCCGGTGTGTTCGCGGCGGCCCTGGCGTGTGTCGGCGTCCTGCTCACCACCGGCAATGCGACGGGAGGAAAGGCGCCGGCCGCCGCCACCGGCACCTCCTCGGTGACTCCGTCGTCCCACCCCACCCCGAACGGTGACGACCAGTGGACCTGACCGCGACCGACGGCTCGACGGAGCCGGACCCGCGTGACGACCGCTGGACCTGACGGTCCCCGGTCGTGACGGACGGCCGGTCGTGCGGACCGGCCCGCGTCACGGAAGACCCGCCGCGCCCCGGTGCGGGCCGGCGGGTCCAGCGCCAGGCTCAGCCCCTCACGAGAACCTCGTGGGGGGCTGCCCGCCGTACGGGGGCGGGCACGGTCAGTGCGATGGACGACAGCAGGATCTCCTCGTCCGCGAACCACCGGCCGGACAACACCTGCGGGCACAGCTCGGTGCCCGGGTCCACCAGCAGCCGGGCCCGGAAGGTGCCCTCCTCCGGGTCGACGGTGATCCTGGCCTCCTCGAAGTCCAGCTCCCGGCCGGTCAGCGGGTACCAGGTCTTGAAGACCGCCTCCTTCATGGAGAACAGCAGGCGGTCCCAGGCCACCGGGCCGCCCGTGCGCAGCAGGTCGCGCACCCAGGCGTGCTCGGACGGCAGCGCGATCGACTCCAGCAGGCCCTGCGGCAGCGGGTCGTTGCGCTCGGCGTCGATGCCGATCGAGTGCACGTCGGTCTTCCAGGCCACCGCGGCGGCCCGGTAGCCGCGGCAGTGGGTCATGCTGCCGACCAGGCGCTCGTCCCAGCCCGGCGCGCCGCGGCGGCTGGGCACGATCGGCGCGGGCGCGAGGCCCAGCCTTCCCATCGCCCGGCGGGCGCACCAGCGGACGGTGGTGAACTCGGCGCGGCGCTGGCGCACCGCATTGGTGACATGGGCTTCCTCCTCGGGGAACAGCTCGATCTCGACCAGGTCCTGTCTGGACTCCTCGGCGGAGACGCACGAGGGCAGCATGGTGGACAGCATCGCAATCCCGATCTCGCTCGGCGGCCGCTGCGGCGGGTCTTGCGGCCGCTGCGGTGGACTGCTTCCACGCTCGCCCGCCGGCGGTTCCCGCGCCCTCTGCCCGGCGCCCGGCCGCAGCGACCGGGCGCCGAAACCGCCCTCCGCCGGCGGGGCCCTGTCATCGGTGGCCGTGGCCGCCGGTCGGTCAGCCCGCCGCCAGCCGGTGGGGGAGGCCGGGCTTGTCATCCGCTTGCCATCGGGTTGTCGTGGTCATGCTGCGCAGTGGGGCCGGTAGGGGTGCCGGGCCGTCCCGGCGCGAACATACGGTGGGCGGGTGAAGCAGCCGAGCCCGTTGGACCTCAGCGCTGGATGCGGTCGCCGACTGCGCCGGGCAGGCGCCTACGTCCTCCCCTCGGCCGGTCCCGGACGGGAGCGGTGACCGCCGCCGCCGTGGGGCATGGCAAGCCCATGGCTGACATCCCCGCCGGGGCAATGCCCGCTGACCGGATTCTGCCGCCCGGGGGGAAACCGGGACGCGGATCGCACCGCGCCGAACTCCCCTGTGCCGCAGAGGAATCCGGTGCGGTGAAAGCTCGTCGTGAGGAAGCCCGCCGAGAAGGGGACGCCACCATGACGACGCAGTCGAGCGCGCCAAAGACCGCCGGACCCGGCGAAATCCGGGACCAGCTGATGCAGCGCGTCGAAACCAGGCTGGGGGGGATCCTCGCCCAGGAGCACGACCGCCGCGTCACCGCGGACCGCCGTGCCGCCGCCCTGGTCAGCGACCTCGGCGCCCTCGTGCGGGTCGGCTACCGGCTCCGCGCCGCGCTCTGCGTCGCCGGCTACCTCGCCGCCGGCGGCGACCCCAAGGGCACCGAGATCGTCGACGCCGCCGCCGCGCTCGAACTCCTCGACGCCGGGCACCTCATCCGCCACGACACCCGCGACGGCGCGGTGCTGCGCCGTGGCGTGCCCACCCTGCACGTCAGCCACGCCGCCGAGCACGAGCGCCACGGCTGGCGCGGCGAGTCCCGCCGCTTCGGCGAGGGCATGGCCGTGCTCGCCGGCGACCTCGCGCTCGCCCTCGCCGACCGGCTCGCCCTCGCGCTGCCCGCCCGCGCCCACGTCGTCTGGGACGACCTGCGCACCGACCGGGTCCTCGGCGCCTACGGCGACGCCGCCCGGGCCGGCGAGTACCAGGACGACCCCTGGCCCGCCGAGTGCCTGGAGGGCTGCGGCAGCGGCTGCGCGTCCGGCTGGTACGCGGTCGAGCAGCCGCTCCTGCTCGGCGCCGCCCTGGCCGGTCGGCGCGACCTCGACCCGCACTACGGCGAACTCGGCCGGGCGGTGCACGCCGGCTGGCGGCTGCGCGGCTTCCTCGGCGGCGGGCAGGGCTTCGACGGGATCGCGCAACTGCTGCGCGAGGTCCTCTTCGACCGGGACGCGCACGACCGGGCGGAGCTGCTCATCGCCGAGCAGCTCGACCGCGCCCGCGCCGCCCTGCGGGCCGCCCCGCTGCGCGCGGACTGGCGGGCGGAGCTGTACGAGTGCGTGGCGGCGCTGACGCGGCCGTGAGGGGTGCTGGGGTGGTGGCGGGGCGGGGTGGTGCGCGCCGTCGGTAGGTGCGCGCCGGGCTGTGGATGGTGGTGCGTGGGCTGGTTCGCGCGGGTGGCGGCGCTGACGCGACCGTGAGGTGGTGCGGTACTGCGATTCCGGTGGGGGCGCTTGTGGGCGCCGTGCCGTTCAGGCGGTGGTGATCGGCGTGGTGCGGGGCTGGCCCGGCAGGAGGCGGGCGATCCACCGGCGCAGGCCCTCGTGGCGGACGGCCCCGTGGTCGTCGCGCGGGAGTGAGCTCACCAGTTCCATGCGGGTCGGCAGGAACGCCTCGCCGATGCCGCGGGCCGCCAGGTGTTCGCGTAGCTCCAGCAGCGCGGGTGGGGGCTGGTCCGCAGCCGGGACGAGGACGGCGCACGTGCGCTCGCCGAGGTCCGGGTCCGTGTGGGCGACGACGGCCGCCTCGGCCACGCCCGGGTGCGCCAGCAGCTCCCGTTCGATCAGGTCCACCGGGGCCATGAAGATGCTTCCCGTCCGGGTGCCGGCCCGTTCGGTGACGCGGATGCCGCCGAGGCCGTCGCCGAGCGCCGTGTCGCCGGTGCCGAGCCAGCCGTCGCCGTCCGCCCAGGTCAGCGCCGGGGCCGTCTCGCCGTGGTGCCACCGGGCCAGGCACACCGACGGGCCGCGCACGCACAGGGCGCCCGGTGTCGCACCCTCGTGGCCGGGGCGGGGGAGCACGGACACCTGGAGGCCGTCCAGCGGCAGTCCGTCGCTGCGGCCCTCGCGCTCGGCCGGGGTGTCGCCCTTGGTGAGGGTGCCCATGCCGACCTCGGGGGCGCCCCACAGGTTCCGCGCCGGGGCGCCGAGCGCGTCGCGCAGGTCGTCCAGCAGCGGGCCCGCGGTGCTCGTCCGGCCGCCGGAGAGGAGCAGGCGCAGGCGGCGGAGCTGCCGGGGGCGGCGTCGCTGGGCCGCCAGGACCTCCGTCCAGTAGACCGGGGCCGCGTAGGCCTGGTGGACGCCCGCCGTGTCGAGGAGGTCGAGGCAGACGTCCGGGTCCCACACGTCCTGGCACACCCCGGTGCCGCCGACGGCGAGGGGCCAGCACACCGTGTAGAGGAGCGAGGCGAGGGACGTCAGCGGCAGCGCGGAGTAGAACACCTCGTGCGGGCGGCGGCCGGGGCCGGTGGGGTCGTGCTGCGCGGAGATGTTCGCGTAGAGGGTGTTCGGGGTGTGCAGGACGGCCGACGCGGCGGCGTCGGTGGTCATGACGGAGACGGCGAGCGCGGGGCGGTCGGCGTCGGTGCGGGGCTGCGGCGCCGGCGGGTGCGAGGTGTGCAGGAAGTGCCGGGCGAAGTCCACCGCACCGGTGGTGGTGGCGTCGCCGAGGACGACCCGGTGACGCAGCCACGGGAGGTTGCCCGCGAGGTCTGCCAGCGCCTCGGCGTGCGGGTGGCCCTCCCACGCGTCCGGGACGACGCACACCCGGGCGCCGGTCAGCCGCAGCGTCTGCGCGAGCTCGTGGCTGCGCACGGTGGGCAGGACGGGCACGGCGACGGCGCCCAGCCGCAGGCAGGCGAGCGTCAGCGCGGTGGTCTCCCACCAGGCGGGCAGCTGGTAGGCGACCGGTTCGCCGGGGCGGACGCCGAGCGCGTGCAGGGCGGCGGCGAACCGTTCGACGTGGGCGGCGAGTTGGGCGTACGTGACGGTGTGGACGCGGCGGCCGGCCGGGCGGTGCAGGCGGTGGGCGACGATGGCCGGTCGGGCCGGCGAGAGGGCGGCGGTGCGCCGGAGGTCGTGCAGGAAGGTCTCGGTGCGCCACCATCCCCCGGCGCGGTAGGCGGCGGCGACCTCGGCCGGGACGGTGACGGTGTCGAGGACGGCCGGGGTGAGGCCGGGCGCCGCGGCGGGGTTCACGGCCGCCGCCCGAGGGACCACGCGACCTGCACCCGGGAGGTGCACCCCAGGCGGCGCATCACCTGGCGGACGTGGTTGACCGCCGTCCACTCCGACAGGCCGAGGCGTTCGGCGATCTGACGGTTCGTCAGTCCTTCCGACACCAGCATGGCCACCTGGAGCTGGCGCGGCGTGAGTCGTTGCCGGTCCTGGTCCTCCTGGTCCTTGGCCGGGCGACCGGGGGCGGGCGTGGACAGGGCCTCCTGGACCGCCGCGGCGGCGTCGAGGCGCGCGCCCTCGGCGTGGGCGACGGTGAAGCCCGTCCAGCCCATGCGCGCACGCAGGCCGTCGAGCGCCTCGTCGAGCGCGGCCCCGGCGGTGGCGTCCGGCTGCGTCCCGAGGGCGGCGCGCAGGCGGCCGGCGGCGGTGATCAGGCGGGCGACGCGCGGCTGTTGGGCCGGTGCGGCGGCGAGCGTGAGCAGGGCGAACGCCTCCAGGGCGGCCGGGAGTTCGGTGCGCTCGCCGGCGGCGGCGTGGAGCGTCAGGCACTCGCGGAGGTGGCGGTCGGCCTCCGCGTGGTCGCCCCGGTCGGCGGCGATGGCGGCGGCGGTGTGGTGGGCCTGGGCGAGGCCGCGCCCGTCCCGCGTGCGGCGGGCGCCGGTCAGTGCGCGTTCCAGCACGGCGAGGGCGGGCCGCTGCTGGCCCTGCGCCCACAGGGTGCGGGCCAGCGCGGTGGCCGACCGGGCGGCCTGGCCCGCCGCGCCCATCGACTCCTGCGCGGTGATCGCCGACTCCAGGGCGGCCCGGGCGGCGGGCAGGTCCCCGGCGGCCAGCAGCGCGGCGCCGAGGCGGGCGGTCGCGAGCGTGACGATGCGACGGTCGCCCACGCGGCGGCCGGCCGCCTGTGCCTGGCGGTGGGCCTCGGCGGCGTCGGCGGGGTGGCCGAGCGCGAGGGTCAGGACACCGGAGGCGTCGGTGAGTTGGGCGGTCAGCTGCTCGGGCAGGCCGGGGGCGGCGGCGAGGCGGTCGTACCGGTCGAGGGCGGGGCGCAGGCGGCCGCGGCTCAGCCAGGGCTCCAGGCAGGCCAGGGCCGTGGCCGCCGCGGCCTGGTGGTCGCCACGCCCCTGGAGGTGGTCCAGGGCGGCCTCGGTGTTCGGGCCCTCGGCGGCCAGGACGGCGAGCCAGTGGGCCTGTTCGGTGCCCGCGAGGCGGGGTGCGGCGGCGGCCACGAGCTGTTGGTAGTGCTCGGCGTGGCGGTCGTGCGCGGAACTCGGCTGGGCGCCGCGTAGGTTGGAGCGCAGCGGCTCGGGGACGGTGAAGCGGGAGGCGGAGACGGTGAGTGCGCCGTGGTCCAGGAGCCTCTCGAAGGCCGCCGCCTCCTGGCGGTCGACCGCGCCGGAGGCGAACCCGTCGACGTGGACGGAGAGTCGGCCGAGCAACCCGAGCGCGGCCGGGTCCAGGTCCTCGCACTGCCACCGGGCCAGAGCGGCGAGCGAGCGGTGGCGGGGCGGCGCGTAGGCCGCGCCGCCGGCCAGCGAGTCCACGCCCGCCCGACGCAGCTGGTCCAGCAGCTCGTGCGGTGGGAAGAGCCGGAGCCGTCCGGCCGCCAACTCGACGGCCAGCGGCAGACCTTCGAGGAGGCGGCACAGCGCGGCGACGGCGTCCGCGTTCTCCTCCGTCAGCGCGAAGCCGGGCCGCACCCGGACGGCCCGGCGGACGAACAGCTCGACGGCGGGCACCCGGCCCAGCTCGTCCGGGCCCTCCCACTCCTCGGGCAGCGGTACGGGCAGCGGCGCCACCGGCATGAGGTGCTCGCCGTACACCCCGAGGGGGCGCAGCGCCGTGGCGAGCAGCGTGAGGCCGGGCTCGGCCGTGAGCAGGGCGGCGAGGGCGGCGGGTTCGGGGCGGCCGGCGTGGTCGCAGCCGTCGAGGACGAGGAGGAGGCGGCCGGCGGGGTCGTCGGTGGGGTCGACGGCGAGGTTCTCGGCGACGGCGCGGGTGATGCGGTCGGTGGGCGGAGCGGGGTCGGCCGTGGCGGCGAGGTCGAGGGTGACCACGGTCCGGAAGGCGGCGCGGGCCTCGCGGGCCGCGAGCTCGGCGAGGCGGCTCTTGCCGACGCCGGCCGGGCCGGTGAGGGTCAGCAGCCGGACGGCGGGGTCGTGCAGGCGGCCGGCGGTGGCGAGCAGCTCGGCCTCGCGGCCGACGAGGTCGTCGGCGCCGGTGGCGGTGGTGGGTGGGGCCGCGGTGGCCGTGGCTGTGGTCAGGGGTGTGGCGAGCGTCGTGTGCACGGTCATCGTCCCCTGCCGGTGGAGGTGTCGGGGGTGCGGGCGGTGGACGGTTCGGGCCCGCTCATCGGTCGCTCCCGGCGCCGGCCAGGAGGTGGCCGTCCGGCGCGGGCGTGCGGGCCGGCCCCGGGGCGGTGCGCAGGCGCCAGAGGCCGGGACGGACCTCGACGGCGTCCAGCGGGTCGTCGGCGCCCCGCAGCCGGCGCCGCGCGTAGGACTCCAGGCGCGGGTCGCGCAGGGTGGCGGCGACGCGGGCGCACGTGGCGAAGGCCGCGCGGGCGGCCTGCGGGGCGCCGCGTTCCAGGGCGGTGAGGGCCAGGGCGCGGTGGAGCTCGAAGTGGGCGCGGTCGGGCGCGGTGTCCGCCAGGAGCGCCCGGGCGGGGGTGAGGACGGCGTGCGCCTCGTCCACGGCGCCCGTGTCCAGCAGGAGTTCGGCCTGTCCGACCAGGATGCGGGCCCCTTCGGACGGGTCGTCGGTGAGCCCGGCGGCCTGCCGGTAGCACGCCTCGGCGCGGTTCAGGTCGCGCTGGTACCAGGCGAGTTCGCCCATCGAGCGGAGCATCCTGGCCTGCGCCCCGCGGTCGCCGGCGCGGCGGGCGGCGTCGAGGGCGAGTCCGTGGGCGGTGGCCCAGTCGTCCCAGGCGCCGTCCCGTTCGAGCGGGGTGCTGAGCGCGTCGGCGAGGCGGACGGTCAGACGCCACAGGCCGGCCTCGTGCGCCGCCCGCAGTGCGTACACCAGCTCGACCCGGCGGGGCGGGCCGTCGGGGGTGAACACGGACGCTCCGGGCAGCCGGGCGGCCTCCTCCGCCTCCTCCGCGTACCACGTGCACATCCGGGCCGTGGCCGCGCGGACGGCCGGCCCGGCGTCCCGCTCGGCGAGCAACTGCCGGGCCAGCAGCCGCAGCAGCTCGTGCTGGGCGTAGGCATCGGCGCCGACCGGCGCCAGCAGGTGCCGCCCGACCAGCGCCTCCGCGAGCACCGACGCCTCGACCGGCTCCCGGCCCAGGACGGCCGCCGCCGCGCCCACCCCGAACCGGCCGCGCGGCAGCAGGCCGAGCAGCCGGAAGCCGTCCTGCTCGACGGCGTCCAGCCGGGCGTAGGCGCCGTGCAGCCGGGCGCGCACGTCCAGGTCGCCGACGCGCAGCAGCGCGAGGCGGGAGCGTTCGTCCCGCAGGCGGGCGGCGAGGGCGGCGCGGGTCAGTTCGGGCCGGGCGGCGAGGCGGGCGGCGACGGCCCGCAGGGCGAGCGGGAGGCCGCCGCACAGGCGGGTGAGCTCGTCGGTGGCGCGCGCGTCGTCGCTGCTTCGGGTGTCGTCGGTCGCGCACGCGTCGTCGTCGGCGGTCGGGTCGGTCGGTGCGTCGGAGCCGTCCGCGCCGTCGTTGTCGGTGGTGCGGGGGGCCAGCAGCTCGCGGGCCTCGGCGCGGGTGAGTGCGCCGAGGACGACGGGGAGCATGCCGGCCGGGCCGGTCGGGGCGAGCCGGCCGGTGACGAGCGCGGTGCTGCCCGGGGTGGTCGGCAGCAGCGGGCGGATCTGCTCCTCGGTGGCGGCGTGGTCGAGCACGAGCAGCATCCGGCGCCGGGCGAGCAGCAGTTGCAGCTCCTCCACGGGTTCGCGCGGCGGCGCGGCCCCCGCCCGGCGCAGCAGGGCCGCCGCGGCCTCGACCGGTCCCAGCTCGGGCCCGTGCGAGGGCCGCAGGTCGAGGTAGACCGTCCCGTGCGGGAAGGCGTTCGCGACCCGCCGGGCCGCGAGGGCGGCCACCGCCGAGGTGCCGCTGCCGGGCAGGCCGAGCACGGCGACCCAGCCGCCGGCCGGCGCGGTCAGCAACAGGTGTTCCACCTGGGCGAGTTGATCGGCGCGCCCGGTGAAGTCCGGGTCGGGCGCGGGCAGCAGGCTGACCGGGACGGGGGCGGTGGGCTCCCCGGGGGCGGCCGGCGCGGCGGTGCCCTGCTCCGGGGTGTGCTCGACGAGTGTCGTCCGCCCCGGCGGCAGCAGTGCCTCGTCCCCGTCCAGCACCTGCCGGTGCAGGCGGCGCAGCCGCGGGCCCGGCTCGATGCCGAGCTCGTCCACCAGGGTGTGCCGCACCTGCGCGTACACCCGCAGCGCCTCGGCCTGCTGCCCGCTGCGGCACAGCGCCAGCATCAGCTGGGCGTGGAACTCCTCGCGCAGCGGGTGCTCGGTGGTGAGCGCCTGGAGCTCGCTGACCAGGGCGGCGCCCCGGCCGAGGTGCAGCTCGGCGAGGATGCGCTGCTCGACGGCGGCGAGCCGGGCCTCGCCGAGCCGGGTCGCGGCGCTCTCCAGCAGCAGCCCGTGCGGGGTGTCGGACAGCAGCGGGCCGCGCCACAGCCGGGTGGCGCGCTGCTCCAGCTCGACGGCGCGGGCGTAGCGCGCCTCCTCCAGTGCGACGGTGGCCTGCTCGTGCAGCTCGGTGAACACGGTCGCGTCGATCTCGTCGGTGCGCGCGGCCAGCAGGTAGCCGGGGCTGCGGGTGAGCAGCGTCGTGGAGCCGTGGTCGGCGTCGGCGGCCCGCAGCAGCTTGCGCAGGTGGGAGACGTACACGTGGAGCGTGCTGGTGGCGGTGCGTGGCGGGGAGTCCGGCCACAGCTCGTCGATGAGGCCGTCGACCGACACGACCTCGTTCGCCCGCACCAGCAGCGTGCCGAGGACGGCCCGGAGCTTGGGCGCGCGCGGCGCCCCGCCCCCGGCGCCGGGGGCACCGGCCGCGCCCGGGCCGACGGCTGCGTCCGGGGCGCCGGCGATCTCCAGCGGCCCCAGGATCCGGAACCTCATGTGCGCCCGGCCTCTCAGAAGTCCTGGACCACGACGGTGCGCGCCTCGGCCACGGTCCGGCGGCACTGGGTGAGCGTCACGGTGACCGGCACGGACGGCCGCCCGTGGGCGTCGCGCCCCACCGGCCCGGCCTCGGCCAGGCAGCGCAGCGGCAGGGCCGCCTCGGCCTCGCCGCGGAAGCGCACGTCCAGGGACGCGAGCACGCAGCGCTCCGCGGTCAGTCCGCGGGCCCGTCCGGCGGCCAGCAGCGAGGACTGGCGCAGGGATTCGAGCAGGTGCAGGCCGGGCAGCCGCTCGTCGCCGGGCGACCGGTGCTCGGCCGCGGCGAAGACCGGGCCGACGCCCCGGGTGAGGACCCAGGTGCTCAGCCGCTCGCGCGAGTCCTGGTCGGGCCGGGCGACGACGACGTTCGCCGCGCCGGCGCGGCCGACCTCGGCCGGGTCGGCGGCGTGCACCGGGCCCACCGGCCGCTCGTCCAGCTCCGGCGTCTCCCGTACGGCCCGGCGGTTGTGGGCGCGCAGGTTCCCGTACAGCTTGGGCATGAGGAACACCAGGCCGGCCGAACCGGTCGCGCACGGGGCGCCGTCCACCCGGGCCAGCAGCCGGAAGTCCAGGCCGCGCGGCACGCCGTTGACGACGTTGACCGGGGTGGCCCGGATCTCGGTGCTCAGCCGGGGCCGGCGGCCCGGCACGACCCGCCACGCGGCGAGATCGGTCAGGGTCAGCGCGAAGCCGTGGAACAGCCCGGTGCGGTTGACCGGGACCCCGAAGTAGCGGTGGCCGACGAACTCGCCGATCTCCCGCACCGACTCCGTCACCGTCTGCAGGTCGTGGAAGAGGCCCGGACCGTCGTTGAACAGCGGGTGGCGCACCGGCAGTTCACCGGTCAGCATGAAGTGCTCTTCGCCCAGGCCGGGGGCGTCCAGCAGGCAGTTCTCCCACGACGGCGGGCAGTGCACCAGGTGGCGGGTGCCGCTCCCGGTGGTGTCGTCGTCATGGGCACGGCGCGCGGCCGGCCGGCCGGGCATGGTGGTGACGTCCGTCATGGATTCTCCTCGCGTCGCACGGACCCGTGTCGCGTCGGCACGGACCCGTGCCCCCGGTGATCAGGGTGCGCGGACCCGTCGCGGCGGGGCCACCGGGGGACGCTGGCAGGATGTTGCACGGCCAGTACTGCGGCGGTGGCGGCCGGTGCTTCCCCGGTGGGCGGGGGGAGCCTGCGGTCAGGCCCCGGACGCCCTGGCCGGACCGGGTGAGTTGCTGCGGTGCAACTTGCGGTCAGCGTCCGGGCGGAGCCCCTGCGGGCGGGCCGCTCCTAAGCTGATCGGCGGAGCGACAGACGGACCGTCCGCCACTCGTGCCGCCGCGCCGCAGGTGCCCGCGCCGCCGACGCGGGCCGTCCGGGTCCACTCCCATCCGCGGGACCAACGGGGGGATCAATTCATGCTGATCGGACGTGAGTCGGAACTATCGGAGATCGACGCCGCGCTCGCCGCCGGCCGGGCCGGCTGCGGCCGGATCCTGCTCCTGGAGGGCGCCGTCGGCTGCGGCCGGAGCGAACTCACCGAGACCGCCGCCGAACGGGCCGCCGCCACCGGCGCCGTCGTCCTGCGCGCCATCGCCACCGAGGACGAGCGCGCGCTCGAACTGGGCGTCATCGCGCAGCTCGCGGCGTGCGCCGCCGACCGCGAGCCGGGCCTCGCGCCCGCCGCGTCCCCGGACGCGGACTCCGGTGACTTCGCGCGGGCGTCGTCCAGGGCCTCGAGGGTCGAGGCGATGCAGGCGTTCTGCACCGCCGTGCAGCGCCTCGGCGCCAGCGCGCCCGTCGTCCTCTGCGTCGACGACCTGCACCACGCCGACGACCTCTCCCGCCGCTACCTCCTGCACCTCGCCCGCCGCAGCCGTGGCGAACGGCTGGTGCTCGTGCTCTCCGAGTCCGTTCACGAGCGCGGCGACGACCCGCAGTTCCGTGCGGACCCGCAGGTCCGTGCCGCCGACCCGCTGTTCCGGACCGAGCTGCTGCGTCTGCCCAACTTCCGGCGCATGCGGCTCGAGCGGTTGGAGCGCGCGGTGATGGTCGAGGCGCTGCGGGGGCGCCTCGGCGAGAGCGCCGCCGGTGCGCTCGCGGACGCCTCCGGCGGCAACCCGCTGCTGCTGCGGGCGCTGCTGGAGGAGCGGGGGGTGTCGCTGGAGGCGCCGGCCTCGCCGGACGGGCCGGCCCCCGGCGGGCCGGCCCCCGGCGGGCCGACCCCCGCCGAGCCGGCCCCCGGCGGGCCGTTCGGCCAGGCCGTGGTCACCTGCCTGCACCGCTGCCCGCCCGCCACCCGCCGCGTCGCCGAGGGCCTGGCGGTCCTCGGCGAGCTGGCCACCGCCGAGCTCGTGGCCCGCCTGCTCGACGTGCCGCCCGCCGCCGTCGCCCGCGAGCTCGCCGGCCTCGACGCCGCCGGCGTCACCGCCGACGCGCAGGTGCGCCACCCCGCCGCCCGCGCCGCCGTCCTCGACTGGATGGACCCCGAGGTGCGCGCCTCGCTGCACCGCACCGCCGCCGCCATCGCCCAGCGCCGTGGCCTGCCCGCCGCCGCCGTCGCCGCCCAACTCCTCGCCGCCGGCGGGCCGATGCCCGAATGGGCGCCGCCCGTCCTGTGCGCCGCCGCCGAACAGCTGCTCGCCGAAGGCGCCGTCGACCGCGCGGTCGCCTGCCTCGACCTCGCCTTCCGCGGCAGCACCGACGAGGAGCAGCGCGCCCGCTTCCGCATCCGCATCGCCGCCGCCGCCGGGCGCACCGACCCGGGCGCCGCCGAACGCCACCTCGCCGAACCGCTGCGGCTCCTGCGCGACGGCCGGCTCGACACCGACGGCCTCGTGCCGCTGGCCCGTCTGCTCACCGTCCAGGGGCGCATCGACGAGGCCGTGGAGGTGCTCGGCCGGCTCACCACGCCCGCCACCGCCGCTCCCGGGCGGCCGGTGCGCAGCCGGCGCCTGGACCCGCTCGACGGCCTGACCGCCTTCCCGCAGTGGGCCGAGACCGGCTCGCCGATGGCCCTGTGGCGCGTGCCCGACCACGCGCCCGGCAACGGCGCCACCACCGCCGTCGAGAAGTTCCTGCGCGGCGTCCACCTCACCGACGGCACCCTCCCCGCCGTCGCCCAGGCCGTCCGCTGCCTCCTCCACGGCGACGACCCCGCCACCGCCGCCACCTGGAGCCAGGTCTTCCGCGCCGAGGCCGCCCGCAGCGGCGCCGTCGGCTGGGAAGCCCTCTTCGCCGCCCTCAACGCCGAGGCCAGACTCGGCCAGGGCGACCTCGCCGCCGCCGAACACGGCGCCCGCGAGGCCCTCGCCCTGCTGCCCGAAGGCCCCGAGGGAATCGACAGCCTCTTCGCGGCGGGCATCACCGCCACCCTCGTCCGCGCCCAGACCGCCCTCGCCCGCCACGACGACGCCGCCCGCGAACTCTCCCGCGCCCAGCCCGAGGGCCTCGCGGGCTCCATGCACGGCCTCGCCTACCTGTGGGCCCGCGGCCGCCACCACCTCGCCGTCCACCGCTTCAACGCCGCCCTCGGCGACTTCCTCGACCTCGGCCGCACCATGCGCCGCTGGGGCATCGACCGCCCGCTCGTCCTGCCCTGGCGCACCGGCGCCGCCGAAGCCCTCCTGCGCCTGGGCGAGACCACCCAGGCCGCCCGTTTCGTCGCCGACCAGCTCGCCACCCCCGACGCACGCCACCCGAAGGTCTCCGGGACCACGCTGCGCCTCCAGGCCGCGCTGAGCGAGCCCAAGGAGCGTCAGGCGCTCCTCACCCGCGCCGTCGAGGACCTCCGCCGCTGCGGCGACCGCTACGAACTCGCCCTCGCGCTCGACGACTTCGGTCAGGTCCTGAAGGACCGCGGCGACACCGGCCGCGCCGAGATCGTCCTGCGCCGCGCCTGGCACCTCGCCCGTGAGTGCGGCGCCGAGACCCTCCACGACCAGCTCGTCACGGGTTCGCCGCGTCCGTCGGACCGCGCGTCGGACCGCAGGTCGGAGCGCGCACCGGGACACCCGGAGGCGCCCGGCGCCGCGGCCCAACTCGGCTCCGAACTCAGCGACTCGGAGCGGCGGGTGGCGATCCTGGCCGTCCACGGCTGCACCAACCGCGAGATCGCCGTCAAGCTCTTCATCACCGTCAGCACCGTCGAGCAGCACCTCACGCGCGTCTACCGCAAGCTCGACATCAACGGCCGCCAGGCCCTCCCGATGGCCCTCGGCGCGGCCGTCTGACGCTGCCGTCCCTCTGCCACCTTCACCACCAACGGGGAGAACCGAGATGAACCAGGCCGAACGCACGCGCGCCGTCCAGGACTTCGTCCGCAAGGAGCTCATCGGACAGGAGGCCGTCCTCGACTCGCTGTCGGACGCGCCGCTGCCGCTCTACAAGTCGTTCACCGACGCCGGCCTCGCCAACTGGTGGCTGCCCGAGCAGTACGGCGGCGCGGGGGTGGGCCTGGAGGACAGCGTGCGGATCGTCAACGCCCTCTCCTACGGGGACGCGGGCGCGGCCTTCACCCTCTTCATGACCGTCCTCGCCACCACCATGGTCGACCTGTACGGCAGCGCCGAGCTCAAGCGGAAGTACCTGCCCGGCCTCGTCACCCACCCCGGCTTCTGCGCGACCCTCGGCAGCGAGCACGAGGCCGGCAGCGAACTCGGCCGCATGACCACCACCGTCCGCCACGACGGCGACGAACTGGTGTTGGACGGCAGGAAGGCCTTCTCCACCAACACCGGCTTCGCCCGCTTCGTCGTCGTGATCGCCCGCTCGACGGACGACCCCGGCGACTACAAGGCGGTCGTCGTGCCGCGCGACACCCCCGGCTTCGTGGTCGAGAAGCGCTGGGACGTCATCGGCGTCCGCTCCTCCGCGACGTACGAGGTGTCGCTCGACAACTGCCGTGTCCCCGCCGACCACGCCCTCACCGGCAACGGCCTGCGCCTGCTGGAGATCGGCCTCAACGCCAGCCGCATCCTCATCGCCACCACCGCCCTCGGCATCGCCCGCCGCGTCCGCGACCTGTGCATGGACTACGCCGCCACCAAGCAGATCAAGGGCGCCCCGCTGGAGGACAACCCCGTCTTCGCCGCGCGCCTCGGCCAGTTCGAGATGCAGATCGACGTCATGACCCACCAGTGCCTCGCCGCCGCCCGCGAGTGGGACGAGATCGCCGCCCGCCCGGACGCCGCCCAGGAGTTCTACCGCCGCGGCACCCTCAAGTCCGCCCTCGCCGCCAAGATGTTCTGCGGCCGGACCGGCTTCGACATCGCCGCCGCCGGCTCCGAACTCTTCGGCGGCCACGGCTACACCCACGAGTCCCTCATCGGCAAACTCCTGCGCGACGTCCGCTACGTCTCCGTCGTCGAGGGCGGCGACGACGTCCTGCGCGAACTCGTCTACAACCGCTACGTCCTCCCGGCAGGCAACCGCGGCTGAGGCACACACAGCGCCGCTGCGCGGGGAGTCGGCCCGGCCGACTTCCCGCGCACACGTGTGCCGCCACCACTTTCACCTCCGCGTGAGGGCCCCGGCCGGCCTCGACCCGTTCGGCGGGCGGGGCCGCGGGCTCAGACGAGGGCGCTGACCAGGACGGCGAAGGCGGCGACGAGGACGGCGACGCGGGCGTAGTGGTAGCGGTCCCAGCGGTTGCCCTGCTCCTTCCAGTCGGCGGGCCGGTTCTCGGGGGTCCACGTCTTGCTCCGGTTGTTGATCGGGACGAGCAGCAGGACCGACATGACCACGCTGACGACCAGCAGTCCGGCGGCGGTGACGACGAGGCCGGTGCCGGGGCGGTGCCATCCGGCGATGGCCCAGAGCGCGGTGAGGACGAGCGAGGAGACGTACCAGACCGGCATCACGGCGCCGAGCATCCGGCCGCCGTGGGCGCGGCCGAGTTGGCAGCTGTCGTCGGGGAGTGCGGCGAGGATCCGGTTGATGACGAAGGCGACGGAGAACTCCACCCCCACCATCACGCCGACGGACACGGTGGTGAAGACCTCGAGTGCGTTGAGCATGATGACCCCTCTGGGATTCTAGCGCCGCTAGGTGATGAGTCGATGCTAGTACTGCTGTCGCTCGATTGTCTAGCGGTGCTAGGATCAGCTCGTGTCGGTCCAGGAACGCAAGCAGCGCGAACGGGCGGAGCGCGAACGCCTCATCGTGGCCACCGCTCGCGAACTCGCCGAGCGACAGGGCTGGGGCGCGGTCACCACCCGCCGGCTCGCCGAGCGCATCGAGTACAGTCAGCCCGTCCTCTACGGCCACTTCCGCGGCAAACGCGAGATCATCGGCGCCGTCGCCCTCGAAGGCGCCGCCGAGATGGCCGCGGCTGTGCGCGCCGCGGCCCGCGCCGCGGACGGTCCGCGCGCACGGGTCACCGCCCTCGCCCGCGCCTACCTCGACTTCGCCGCCCGCAATCCCGCGGTCTACGACGCCATGTTCCAGCTCGACGGCGGCCTCGCGTTCGCGCAGGAGGACACGCCGGCGCCGCTGAAGGACGCCTTCGCCGCCCTGTTGGAGAACCTCGCCGAGGTCGCCGGGGCCGGCGACCGCCCGGGGCCGTTCACCGAGGTGTTCTGGGCGGCTCTGCACGGGGTGGCGACCCTGACCAGGGCGGGACGCCTCCCCCCGGAGTACGCCGAGGGCAGGGTGGAACTGCTCGTGGACCGCTTCGCCGTGTCCTGAGGCATCGCCCCGACGGCGCGGGCGTAGGAAGTCGGCCTGTCCGACTTCCTACGCAGCAGCCTTCGAAGGGGCCGGCCCCGCTCCCTCAGGGGTGGGGGCGGGGCCGGCGGATCGGGGGGGGTGTCAGAGGATGCCCAGCTCCTCCTCGATGAAGGCGAACATCTCGTCGTCATCCGCCGACTCGATCTCGGAGAGGACTGTCTCCTGCTCCTCGGCTTCCGAAGCAGGCGGCGCCGCTTCCGCCAGCGGGGCCAGGATGCGTTCGGCCACGGCCCTCGGGGTCGGGCAGTCGAACAGGACCGTCGTCGGCAGGCGCAGGCCCGTCTCCGCGTTGAGGCGGTTGCGGAGCTCCACGGAAGTCAGGGAGTCGAAGCCGATCTTCATGAAGATCCGGTCGGCCGGCACCGTGTCCACCGTCGAGTGGCCCAGGACCGCCGCTGCGCACTGGCGGACCAGGTCGAGGACCGCTTCCGTGCGCGTCTCCTCGTCCAGGGCCGCCATCCGCTCCAGGAAGCCCGCCGGCTCCGCCTCGGGGGCCGAGGGTTCAGCGGTCGTGCGGCGTGCCGCGACGCGGACGACTCCCCGCAGCATCGGCGGCAGCGAGCCCGGGTCCGCCGCCGCGCGCTCGCGGACGGCCGTCGTCTCCAACGCGACCGGGACGAGCAGCGGCTCCGCCAGCTCCAGTGCCGCGTCGAACAGGGCCAGGCCCTGCGCCGACGGCAGTGGAGCCACGCCCGACCGGGCCATCCGCGAGTGGTCGGCCTCGCTCAGCGCCCCCGTCATGCCGCTCGCCTGCTCCCACAGGCCCCACGCCAGCGACACCGCCGGCAGGCCCAGGGCGTGGCGGCGTTGTGCCAGGGCGTCCAGGAAGACGTTCGCCGCCGCGTAGTTGGCCTGGCCGCCCAGGCCCAGCGTCCCGGCCACGGAGGAGAAGAGGACGAACGCGGCGAGGTCCTGGTCCTTCGTGAGCTCGTGCAGGTTCCACGCCGCGTCCGCCTTGGGGCGCAGGACGCGCTCCACCTGCTCGGGCGTCAGGGACTCCACCGTCGCGTCGTCCAGCAGGCCCGCCGCGTGGATCACGGCGGCCAGCGGGGTGGAAGCGTCGATGCCGGCCAAGGCCGAGGACAGCGACTCGCGGTCGGCCGCGTCGCAGGCCGCCACCCTCGCCTCCGCGCCCAGTTCGGCGAGCTCGGCGACCAGGGCCGCCGCGCCAGGAGCGGCCAGGCCCTGGCGGCTGGTCAGCAGCAGGTGCCGCACGCCGTGCCGGCTCACCAGGTGCCGCGCCAGCATCGCGCCCAGCGTCCCCGTCCCGCCCGTGATCAGCACGGTGCCGTCCAGCGCCCGCCGGTCCGTGCCCGGGGCGGCAGCCGCCGTCAGCCGCGGGGCATACACCGCCCCGCCGCGTAGGGCGAGTTGCGGCTCGGCCAGGTCGAGGGCGGTCGCGACGGCGCGCGGCAGCGGCTCGGCCCAGGAATCGGCGGCGTGGTCGGCGTCCACCAGGACCACCCGGCGCGGGTGTTCGGTCTGGACGCTGCGCACCAGCCCCCACGCCGTCGACTCGGCCAGGGACGGCACGTCCGTGTCCTGGTCGGTGGCCACGGCTCCCCGCGTCACGACGACGAGCTGGGAGCCGGCCAGCCGGTCCTCGGCGAGCCAGGCCTGGATGTCGCGCAGCAGGGCCCGGGTCACCTCGTGCGAGGCCGCGGCCGGGTCGGCGGTGCCGCCGAGGACCGGGCGGTAGACGATGTCGGGTGCGGCGACTCCGTCGTCGAGAGCGGAAACCAACGTGGCGGTGTCGGCGTACCCGGACAGGCCCGGCAGGCTGCCGAGGACGGCGTGCGAGCCCCCCGCGGCAGCGGGGGCCAGCGGTACCGGGGCCCACCGGACGCTGAACAGCGCGTCGGCGCCGCCCGTCAACCGGGCCGGGTCGACCGGGCGCATCGCGAGCTCCTGCACGGACGCCACCGGGGCGCCCGCGCCGTCGAAGACGTCCACCGCGACCGCGTCCGGTCCGCCGCGCGCCGTCACCCGCACCCGCAGCTGCGAAGCGCCGTGGGCGTGCAGGCGCACGCCGTTCCACGAGAACGGCAGCAGCAGCGGCCCGTCCCCGCCCTCGAGCAGGCTGACGGCGTGCAGCGCGGCGTCGAGCGCGGCCGGGTGCAGGCCGAAGTCCCGGGCCTCCACGCCCTCGGGCAGCGCGATGTCCGCGTACACCGCGCCGTCGAGCCGCCAGGCCGCCCGCAGGCCCTGGAACGCCGGGCCGTACGCGTAGCCGCGGGACAGCAGGCGCTCGTACAGCCCGGAGACGTCGATCGGCTCGGCCGCGGCGGGCGGCCATTCGGCGATGGGCGACGGAACCGCGCGGCCGGGGGCCAGGAGGCCGGCGCCGTGGCGGGTCCACGCCTGCGCATCCTCGCTCCGCGAGTGGACGGTGACCGGGCGGCGTCCGGAGGCGTCGGGCTCGGCCACCACGACCTGGAGGCGGACGGCGGTGTCCTCGGTGAGCACGAGGGGCGCCTGGAGCACGAGTTCGTCCAGGCCGGGGACGCCGAGGCGGGCGCCGACGTGGAGGAGGAGGTCGACGAAGCCGGTGCCGGGCAGCAGGACGCTGTCCAGGACGCCGTGGTCGGCGAGCCAGGGGTGGGTGCGCAGCGACACGCGGCCGGTGAAGACCGTCGGGCCGCCGTCGGCGGGCTCCAGGCAGGCGGCGAGGAACGGGTGCTCGGTGCGGTCCAGGCCGAGGTCGTCGGCGGACGCCGCCGGGCGGGCCGGCTCCAGCCAGTAACGACGGTGCTGGAAGGCGTAGGTGGGGAGCCGCACGCCCGTGGCGGACGCCGACGGCCAGGTGACGGCGGTGCCGGCCGCGTGGGCGGTGGCGGCGCTGGTGAGGAGGCGGGCGAGGCCGCCGTCATCGCGGCGCAGGGTGCCGGTGGCGAGGGCGGGGGGTTCGCCGGTCGTGGCCTCGTGGGTGTCGTGGATGGCGTTGGTGAGGACGGGGTGCGGGCTGATCTCGATGTAGTGGGTGTGCCCGTCGGCGGCGAGGCCGGCGATG
>NZ_JAQYXB010000294.1:0-322 GCF_036322405.1 Streptomyces sp. SP17BM10 | reverse complement strand
TGTTATTTTTTCTTGTGTGGTGAGTAGGCGTCTCGGGGGGGGGGGCCGGTGTGTGTGTGGGTGGTGGGCGGTTTTGTGGTGGTGGGGTGGGTTTTGTTGTTGGGCTGGTGTTGTGTGTGGCTGGTGTCCGTTACCTCCCACCACCCCCCCCTCGGCACGCTGGCGACCACCCCGAACATCGGCTTGCTGAGCCAACTCGCCGGCCGCATCGACGGTGTCAACCCGTCGGTGCTCGTGCCGGTGCCCGCCGGACTCACCGCGGACGTCCTGGCCGCCGTGCTCCAAGCCGTCCTGGACCACCACGACGCACTGCGCGCCCGCC
>NZ_JAQYXB010000293.1:0-311 GCF_036322405.1 Streptomyces sp. SP17BM10 | reverse complement strand
TTTATTTATTGGCCGGTTAACCCCCAGGGGGTTGTCGGTTGGTTGTTTTGGGGGTATGGGGGGTTTTCTTTTTTGTTCGTGATGGGGGGGGGCCGGTCACCTGGGGGTGGGCCGGGGCCTTCCCGGGCGTAGGGGGGGGGCACGGGGCCCCCCCCCCCCACACAAAACACCCCCCAAAAAACAAAAAAAAAAAAAAAAAAAAAACACAAAAAAAAAAAAAAAAAAAAAAAAACCCACACACCCACCCCACAAACCCACCACAAAAAAAACCCCCCCCCACACCCCAACCAAACCCCCACACACCCAACCAC
>NZ_JAQYXB010000292.1:0-310 GCF_036322405.1 Streptomyces sp. SP17BM10 | reverse complement strand
GTGGTTGGTCTCCCGCTGGTCGTCCGCCTGGTCGATGTCCTGCATCGGTTCGTCCGCCGGCTGGGGGGGGTTCGCGTGGGTGGGGATGGTGGAGGGGGGGGAGGTCGTAGGGGGGTGGGGGGCGGGGTGGGCGGTCAGCGGCGGGCCGGGCGCGGTGGGGTACTCGCTGCCGCGCTGGGGGGGCGGCGGGGGGGGGGCGTGGGGGGGGCGGGGGGGGGCCGCCCCCCGGCGGCCGGCGGGGCCGGCCCCCCCGGCCGCCCCCGGGGGGCCCCGCCCGGGGGGCGGGGCGGGCCGCCGGCGGCGAGGTGGT
>NZ_JAQYXB010000291.1:0-400 GCF_036322405.1 Streptomyces sp. SP17BM10 | reverse complement strand
GGCGTTCCGCCTGTTAAGGGGCACCTTGTGTGCCGCCGTGAGCGTGCAGGCCGCAGACCAGGAGAGCGGCAACTGGCCGCCTTTTCCTAGCGCGGGCTTTGCAGTACTGGTCGACCGGTCGGTTCAGATGGTCGAGCCGCAGGGGGGTTTTGTGGGGTTGTTGGGGGCTTACATCGGTTTTTTTTTTTTTTTTTTTTTGTTGTGTTTTTTTTTTTTTTTTGTTTTTTTTTTTGGGTTTGGGTCGGTGGCGGTTTTGTTTGGGGGGGGTGGGGGTTTGTTGGGGTTTTGGCGGTCCCAGAAACCAACCGCCCCCCCACCCCACGCCCCGAAACACAACCACCCCCCGCCCACCCCGCCCCGGCCCCAGCCGGCGCGCCGGGGGCGCCGCCCGGGGCGCGGC
>NZ_JAQYXB010000290.1:0-952 GCF_036322405.1 Streptomyces sp. SP17BM10 | reverse complement strand
TGGTCGACTACGGCGTCGTCGGCGACCTCTTCGCCGTCCTGCCGCAGCTCACCGCCGAGGTGAAGGCCCGCAAGGCCTGATCCGCCCCGCACCGACGCGGAGGGCGTGGCACCGGGTACCCGGTGCCACGCCCTCCGGCGTGCCCGGGCCCCTTCCGAGGCCCGGGTACGGCTGTTCCGGCTGCCCGACCGCTGGCTGCCCGGCTGCCGGCTATTCGGCGAAGGCCGCGAGGTGCTGGGTGAATCCGCCCTGGCTCGGCGGCAGCGGACGCGGCTCGCTGCACACCACCGGCTGCGGCTCCTCCACCGGCAGCAGCCGCAGCTCGGGGTTCTCGGCCGCACCGGGCGTCGGCAGCAGCCGGACCTTGGTGCCCACCGGCACGGTGCTGCGCAGCCCGTCGACGATGCACCAGACGTCGAAGCCCTCGGCCATCCGGATCAGCGACTTCTGCCGCGCCAGCGGCGTCCTGGCCTGCTCGACCTCGCAGCGCCGCACGACGCCGGTGCCCTCGCTGGGCTCCAGCCGCAGGTCGGTGGAGCCGCAGGTGGGGCAGAGCAGTCGCTGGAAGGTGGGGTTGCTGCACCACGCGCAGCGCTGGAAGTACAGCGTGGTGGTCTCGCGGTCGGCGTCGATGGCTGAGTGGACCACGGTGTCATCTCCTGCGCTCGGACGGCTTCGGCAGAAAGAGGATAGGGAACTCAGTGCCGCTATGTGAAGGCACTGAGTTCCCTTTTTGCTGCGCACGTGCATAATGAAGGGTACTGAGTACCGTCAGTGCCGTCCCGAACCAGGAGCGCCGATCATGAGCCAGGACTTCGATCTCTTCCGTATCTCCGAGGAGCACGAGATGCTCCGGGAGGCGGTGCGTGGGCTGGCCGAGGCGAAGATCGCTCCGTTCGCGGCGGAGGTGGACGAGCAGGGCCGGTTCCCGCAGGAGGCGCTGGAGGCGTTG
>NZ_JAQYXB010000289.1:0-357 GCF_036322405.1 Streptomyces sp. SP17BM10 | reverse complement strand
TCCACCCCGCCGGCCACCACATGCACCCGGTGCTGCTCGACGCGGGCTAGGTCGGAAGAGCGTCGGGGAGGGAAAGAGTGGACCTTCGACTGAACATCTAGTTCGTCCCCCAAACAATAAAAACCCGCTCGGCGGCCGCCCGGCGTCGTGCCCCCCCCCGCCCCCCCCCCCGCCCCCGCCCCGCCCCACCCCCCCCCCCCATTCCGGGCCCCCCCCCCCCCCCCCCCCCGCCCCGCCCCCCCCCCCCCCCCCCCCCCCCCCCCCCCCCGGGGCCGGCCGCAACCCCGCCCCCCCCGGGGAGGGGACCCCCCCCCCCGGGGGGCCCGGGCCCCCGGGTGGGGGGGCCCCGTGGGCCCG
>NZ_JAQYXB010000288.1:0-301 GCF_036322405.1 Streptomyces sp. SP17BM10 | reverse complement strand
GTGGTTTTTTTGGGGGGGTGGGTTGGGAACATTTGGGGGGGGTGGGGGGGGTGCGTCGGGTGGGGGTTTGGGGGGTTGGTCGTCATTTTTTTAGTGCTTTGTGGGGGGGGGGGGGGGGGGGGGTGGGGGGGGGGGTTGGGTTGGGTGCTCTGGGGGGGCGCGGACCCACACAAAACCCCAAAAAACACCCACCCCCCCCTCCACAGAAAACACCCAGGCCCAAAACCCCCCCCCCCACCACAACCCCCAACAGACAAAACACCCCATCAACAAACCGCACCAACCCCACAAAAAACACACC
>NZ_JAQYXB010000287.1:0-14237 GCF_036322405.1 Streptomyces sp. SP17BM10 | reverse complement strand
CGGGCGCGCGTCGTTCCGTGTCCGGCGTGCCTCAGCGGGCGCCGGCGCGGGCCCGGCGGTAGAGCACGCCGCCGCCGAGCAGCAGCGCGAGGCCGGCCGCGCCGAGCAGCTCGACGTCGCCCGCGCCGGTCGACGCCAACTGGCTGCCGGGGGCACCGGCGGCCGTGGTGGCCGCGCCGCTCGTGCGGGCCGCGGCCGGGACGGCACCGGTGGCCGGCCCGCCGCTGCCGCCACCGGCGGCCGACCCGACGGCCGGGGTGGAGGCGGCCGGCGCACCCGGGGTGCTGCCGGTGGGCGAGCCGCCGGTGCGACCGCTGCCCGGCGAGGTCTCGCCACCGCCCTGCGGCGGGGTGCTGGACGGCGTGCCGGCCGGCGGGGTCGGGCTGTGGCCCTCGGGGCAGTCGTCGGTGGGCTGCGGCGCCGGCGGCGTCGCGACGTTGCCGCAGGCGTTGCCGAAGGCCGGGTTGCCGACGCCGACGACGTCCACGGAGTTGCCGCAGGCGTTGACCGGGACGTGCACCGGGGCCTGGACACTGTTGCCGGAGACCACGCCGGGCGAGTGGGCGGCGGCGCCGGAGGCCGAGGCACCCGAGGCGGAGGAGCCGCGGGTCTCACCGCCGTTGGCGCCGCTGCCACCCTGACCGCCGCCGCCCTGGTGGCCGCTCGCGTTGGCGCAGTGGTTTCCGTAGGACGGGTTGAGCGCGCCGATCACGTCGACGGTGTTGCCGCAGGCGTTGATCGGCACCTCGACCGGCACCTGCACCGAGTTACCCGAGGCGACGCCCGGCGAACCGGTGGCACCCCCCTGCGCCTCGGCGCCCGCGTAGGCGTAGCCGGCGGTCGAGGCCAGGACACTGCCCGTGGCCACGGCCGTGAGGATCCCCTTCTTGGCTACATTCCTCATGTATTCCCCTGACGTGTGACGTATCCGTATGACGTGTCGAAACGACGTGATGACCTCACGACCTTCCGAACGTCCGAAAGTCGGACTTTGCGAATATCCGGATATCCCGCAAGGTCTTCGACTGCACAGGAGTAAACGAGGCAGTCGCGGCGAGGTTGGGCCGAACGCATCACCTTCACCCGATCGAGTGGACGTGTCCGCTCGACGTATCCGGGCGCCCGTGATCCGTCGGCCCCCGCCCCGCCTTGTCCCCCGGAACGCAAGAACCCCCGGCGGCGGGGAGTCCGCCGCCGGGGGCCGAGCTTCTGGGCCTTAGAAGTTGGCGCAGTGGTTGCCGAACGCCGGGTTCAGGACACCGATCACGCTGACGGTGTTGCCGCAGACGTTGACCGGGACGTGAACCGGGACCTGCAGCAGGTTGCCGGAGACCACACCCGGCGAGGCGACCGCAGCACCCTCGGCCGCCGCACCGCCGTGAGCGGACGCGACACCGGCGGCGGCGAGGACCAGCCCACCGGTGGCAGCGGCGACGGCGGCGATCTTCTTGACCTTCATCATTCCTCCTGTATGGACAGCGCAACCCGTTCGGCGGGCTGCACAGGGATGAACGACGGTGTGGCAAACGGGGTACGGAACAGATTTGCCATTCACCCGCAACGGTGATCACTCGCACACACGCACACCCATGAATTCCATGCAGGAACGTTTCTGTTGATCTCCCAGACCGCGTCCCAAATCATTAGCTCCGACAATGCGGACGGCCCGCCCCCGGAACCCCGGAGGCGGGCCGCCGTGACGCCGCGCGGCTCAGCAGGCGTCGATGAACCGGTCCAGCACGCGTACGCCGAACTTCAGCCCGTCCACCGGCACGCGCTCGTCCACGCCGTGGAACATCCCGGCGAAGTCCAGCTCCGGCGGCAGCTGAAGCGGCGCGAAGCCGAAGCAGCGGATCCCGAGGTCCTGGAACGACTTGGCGTCCGTCCCGCCCGACAGGCAGTACGGCACCGCGCGGGCGATCGGGTCCTCGGCGCGCAGCGCCGTCTGCATGGCCTCGACCAGCGCGCCGTCGAAGCTCGTCTCGATCGCCTTGTCCGCGTGCAGGCTCTCGCGCTTCACGCGCGGGCCGAGGACGCTGTCCAGCTCGGCCAGGAACTCCTCCTCGTAGCCGGGCAGGAAGCGCCCGTCCACGTGCGCGGTGGCCTGGCCGGGGATGACGTTCACCTTGTAGCCGGCGCCGAGCATGGTCGGCTGGGCGGTGTTGCGCAGCGTGGTGCCGATCATCTTGGCGATGCCGCCGAGCACCCGCAGCGTCTCGTCCATGTTCTCCGGGTCCAGCTCGACCCCGAGCGCGTCGGACAGCTCGTCCAGGAAGGCCCGGACGGTCTTGGTGATCCGCAGCGGGAACGTGTGCCGGCCCAGCCGGGCGACCGCCTCGCACAGCTCGGTGATCGCGTTGTCGTCGTTCTCCATCGAGCCGTGGCCGGCGCGGCCCTCGACCGTCAGGCGCATCCAGTGCATGCCCTTCTCGGCCGTCTCCACCAGGTAGAGGCGCACCTGGTCGTTGACCGTGAAGGAGAAGCCGCCGACCTCGCCGATGCCCTCGGTCACGCCCTCGAACAGCTCGGGGTGCTTGTCCACCAGGAACCGCGCGCCGTACGTGCCGCCGGCCTCCTCGTCCGCGACGAAGGCCAGCACCAGGTCGCGCGGGGGCTTGCGGCCGGTGCGCAGCCGGTCGCGGACGACGGCGAGGGTCATCGCGTCCATGTCCTTCATGTCGACCGCGCCGCGGCCCCACACGCAGCCGTCGGCGATCTCGCCGCCGAAGGGGTCGTACGTCCAGTCGGCGGCGTTCGCCGGGACGACGTCGGTGTGGCCGTGGATCAGCAGGCCCGGGCGGGAACGGTCCTCGCCCTCGATCCGGACGACGGTGGAGGCCCGCCCCTTGGCCGATTCGAAGATCTGTGGTTCGACCCCGAACTCGGCGAGCTGCTCGGCCACGTACTCGGCCGCCTTCCGCTCGCCCGGCCCGGAGCCGTCCCCGTAGTTGCTGGTGTCGATCCGGATCAGATCGCGACAGATCCCGGCGACCTCCGACTCAGCCGTCACCCTCGGCGTCGCCGACTCGCTCCGCTCGCTCACGGTCACTCCTCGTCTCTGGCCCGCACCGGCGCACCAGCGCGCCATCCCCAGGACCTGCACCCGGGCCGTACGAGCACGTCCGCCCATCCTCCCGCAGGCCCCCACCGGGATCCACCCCCCGCACGGGCCCGAAACCCGCTGGTCACGCCCCCGCCACACTCCGCCCCTTGCCCGCGCCACCGCCCCCGCTCCCCCGCCCGGAGCCGTTTTGGGAACGCAAGCCGATCTTTGCTACAGTTACATCTGTCAGCGCGGCCGACGGAAAAGCGGAAGCCGCAAGGACAACACCCGGTCCGGGTGGCGGAATGGCAGACGCGCTAGCTTGAGGTGCTAGTGCCCTTTATCGGGCGTGGGGGTTCAAGTCCCCCCTCGGACACCGGATATCCCCTCGGGGCTCGCAAGAGCTCCGGGGGGATTTCGCGTTTTCGGGGGCCGTTTCCGCAGGGCCGTGGGGCGGTTGGGGGTGGCGGACACGGCATGGACGCCCTTGCCCAACGGAATGGTCTAGTCCACACTGGCCGTCGGCCCGGGAGGGCCCCGGGGCGGGCGGACGAGGGGGAGGCCATGGGGGGACGGGACGCGGCGCCGGGGCTCCCCTGGGACGGCCCGGAGACGGGTGGCGAAACGCTCGGCGCCCAGGTGCAGGGACACCGACGGCGGGCGGGGCTCAGCCAGGAGGAAGCGGCGGCCCGTGCCTCGATCAGCGCCCGCGCGCTGCGTGACATCGAGCGCGACCGGGTCAACCGCCCGCAGACCGGGACGCTCCAGCGGCTCGCCGCGGCCCTCGGGTTGAGCGGCGCCGACGTCGACCGGCTGCTGGCCGCCGCCCGCGCGCGGCCGGCCAGGAGCACCGGCCGGCTGCGCTTCCTGATCCTCGGCCCGCTCGTCGTGCAGCGCGACCAGGCCCCGCTCGCGGTCACCAGCCCGATGCAGCGCCGCCTGCTCGGACTGCTCGCGCTCAAGCACCCCGAGCCGGCCACCCAGCAGGAGATCGCCGAGACGCTCTGGCCCGCCGGCCCGCCCAGCTCCCGGCAGAGCCTCATCCACACGTACGTCAGCCAGGTCCGCCAGCTGCTCGAACCCGCCGCTCCCCGGGCCGGCGCGAAGCCCGCCGTCGCCCGCACCCCCACCGGCTACCTCCTGGAGGCCGCGTGGAGCCAGCGCGACCTCGGGCACTTCGACGAACTCCTCGCCCGCGCCAAACGCGCGATCGCCGGGGGAGACCCGGTCCTCGCGTACGAGTCGCTCACGCGCGCCCTGGAGTGGTGGCGCGGGCCCGTGCTCGCGGACGCCGACCCCGCGCTGCGCAACCACCCGGCCGCCGTCGCCGCCAACGAGCAGCGGACCGAGGCCGTCCTGCTGCACGCCGACACCGCGCTCCGGCTCGGCCGCCCCGACGACGCCGTGCGCCGCCTCTGGGAGATGGTCCGGGAGGAGCCGCTGCACGAGGGCCTGCACGCCCGGCTCGTCCTCACCCTCGCCAGCTGCGGCGAACAGGCCGCCGCACTCAAGGTGTTCACCCGCTTCCGCGACCGGCTGGACGAGGAACTGGGCATCGCGCCCAGCGAGGAACTGCGCGAGGCGCACCTGCGGGTGCTGCGCCAGCAACTGCCCCGCGCCCGGCGCACCGGCGCGGACGAGCCGTGGACCCCGCCGGCACCGGGCCCGGCCCCCGCCGTCCGGCCGGCCCAACTCCCCGCCGAGACCGGGGCGCACGTCGGACGCCGCCGCCAACTCCAGGAGCTGGACGCCCTGGTGGCCACGGACCCGGCCGCCCGGCAGAAGGTCGTCGCCGTGGTGGGCGCGCCGGGCGTCGGCAAGACGGCGCTCGCGATGCACTGGGCGCACGCCCGCCGCGACCACTTCCCGGACGGGCAGCTGTTCGTCGACCTGCGCGGCCACTCCCCCGTGCCCGCGCTGCGCCCCGGCGACGTCCTGGCCCAGTTCCTCCGCGCCCTCGGCGTGCCGCCGGACCAGATGCCCGCCGACGAGGACGAGGCCGTCGCGACCTACCGCACGCTGCTCGCCGACAAGCGGATGCTGATCGTGCTGGACAACGCCCGCGACTCCGAGCAGGTCCGGCCGCTCATCCCCGGCGCGCAGGGCTGCGGCATCGTCATCACGAGCCGCACCCGGATGGCCGGGCTGGTCGTGAGCGACGGCGCCCGGCAGCTGGCCCTCGACGTGCTCGGCCCGGAGGACGCCCTGCGGCTGCTCGCGCACACCACGGGCGCCGAGCGGGTCGCCGCCGAGGAGGAGGCCGCGCGGGCGCTGGTCCAGCTGTGCGGCGGGCTGCCGCTCGCGATCCGGATCGCCGCCGCCAACCTCCACGCCCGCAACACCGGCATCACCGCGTACTGCACCGAACTCGCCGGCGACGACCTGCTCAGCCGACTGCGCGTCGAGGGCGACCGGCACGCGACCGTCCGGGCCGCGTTCGACCTCTCCTACCGCGCCCTGCCCGAACCGGCCGGGCGGATGTTCCGGCTGCTCAGCCTGATGCCCGGGGCGGACGTCACCGTCCACGGCGCCGCCGCCCTCGCCGACACCACCTCCGCCGAGTCCGCCCTGCTCATGCACCGGCTGACCGACGCCCACCTCGTGCAGGAGCGCTCCCCCGGCCGGTTCGGGCTGCACGACCTGCTGCGCTCCTACGCCCGCGAGCTCGTCGTCGGCGACGAGGTGCACGGCGCCCGGGAACGGCTCTTCGAGTGGTACCTGCGCCACGCCGAGGCCGCGGCCCGGCTGCTCGACCCGACCAGGCCCGCGGCCGGCCCCGGACCGGCCGCCGCCACGCTCGTCCCGGACCGCGCCCAGGCGTCCGCGTGGCTGGACGCCGAACGGGAGAGCCTGGTCGGCGCCGTCCTGCACGCGGCCCACTCCGGCTTCCCGACCGTCGCCTGGCGCCTCGCCGAGAGCCTGCACGGCTACCTCTCCCGGGGCATGTACACCATCCAGCGGCTGCGCGTGGCCACCGCCGGGCTCGCCGCCGCCGTCACCGACGGCCGGATCCGCGCCCAGGCCACCGCGCAGTTGCAGCGCGCCGACTGCCACTGGACCCTCGGCAACAACGCGCTCGCCGTCACCCTCTTCGGCAAGGCCCTCGACCTCGCCGGGCAGGCCGAGTGGCCGGCCGGGCAGGCGACGGCGTTGCGCCGGATCGGCGCCGCCCACCAGGAGAACGGCAGCATGCGCCTGGCCTCCGACTACCTCTCCCGGGCCCGCGAGCTCACCGAACGGGCCGGCGGCGCGGGCACCGCCGACGACCTCACCGACCTCGGCCTGATCTGCTGGAAGCTCGGCCGACTGCCCGAGGCCGCCGACCACTTCACCCACGCCGCCCGGCTCTACCGCGCCCTCGGCTCCGTGCGCGGCGAGGCCATCGCCCACACCAACCTCGGCATCGCCCACCGCGCCATGGGCCGCTCCCGGGAGGCGATCCGGGTGGTCGGCGCCGCGCTGGCCGTCCACGAGGCCACCGGCAACCGGACCAGCGAGACCGTCGCCCTGAGCTGCCTCTCGCGCGCCCACTCCGACCTCGGCGACCACCGCACCGGCCGCCGGCTCGCCGAGACCGCCCTCGCCACCGCGCGGGAGCTCGGCAACCGCCGACTGGAGGCGAACGCCGCCTTCGTCCTCGCGATCGCGCTGGAGCGGGCCGAACGGCTGCCCGAGGCCGCCGACAGCCACCGGCGGGCGCTGCACCTCGCCGAGGTGGTCGACGACCGCTTCCCGCAGGTGGCCGCACTCGTCGGCCTGGCGACCGTCCAACGGCGGCTCGGCGACGCACAGCTCGCCCTGGTCACCGCCCGGCAGGCGCTCGACCTGGCTCGCGAGTCGGAGTTCCGGCTGCTGGAGGCCTGCGCGCTCGACGTGCTCGCCCACGTCCGCGTCCTGCTCGGCGACCCGCGCGCCGGCGCGGACCTGGCCGCCGAGGCGCTCGCCCTGCACCGGGAGACCGGCCACCGGCCCGGCGAGGCGCGCAGCCACCACGTCCTCGGCCACGCGCACGCGGCGCTCGGCGCGCCGCAGGAGGCGATCGAGCACCGGCGCGCGGCGGAGCGGATCGGCGAGGAGACGGGCACCGGGGCCGTCGTCTGAGTCACGGCCGGGCGGTTGCGGCCGTGACGACCGTTGATGGCCGTTGCGGCCGTTGGCGACCGTTGCGCCGTTGGCGGCCGTTTGGCGCCGGGACAACTGCTCCGGAAGTTGCGGCGAGTTCTTCCGGTCGCGCGGCCGTCTCCCGTCCGCCCGCCGGATCGCCGAGCTCAGCCGGCGTGAACGGCCCCCCGCCGCACGGAAGTTCCGGCGGCGCGGCCTCTGGTGCGACTACAGCCGGTCCAACAGCCGTCCTCCGTACCGTGATCCGGAACCCCCACACGACCGCCGCGATCCATGAGGTGACACGTTGCCACAGCTCACGGTCGACTTCGCCGGTGCCCGCCCCGCACGGTCGGGCACCCTCTCGTTCGGTCACGCCAACATCGTCCGTGCGATCGGCATCGACGACGACCCCACGCGCCTGAACCTGGCCATGGTCTTCGGCGTCCCCGCCGACGGCGGCCCGGACCGGATCGCCGCCCAGCTGCGCACCCTGCTGGAGCGCCACGAGTCACTGCGCACCACCTACGTCCTCACCACCCCGCCCACCCAGCGGGTCGCCGCCACCGGCACGCTCGTCGTCGAGCTGGTCGAGGCGGACGGCGACCCCCTGGACACGGCCGAGCGCACCGCCCGCCGGCTGCGCGCCAGCCCCTTCGACCTGGAGTCCGAACTCCCCTTCCGCGCCGCCCTGGTGACGGCGGACGGCGTCCCGAGACAGCTGGTCTGGGTGGTCACCCACGCCGCCATGGACGTCGCCGCGTGCGAGGTGTTGCACGCCGAGTGGGCCGCGCTGTGCGCCGGCCGAGAGCTGCCGGAGCCGCCCGCGCTGGAGCCCGTCGACGTCGTCGGGCTGGAGCGGTCGGCGTCCGTCCAGCGGATCGGCGCGGGCGCCGTGCAGTACTGGGGCGCCCAGATCGGCCGGGTGCCGCAGGCCGTGTTCCCGCCGCCGACCGGCACCCCGGCCAAGACCGACTGGCTGCACCCCGGCCTGAGCGTCCGCTCGACGGCCGCCCCCGCCCACCTGGCGGCCGTCGCCCAACGGACCGGCGCCAGCGCCTCCACGGTGGTGCTCGCGGCCCTCGGCGTGCTCGTCGGGCACCGCACCGGGCACAGGACCGTCCCGGTCACCTCGCTCTCCGGCAACCGCGTCGTCCCCACGCTGCGCGGCTTCTTCGGCTCGCTCGCGCAGGACGCGCTGCTACCGCTCGACCTCGACGGGCTCACCGGCTTCGACGACGTCGTCCGGCGGGTGCAGGCGGCCGGGCTGCCCGCCTACCGGCACAGCTGGTTCGACCCGACCGCCGTCTGGCGGGCCATCGAGGCCGCCAGCGCCGAACGCGGCACCTCCTTCGCCCGCGACCTCGTCTTCAACGACATGAGCGCGCTGGCCGCCGCGGCCGGCTCCCCCGACGAGTCCGCGCGCGGGCGACTTCCCGGCGTGTGGATCCCCGGCCACCAGGAGCCGCCCGTCCCGGAGCCGGGGCTCGGCGGCAGCGTCGGGTGGGTGCCCGCCGAGGACGTCCCCTGCCGCTTCTTCGCGTGCCTGTACCGGCTCGCCGGGGAGTTCGAGCTGACCCTGTGGCTCGATCCGCAGACGCTGTCCGGGGCCGAGGCGGAGGAGTTCGGGCGCGCCCTGCTGCGCCTGTTCGCGGCCGCCGCCGAGGAGGACGTGGCGCTCAAGGAACTGCCCTCGCTCACCACCCTCGCGCCGGTCGAGCGCGGCCCCGGCTGGTACCTCAGCGACCGCTGCTGGGTCGAGCTCGCCGCCGTCCGGACGCTGGTCGCCGAGGTGCTGGCCGACCTGGTGACCGGCACCCCGCACCTCGTCACCGCCGAGCCGGACGACGACCTCGGCCACCGGCTGGTGTGCCACCTCGCGGGGCCCGCCGACCCGCGGGACGTCCAGCGGCGCGCGCTGGCCGCGCTCCCCGGGCGGGCCGGCGCCATCACCCCGCACCGCTACGTGGTGCACGACGGCGCCCCTGCCCCGGCCCGCACCGGCGACCCGCGGGCCTGGTCCGGGCTCCCGGTGCTGTCCGACTCCTCCGGCCGACCCTCGCAAGGCGGCCTGACGTGAGCGCCACCGACACCAGCGCCGACGAGGCGAGTTCGACCGGCACGGACGCCGAGGACGCCGGCGCCCCCGGCGCGGCCCTGTGGTCCGGCAACTTCCGCCTCTACTTCGGCGCCCGCACCGGCTCGCTGCTCGGCGACGCGATGCTGCCGGTGGCGCTGTCCGTCGGCGTCCTGGACAGCGGCTACGGCACCGCCGGGGTCGGCTACGCGCTGGGCGCCTGGATGGCCGCGCTCGCCATGGGCGTGCTGTTCGGCGGCGTGCTCGCCGACCGGTTCACGCCGCGCCGGATGATGGTCCTGGCCGACCTCGTGCGGCTGGGCATCCAAGGCGCGCTCGCCGTCGCGTTCGCGCTCGGCACGCCGTCGCTGGCCGCGGTCGTCGCGCTGCAGTTCGCGAGCGGCCTGGCCACCGCGCTGTTCCAGCCCGGCGTGGCCGGGCTCGTCCCACGGGTCGCGCAGGACGTCCAGCGGGCCAACGGCGCCCTGCGGATCGCCGAGTCGCTGGCCGGGGTGGCCGGGCCGGCCCTGGCCGGGGTCCTGGTCGGCTTCTCCGGGCCCGCCGTGGTGTTCGCCATCTACGCGACCACGTACGGGATCAGCGCCGCCTGCCTGTTCGCGCTGCGGCTGCCGCCGCGCGCGGGCGAGCCGGCCGGGGAGTCGTTCCTGCGCCAACTGGTCGAGGGCTGGCAGGAGTTCCGGGCCCGCTCATGGCTGTGGGGCGTCATCTCGGTCTTCCTGCTGTACGGCTGCTTCGTGGCCGGCCTCTCGCTGCCGGTCGGCACGGACCTCGTCGTCTCCGCCCACGGCTCCACCGCGCTCGGCACCGGCCTGGCCGCGATGGGCGTCGGCGGGCTGGTCGGCGGCGCCGTCGCGATGCGGCTGCGACCGGCCCGGCCGCTCGCCTGCGGGACGACCGGGTGGGTGCTGTTCGCGCTGTACCCGCTGACGGCGGCGGTCCGGCCCGGCGTCGTGGTGCTGTGCGTCGGCTGGGGCCTCGCCGGGGCCGGTCTGGCGCTGTGGTCGGTCCTGTGGGCGACCACCGTCCAGACCCAGATCCCCGGCGACCTGCTCAACCGGGTGTACGCGTACGACGTGGCCGGCTCGCTGCTGTCGATGGCGCTCGGCCGCGCGCTGGCCGGACCGATCGCCCGCCTGACCGGGGAGCGCGCGCTGATGTTCGCGTCCTTCGGCGTCGGGCTGGCCTGCAGCGCCGTCCTGCTGGCGGCACCGGCCATCCGCAGGCTGCGCGCCGCCGACCCGGGCGGCGGACGACCGGACGAGGACTGAGTGGAGGCGATCATGGCACACGCGGCACCGACCGTACGACGGGACTCCGCCAGACACCCCGACGAGACCGGACACCCAGGCGAGACCGGACTTTCCGACGAGACCGGGCACCCCGGCGAGCCTGACCAGTTCGTGGTCTGGCTCTACGAACGGGCCCTCGGCCGACCGCACTTCACCCCCGCCGGGATCGCCGCCGAGCTCGGCCTCCCGTTCCCCCGGGTCCTGCGGGCGCTCGACGAACTGCGCGAACTGCGACTGGTCAAACCGGCCGATGACGGCGGGAGCCTGCTGGTCGCGGTCAGCCCGGACACGGCCCAGGTCGAGCTCCTGGTCCCGCTGGAACGGGCGATCCACGACCAGCGGCGCCGGCTCGCCGGCTTCAAGGGCCAACTGCGGTCGTTCGCGGCCGCGTTCGACAAGCAGGCCAAGGCCCGCACGGAGAGCGTGGTGGTCACCGACGACCCGCAGGAGCTCCGGCTGCGGCTCCTCGACGCGGCCCAGCGCTGCACGGAGGAACTCCTGGTCATGCAGCCCTGCGTGGCGCAGGAGACCGCCGAACTGCGGCTGGCGCGGCCGCTCGTGCTGGAGGCGCTGCAACGCGGCGTCCGGGCCCGGGTGCTCTACCCGCACACCGCCCGCGGCGACGCCGGGACGCGGGCCCACATCGGCGCGCTGATGGCGGTCGGCGGGCAGGCCCGCACCACCAAGGAGGTGCACGACCGCTTCCTGGTGTTCGACCGGCAGGTCGCGTTCATCCCGGCCGGCGAGGGCGACGCGGTCGCCGTCGTGTACGACGGGGCGGTGGCGGCCTTCCTCGGCGGGCTGCACGAGCGGTACTGGGCCTCGGCCTTCGAGTTCGACTCCGCGGCCGGCGGCTACGCCGGGACGATCGAGGAGGTGAAGGCGACCATCCTCGAACTGCTCGCCTCCGGCGCCAAGGACGACGTGATCGCCCGGCGGGTGGCGATGTCGGACCGCACCTTCCGCCGCCACCTGGCCGCGATCATGCAGGACCTCTCCGCCACCAGCCGGTTCCAGGCCGGCGTGCTGGCGGCCCGCACCGGGCTGGTCGGCCCGACGCCGAGGAACGCCGCCTGAGCCGGAAGGCCGAGCCGGCACCCGGCGGGCGGGCACCGGAACGCACCACCGCACTTCCGCGCACCACGCGCCCGACCCCGCTCGTCCGAGCGGGGCCCGTCCGCCGCCCGGCTCGCTCCGCGGGCGCGGTGGCCGGCCCGGGCGGGACGCCCTCCCGCCCGGGCCGGTCCCGGCCCCGCCGCCGCCGGACGACCCTCCGATGGAAGGAAACCCATGTCCACCGCCCTTCAGTACCACCTGTTCGCGAGCGACGACGGCGGCAACGACCTGCCGTACGTCCTGTCGCTGCCGGACGGCTACGACGACGCGGCCGACCCCTGGCCGCTGCTGCTGTTCCTGCACGGCGCCTCGGAGCGCGGCGAGGACCTGGCCGGCATCGCCGCGCACGGCCCGCTCAAGCAGATCGAGGCCGGCGCCGACCTGCCGTTCGTCGTCGTCGCGCCGCAGTGTCCCTCGTACAGCACCTGGGCGGCCGAACTGAGCGCGCTGGCAGCCCTGGTCCGGGAGGTGGCCGACGCACACCGGGTGGACCCGGACCGGCTGTACGTCACCGGGCTCAGCATGGGCGGCACCGGGACGTGGGCGCTCACCGCCCGCTACCCGGGCCGGTTCGCCGCCGCGGTGCCGATCTGCGGCTCCTGGCTACCGGAGGCCGCGCCGCGGATCGCCCACCTGCCCGTGTGGACCTTCCACGGCGCCGACGACCGCAACATCCCGGTCTCGCACACCGAGAAGATCGTCGCCGCCCTGCACGAGGCGGGCAACCCCGCCCGCTTCACCCGGTACCCGGACACCGGGCACGACTCGTGGACCCGCACGTACGACGACCCCGAGGTCTACGCCTGGCTGCTCGCGCAGTCCCGGTCCGCCGCAGGGGAGCGGACCGGGCGCTCGAACCCGCTCGGCGTGGACCCGGTGGCGCCGCTGGACGTGCTGGTCTTCGACGGCGGCTTCGGCGACGGGTACGTCCGGGACGCCGAGGAGCGCTACCGCACGGCGTTCCCGCACGCGGAGGTCGAGCACACCGCCGCCAGCGAGATCCGCCCGCTGCTGGAGCCGCGCCTGACCGACGGGAGCCCGCCGGACCTCGTGGACAACACCGGCCCGGACTCGATGGCCACCGCCGAGCTGGCCGCCGCCGGCCACCTGACCGACCTGCGGCCACTGCTGGCCGCGCCGGCCTACGACGACCCGGGCCGCACCGTCGCCGACACGCTGATCCCGGCGGCGATCGCCAAGGGCCGGTTCGGCGGGGAGGAGGTCTGGGCGCTCAACCACGCGTACACGGTGTTCGGCCTCTGGTACTCCAAGTCGACTCTGGCGAAGCACGGTTGGGAGTACCCGCGGACCTGGGACGAGATGCTCGCACTGTGCGGGGAGGCCAAGCGCGAGGGCGTCGCGGGCTGGACGTTCCCCGGTAAGTACCCGTTCTACCTGCAATGGACGCTGTACCCGTTCATCGCCAAGATCGGCGGCCCCGAGGTGCTGCGGGCCATCGACAACCTGGAGCCCCTCGCCTGGCACCACGACGCCGTCCGGCAGGCCTTCGAGGCGTACCACGAACTCGCCGTCCGCGGATACCTGTTGGCGGGCACCGCGGACCTCGACCACCTCCAGGCGCAGGCCGCGTGGACGGCCGGGAAGGCGCTGTTCGTCCCGAACGGCTCGTGGGTGGAGCACGAGACCAAGGACACCACGCCGCCCGGCTTCGACATGGCCGTGGCCGCGCCGCCCGGGCTCGGCGACACCGACCGGATGCCGTTCGGGACCATCTGGGCGGCGGCCGGCAGCGCCTTCGTCGTCCCGCGGGCCGCCCGCAACCCGCGCGGCGGCCAGGAACTGTTGCGCGTCCTGCTCGGCCGGACGTCGGCACGGGAGTTCACCCGCCGGGTGTCCTCGCTGACGGTGGTCGGCGAGGCGGCGGACGACCTCGAACTGCCGCCCGGCCTCGCCTCGGCGCGGGACCTGCTCAGGGCGGCCGGCGAGCACATCGTCGCGCCCCGCACGGACTGGTACCAGGACCTCAACCGCGAGGTGATCGCCGGCTACATCGGCGAACTGACGACCGGCCGGCTGAAGCCCGCCGAGGCCGTCCGGCTGATCCAGCAGGCCGCGGACCGGACCGCCCAGGACGGATCCGTCACGAAGTACCGGCACCCCTGAGCCTTCCGCTCCCCCTCTCGGGGATCCGGTCGCTGACCTGATTCGGCAGCCGGTTCCGGGCGTTGAGGAAGGTCTGCACCAATCCATAGCCTCGAACCACCCGAGCGCGCCGAGGCGATCGGATACATCGCCCGTGGTCAGCGATGTGATCGACCGGAACGGCCGGTTCCAGGAAGGCCCCGAACCGTCAACCGCCGGCGAACACATCCGCACCTCCTGCACCGCCCTCGGCCTCGAACGCTGGATCACCGTCCTCACCGACCACTTCCACGGCGACCTCGACCACGCCACCGAAACCGTCCGCACCGTCCGAAAGGAACCTGCATGAGCGCCACCGGCATCGACAAGGTCCGCGACTGGATCCTCGGCCGTCACCCCGGCCGCACCGAACTCGCCCCCGACGTCAACATCATCGAGAGCCGCCTCGTCGACTCGCTCGCCTTCGTCGAGCTCGTCTACACGATCG
>NZ_JAQYXB010000286.1:0-4602 GCF_036322405.1 Streptomyces sp. SP17BM10 | reverse complement strand
CGCCGCGACCGGCCCGAGGAACACACCCTCGTCACCGCCCTCGCCCGCCTGCACGTCACCGGCGTCCCCGTCGACTGGGCCCGGCTCTTCGACGGCACCGGCGCCAACCGCACCGACCTGCCCACCTACCCCTTCCAACACCAGCACTACTGGCCCGCCCTCGGCAGCGGCGTCGGCGACGTCGCCTCCGCAGGCCTGCTGGCGGCGGATCACCCGCTGCTCGGCGCCGCCCTGCCGCTCGCGGGCACGGACAGCGTCGTCTTCACCGGTCGACTCTCTCCCGGCATGGTGGCGTGGGACGGTGATGCGGGCGTCTTCCCGTCGGTCGGGTTCCTGGAGCTGGCGATCCGGGTCGGCGACCACGTCGGCTGCGACCGGGTCGAGCGGCTCGCCGTGACCCGTCCGCTCGCCCTGGCGGGTGCGGGCGGTGGCACGGTGGTCCAGGTTCGGGCCGGTGCGCCGGACGAGTCCGGCGCGCGGACGGTGACGTTCTTCTCGCGCCCCGATGGCGGCCTCGACGAGCCCTGGACCGAGCACGCCACCGGGGTACTGACCACGGGAGCGCGCGCCGCCGCCTTCGACGCGGCGGTCTGGCCGCCGACCGGCTCGGTCGCGGACGACGCGGTCACGGACGGAATCCGCGTCTGGCGGCGCGGCGAGGAGACCTTCGTCGAGGCCGAGCTCCCGGTCGAACCGGCCAGTGCGGCGGCCGGGTTCGGCCTGCATCCGGCGTTGCCGGCCGCCGTCCTCCGGGCGGACGGCCGGGGGCTGGTGCCCACGGCCTGGTCCGGGGTGTCACTGCACGCCACGGGCGCCACGCTGGTGCGGGCGCGGTTGGTGCGGACGGGCGCGGACACCCTGTCGCTGGCCCTCGCCGATGCGGCGGGCGAGCCCGTGCTGTCGGCCGAGGCCGTCGAGCTGGGCGAGCCGGCCGCCGGCTCCCACGGGGCGAACGGCTCGTTGCTGCGGCTGGAGTGGGTCGCGGCCGCGCCTGCTCGTCCGGTCGACGTCCGGTCCGCGCGGGTCGCGGGGCTTTCGGAGGTCGGCGACGACGTGCCGGAGGCCGTGGTCGTCCCGGTGGCGGGCGGATCGACGCCCGAGGACGTGCACGAGGTCACGGCATGGGTGCTGCGCCTGGTGCAGGAGTGGCTGGCCGAGCCGCGCTTCGCCGGCGCGCGTCTCGTCCTCGTCACGCGGGGTGCCGTGGCGGACGGCGAGGTGTCCGACCTCGTCGGCGCGGCCGTGTGGGGCCTGGTGCGGGCGGCCGAGTCGGAGAACCCCGGCCGGTTCGTGCTCGTGGACACGGACGGCGAGCTGCCGTTGGAGGCCGTGCTGGCGACCGGCGAGTCGCAGGTGGCCGTCCGCGAGGGCGTCGTGCGCGTCGGCCGGCTGACCCGCGCTGCGAGCGGCGGTGCGTCCGAGGGCTGGGGCGAGGGCACGGTCGTGATCACGGGTGGCACCGGCGGTCTGGGCCGTCTCGTCGCCCGGCATCTGGTGACCGAGCACGGCGTGCGCGAGCTGCTGGTGCTGAGCCGCCGTGGAGGCGTCGGCGCGTGGTTGGAGGAACTGCGCGAGCTGGGCGCCGACGTCGAGGTGGTGGCCTGTGACGCCGCCGATCGTGAGGCGCTCGCGCTGGCCCTGGAGGGCCGGACGATCACGGGTGTCGTGCATGCGGCCGGTGTCCTGGACGACGGCGTCGTGAGCGCACTGACGCCCGAGCGCCTGTCGGCCGTCCTGCGCCCCAAGGTCGATGCCGCCTGGAACCTCCACGAGCTGACCAAGGACCAGGACCTCAAGGCCTTCGTCCTCTTCTCGTCCATTTCCGGCGTCCTGGGCAGCGCGGGCCAGGGCAACTACGCCGCAGCGAACGTCTACCTGGACGCGCTGGCGCACTGGCGCCGTCAGCAGGGCCTCGCCGCGCAGTCCCTCGGCTGGGGCGCCTGGGTGCCCACGGCCGGCATGACCGGCACCCTCACCGAGGCCGACCTGCACCGCATCCGCTCCTCCGGAGTCCCGCCCCTCGCCGAGGAGGACGGCCTCGCCCTGCTCGACGCCGCCATGGCCGTCGACGAGCCGTACCTCGTCGCGACCGGCCGCATGGCCGCCGGTGCCCGCCCGCGCGGTGAGGTGCCGACGATGTTCCGCGCCCTCCTGCCCGGCGGTCGCCGCACGGCCGCGAGCGCCGACGGCACGGGCGCCGCGCTCGCAGCGCGCCTGTACGAGCTGCGCGAGGGCGACCGGCTGCGCCACCTGCTGGACCTCGTCCGCGCGGAGGCCGCCGGCGTCCTCGGCCACGCCACGGGCCAGGCGGTCGACCCCGGACGGGAGTTCCGCGACCTCGGCTTCGACTCCCTCACCGCGATCGAACTGCGCAACCGCCTCGCCGAGGTCACCGGGCTCCGGCTCCCGGCGACGATGGTCTTCGACTACCCGACCCCGCACGCCCTCGCCGCGCACCTCCTCGGGAAACTCCTCGACGAGGCGGACGACGCGGCGGCCCCGATGCCCGCCACCCCCGACGCGGGGGAGCCGATCGCGATCGTCGGCATGGCCTGCCGCCTGCCCGGCGGCGTGCGGACCCCAGAGGACCTCTGGCGGCTCCTGAGCGAGGGCCGCGACGGCATCACCGACTTCCCGACCGACCGCGGCTGGGACCTCGACGCGCTCTTCGGCACCGGCCACGGCGTGAGCGCCACCCGCCAGGGCGGCTTCCTCGCCGGCCTCGGGGACTTCGACGCGGGCTTCTTCGGCATCTCGCCGCGCGAGGCCCTCGCCATGGACCCGCAGCAGCGGCTCCTGCTGGAGACCTCCTGGGAAGCCTTCGAGCGGGCGGGCATCGACCCGACCGCGCTGCGCGGCAGCCGGACCGGCGTCTTCGTCGGCACGACCGGCCAGGACTACGCCTCGCTGGTGATGAACTCCCGCGAGGAGGTGGAGGGCCACGCGAGCACGGGGCTGGCCAACAGCGTGATCTCCGGCCGCGTGTCGTACTGCTTCGGTCTGGAGGGCCCGGCACTCACCATCGACACCGCCTGCTCCTCCTCGCTCGTGGCGATGCACCTCGCCGCACAGTCCCTCACCAGCGGCGAGTGCACGCTGGCCCTGGCCGGCGGTGTGACCGTGCTGTCCACGCCGATGAGCTTCCTCGGCTTCACCCGGCAGGGCGGGCTCGCGACGGACGGGCGGTGCAAGGCGTTCGCGGACGGTGCGGACGGGACGGGCTGGTCGGAGGGCGCCGGCGTGCTGGTGCTTGAGCGCCTTTCGGACGCCCGGCGCAACGGGCACCCGGTGCTGGCCGTCGTGCGGGGTTCCGCCGTGAACCAGGACGGCGCTTCCAACGGCCTCACCGCGCCCAACGGGCCGTCCCAGCAGCGCGTCATCCGCCAGGCCCTCGCCAACGCGGGGCTGTCGCCCGCCGAGGTCGACGCCGTCGAGGCGCACGGGACGGGGACGACGCTGGGCGACCCGATCGAGGCCCAGGCGCTCCTCGCCACCTACGGGCAGGACCGTGAACTCCCGCTGTACCTGGGGTCGGTGAAGTCCAACCTCGGGCACACCCAGGCGGCGGCCGGCGTCGCGGGAGTGATCAAGATGGTGGCGGCGATGCGGGCGGGCGTGCTGCCGAAGACGCTGTACGTCGACGCGCCGTCCTCGCACGTCGACTGGTCGGCGGGCGCGGTGGAACTCCTCACGGAGGCGCGCGAGTGGCCCGAGGCCGGGCACCCGCGCCGCGCCGGGGTCTCGTCCTTCGGGATCAGCGGGACGAACGCCCACGTGATCGTCGAGCAGGCGCCGACCGTCGAGCCCGCCGAGGAAGCGGCCGTGACGCCGGGCGTCGTGCCGTGGGTGGTCTCGGGGGCCTCGGAGGCGGCGCTTGACGCGCAGCTCGCTCGGCTCGGCGGCCTGGACGGTCCGGCGGTGGACGTGGGGCTGTCGCTGGCCGGGCGGTCGCGGTTCGGGCACCGGGCGGTGCTGCTGGACGGCGGCGAGGTGGCGCGCGGCGCGGCGGGAGAGCGGCGGCTCGCGCTGCTCTTCTCCGGGCAGGGGTCGCAGCGACTCGGGATGGGACGGGAGTTGTCCGCCCGGTTCCCGGTTTTCGCCCGCGCTTTCGACGAGGTGTGTGTGGAGCTGGATCCGGCTTTGCGGGATGTGGTGTGGGGTGACGATGCGGAGCTGTTGAACCGGACCGCATACGCCCAGGCCGGGTTGTTCGCGGTCGAGGTGGCGCTGTTCCGGTTGCTGGAGTCGTTGGGTGTGGAGCCGGAGTTCGTGGCGGGGCACTCGATCGGTGAGGTCGCGGCGGCGCATGTGGCCGGGGTGTTCTCGTTGGCGGACGCCTGCAGGCTCGTGAGTGCTCGGGGCCGGTTGATGCAGGCGCTGCCGTCCGGTGGTGCGATGCTGGCGGTGCAGGCGACGGAGGAGGAAGTCCTGCCGCTGCTGGGCGAGTTCGTGTCGATCGCGGCCGTCAACGGCCCGACCTCCGTCGTCGTCTCCGGGACGGAGGAGGCCGTCGCGGCGATCGAGAAGCACTTCGCCGACCGCAAGACCACGCGGCTGAAGGTCTCGCACGCCTTCCACTCCCCGTTGATGGACCCGATGCTG
>NZ_JAQYXB010000285.1:0-339 GCF_036322405.1 Streptomyces sp. SP17BM10 | reverse complement strand
TATTACCGCGGCTGCTGGCACGTAGTTAGCCGGTGCTTCTTCTGCAGGTACCGTCACTTGCGCTTCTTCCCTGCTGAAAGTGGTTTACAACCCGAAGGCCGTCATCCCTCACTCGGCGTCGCTGCATCAGGCTTTCGCCCATTGTGCAATCTTCCCCACTGCTGGCTCCCGTAGGAGGCTGGGCCGTGTCTCTGTCCCCGTGTGGCCGGTCGCCCTCTCAGGCCGGCTACCCGTCGTCGCCTTGGTAGGCCATTACCCCACCAACAAGCTGATAGGCCGCGGGCTCATCCTGCACCGCCGGAGCTTTCCACCAACCCCCATGCAGAGGAAGGTCATATC
>NZ_JAQYXB010000284.1:0-383 GCF_036322405.1 Streptomyces sp. SP17BM10 | reverse complement strand
TAGGGCCAGCGGCCCTGGCCGGCGCCGGGCTGGCCGGGCTCGCTGACGTAGACTGCCGTCCAGCCGGTGGCGGTCAGGAACTCCTCGGGCTCGTCGGTCCCGAAGACCCACGGGGTGCCGTCGGCGGCGAGGGCGTCGAGGAACGGCTTGGAGCACGGGCTGCGCAGGAGCGCGCGGCCGAGCATGTCGAACGCGAGGCGGCTGCCGGGGGCGCTCGCCGAGGCGAGCTGGGTGAGCAGGCCGCGGACGTGGTCCTCGGGGAGGCAGAAGGTCAGGCCCTCGGCCACCCAGAGGGTGGGGCGGGTGCGGTCGAAGCCGGCGGCTTCGAGGGTGGGCAGCCAGTCCTGGGTGAGGTCGGCGGAGACCTCGCGGCGGTCGGTGCG
>NZ_JAQYXB010000283.1:0-409 GCF_036322405.1 Streptomyces sp. SP17BM10 | reverse complement strand
GGGGGGGGGGGGGGGGCCCGGCCCACCCCCCCCCCGCCGGCGCAGGACCCCCGCCGGTCCCGCGGGTGCCCGGCAGCAGGGGGGGGGGGGGGGGGGGGGCCGGGGGGGGGGGCGGGGGGGGGGGGGCGGCGCCGGCCCGGGCCACGAGCGCGCGCCGCCGGGCCCCCCGCCCCGCCCCAGCTCGTCTTCCTGATCCCGCGCCCTGCGATATCTTCACTCGAATGGCCCCTCTTTCCCTTCCCGCCGCTCTGCCGATCTCCGAGCTTCGACTACCGCGTCTCGATGGGCGTGTACGGCGAGTCCAGCACCGCGCTAGCCAAGAACACCCCACGCCACCCCCTTGGCTCCGAAGGGCGGGTGCTCGACCAGCTGGCCGCACGGACCCCGCCGGCCTCCTTCGACTTCGGCG
>NZ_JAQYXB010000282.1:0-395 GCF_036322405.1 Streptomyces sp. SP17BM10 | reverse complement strand
GGGGATGGGGTGGTGGGGGGGCGTGGGTGGGGGGTGGGGGGGGGGGGGGGGGGGCGCCGGCGCCCGCGGGGGTTGGGCGCGGTGGGTGGGAGGGGTGTCAGGGTGCGGGGGCGGGCCCCGGGGGGCCCCCCCCCCCCCCCCCCCCCCCCCGCGGGGTCGGGCGGGGCGGGGGGGGGGGGGGGGGGGGGGGGCGCCGTGCGGGGCGGGGGCGGGGGGGGCGCCTGGGGGCGGCGTGGGGGGTTTTTCCGTGCCCTTTTGGGGTGTTTGTTTTTTTTTATGTGGTGTTTTTCTGGGCGGATTGGGGGGGGGGGGGGGGGTTATAGGTGGGGGTGGGGGGGCGGCGTGGGGGGGGGGTTGTGTTTTGTTTGGGCCGTTTTGTAATGGGGGGGGGGCCC
>NZ_JAQYXB010000281.1:0-370 GCF_036322405.1 Streptomyces sp. SP17BM10 | reverse complement strand
CGGTTCCAGTCCCATCTGCCGGTGGTGGGGTGGTCGTTGTCCCACAGCTTGACCGGGGCGGAGTGGCCGCCGGAGCGGTTGGTCTCCAACTACTGGTGGTGCTGGATCTTGACCCCCGGGGTCTTCTGGTGGTTTTGTAACGGTATCATGCCGGGGGGGGGTTTTTTGGGGGTTACGGTTTGGGCCCAATTGGCGTTTTTTAAAAAATCGGGCGTGCGGGGAACGGGATTTAACATCACGCCGCTCTACAACTTCCCGAACAACGGCACCGGCGGCCTCACCGCCCCCGTCAAGCTGTGGGACAACGACGACAGCACCACCGGCAGTTGGGACTGGAACCGCTCCAAGTTCCTGGTCGGAGACTTCGGCG
>NZ_JAQYXB010000280.1:0-336 GCF_036322405.1 Streptomyces sp. SP17BM10 | reverse complement strand
TATACCCGGGTCCGGTGCTGCCAGACTGGGGGGTCCGCGACGGTCGGTCGGGGCAGTACGGTCGATGCGGGTGCCGGGGCGGCGTGAGGTGCGGCCGGTGTGCAGCCCAAGCCGTGGCGGTGCCCGGGCCCCGGTCCGCCGGGGCGCGGACGGCCACCGGACAGTTCACGATGTGGGAGGGGCCCGGTGAGTTCGGCCACCAAGGACGCAAGCGGTACGACGCAGGCCGCCCAGCGCGGTTCTCGCCCCGGGGCCGCGCCGCGGACCGCGGCCGGCCGACGGGTGAACCACGGCCGGGGCGCGGAACCGGCGGAGCTGCGCAAGCTGCTGTCGGCG
>NZ_JAQYXB010000279.1:0-350 GCF_036322405.1 Streptomyces sp. SP17BM10 | reverse complement strand
GGAGCAGGGCGTGCTGCTGGTGGACGGTGAAGTAGGCGTAGGCCATCGAGCCGGAGCAGAGCAGCGCGGCCCAGCGGGTGCCGAGGCCGACCATGACCAGGAGGCCGCCGGCCAGCTGGATCAGGGCGGCCCACCAGCCCCGCCCCGGGCCGAGCGGGTCGGTGCCGCCGCACTTGGCGCCGCCGAGGACGCCGAACAGGGAGGCGGCGCCGTGGCAGGCGAAGAGCAGGCCGACGACGACGCGGTAGGCCGCCAGGGCGAGCGGGCGGGCGGCCTCGGTCACGGTGCGGGGGGTCGTGGGGAAGTGCGCGGACATGGGCAACGCCTCCTGGTGTGGGGGGAGGAGGGGT
>NZ_JAQYXB010000278.1:0-11517 GCF_036322405.1 Streptomyces sp. SP17BM10 | reverse complement strand
GGTCTGCAGGAACGGCACGAGGCGGTCGGCGGGGCCGGACAGGACGGCCTGGGCGGCCGCCTTGACCTCGGCTCCGCCGGTGGCCAGGGCCTGGGTGACCAGGACGCGGTTGTCGTCGTCGCGGGCCTTGAACTGGCCGACCGCGAGGAACGCGCGGACGTCGTCGATGGTGCCGTCCAGGGCCTTGCCGGCGGCGGCCTTCACGCCCGGGCCGCCGGCGGCCATGATCTGTGAGAGCGCGACGCGGTCGTCGTCGTCCTTGCCCGGGTACTGACCGGTGGCCAGGAACGCACGGACCTGGTCGGAGGAACCGACGGACGCGGTCTCGGCGGCCAGGCGCAGCTCCAGCTTGCCGGGGGACTGGGCGATCGCCATCACGCTGGTGCGGTCGTCGTAGTCGCGGGCGGTCGTCAGGGCGGTGGCCAGGAACGTCTGGACGGCGCTGTCGTCGCCCTCCAGCGCGGTCTGGGCCGCGGCCTTGGTCCACGGGCCGCCGGCGTCCAGGAGCCGGAAGGCGGCCTGACGGCCCTTGAGGACGGCGGTCTTCGGGTCGACGCCGGAGGCGGTGGCGTCCTTGATCAGCTGGTCGGTGTCGGCCGCGAACTGGGTCGCCTTGCCGGACTCCCAGGCCGCCTTCTTCGCCTTCACGTCGGCCGCGCGGGAGGCCTCTTCGGCGTTGGCCATCTCGGTGGCCTGCTGCTCGTCCAAGCGCTGCTGGTCGCTGGCGCGGGCGATGTCGGCGATCTTGTGGGCCTGCTTGGCGGAGTTGTCGGCGGAGTTGGCGTCCGCGGCGGCAGCCTCGGCGGCGGCCTTCGCGACGTTGGCCGCGGTGGCCGCCTCGCCGGCGTGCCGGGCCGCTTCCTCGGCCGCGGTGGCGGCCGCTTCGGCGTGGGCGGCTGCGTCGTTGGCGGCGCGCTGGGCGTCGCCGGCCGCGGCGGCGGCCTGGGCGGCGATCGTGATGGTGGCGTTCGCGGCGTTCCTGGCGCGCTGGGCGGCGGCGCGGGCGCGGGCGGCGGCCTGGCGGGCCTCGGCGGCGTCCTCGGCGGACACGCCGGAGTACTCGGCGGCGTCCGCGGCTGCCTGGGCGGCCGCGGCGGCGTTGTCGCCCGAGGAGAGGGCGGACTGCGCGGCGAGGTTCGCCTGGTTGGCCGCGTAGCCGGCCCACGCGCTGGCCTCGCCCGCGGTGCGGGCGTCCACGGCGGCGTTGCGCGCGGTGACGGCGGCGTCGCGGGCCGCGGCGGCCTGCCCGGCGTCCCCGGCGGCGCCGGCCGCGGCGGCCAGGGCCCGGTTGGCGGCGTTGCCGGCCTTGGTGGCGGCGGCGGCCGCGTTGGCGGCGGCGTTGGCCGCCTGGCGCGACGCCTCGTTGGCGGCCCTGGCCGCAGCCGAGGCGGTCTGGGCGGCGGTGGCGGCGCGGGAGGCGGCGTTCGCGGCACGGCTGGCCGCGTTCGAGGCCTGCCCGGCCGAACCCTGCGCGGCCTTCGTCTCGGCGGCGGCCTTCTCCGAGGCCTCCTTCGCCAGCCTGGTGGCGTCGATGGCCTTGCCGGCGGCGTCCGCGGCCGTGCGGGCCTGCTGGCCGGCCTGGTCGGAGGCGGTCTTGGTCAGGTCGGCCAGCTGGGCGACCGTCAGCTTCTCCTGGTCGTGCGCGGCCGCGGTCTGGTAGCCGTACTGCAGGAACTGCTGGACGTCCTCCATCGAGCCGTTGAGCGCGGTGTTGGCGGCCTTCTTCACCTCGTCCCCGCCCGAGGCCATCAGCTGCGAGAGGTGGACGCGGTCGTCGTCGTCCCTCGCCTTGAACTGGCCCTCGTTCAGGAACGTGTTGACGTCGGTCAGGCTGCCGTCCATGGCCTTGGCGGCGGCGGCCTTCACGCCCGGCCCGCCGGCGGCCATGAGCTGGGAGACCTTCACCCGCTGGTCGTCCTCGTAGGCCTTCAGCGCGCCCTTGTCGAGGAACTTCCGCAGGTCATCGGCGGAGCCCTTGAGCGCCGCCTGCCCGGCATCGCGCACCCCGGGACCGGAGTTCGCGATCAGGTCCTCGACCTTGGTGCGCAGGTCCTGGTCACTCGCCGCGGCCTGGCCGCCGCCCGTCAGGAACGCCTTCAGGTCGTCGCCGTTGCCGGTCAGCGCGGTCTCGGCGGCGTGGCGCACGGCCGGCCCGCCGGCCTGCCAGGCCGCGACCGCCTTCACCCGGTCCGGGTTCGCCGCGGTCGCCGCCGGCGGCGTGTCGGCCGCCAGTACGGGGGTCGAGAGCAGCCCGGTGAGCAGGCTGCCCGCCACGAACCCGGCCGCGAGACGCGACCGGGCCCGTGAGGTCAGTGACAATGTCATCGAATGTCGCAATCCATCATGAATCGGGCACCGAAGTGCCGTGCGGGCCACCGGAATCCGCAGTCCACACCGGTGGTCCTGGTCATCGCTCCGAAACGGGCGGTGCGGCAGGAAGGCGCGCACCGCGGACCCACCGTCACGCGGAGCGGGCGGGACGGCGGGCGGTCTTCGTCGTCACGCACCGGAGGACCGGCGCGCGGAAAGGGGGTCAGCCGAGAGGCCGGAACAGTCTGTGAACGGTGCGCACGAGGACTCCAGAAAAGAGAGACGCGCCCGGGAGAGACACCAGCACCCCCGAGCCGGCAAAGAAAAACAAGCGGAAGCTACCGGCCGTCAATCCCGCACGTCAAAGCACGAGACCGCCGCCGCAGGGCTTCTGACCTGCACTCAAGCACCGCACGGGAAAACGCGACCGGGTCGCCCGCGTCCGGGCCACTCGAATGTGGACATTAAGGATTTATGAGAGAGTGGAATGTCCATTTCCCGACCATCACGATTCGGTGACGTTTCCTCCCCGGAGCGCCCGCCCGCCCCGGCCCCCCGGCACCCGCCCCGGCATCCGTCGTGAGATGTACCCCGAGTGCATCGCGCGGCCCAAAGGGGCCCCCGCAAGATCCTCCCGCCGACCCTCGAACGCCCCCCGGCCGCTGCCTAGCGTGGAAGACGACACCCCCGGACCGTCCCCTCCGCTAGGACCCGCCATGATCGAAGCCGTCGGCCTGACCAAACGCTACGGCACACGCACAGCCGTCGAAGACCTGAGTTTCACCGTCCGCCCCGGCATCGTCACCGGCTTCCTCGGCCCCAACGGCGCCGGCAAGTCCACCACCATGCGGATGCTCCTCGGCCTCGACACCCCCAGCGCCGGGCACGCCACCGTCAACGGCCGCCGCTACGCCGAACACGGCGCACCGCTGCACGAGGTCGGCGCGATGCTGGAGGCCCGCGCCGTCCACACCGGGCGCAGCGCCTTCAACCACCTGGCCGCCCTCGCCGCCACCCACGCCATCCCCCGGCGCCGGGTGGAGGAGGTCGTCGACCTGGTGGGCCTGCGCGAGGTCGCCCGCAAGCGGGCCGGCGGGTTCTCCCTCGGCATGGGCCAGCGCCTGGGCATCGCCTCCGCGCTGCTCGGCGACCCGGCCACGGTGATCCTCGACGAGCCGGTCAACGGCCTCGACCCCGAGGGCATCCGCTGGATCCGCAACCTCCTCAAGGCCCTCGCCGCCGAGGGCCGCACCGTCCTCGTCTCCTCCCACCTGATGAGCGAGATGGCCCTCACCGCCGAGCACCTGATCGTCATCGGCCGCGGCCGCCTGATCGCCGACACCTCGGTGGCCGAGTTCACCGCCCGCGCCGCCGGCAGCGCCGTCCTCGTGCGCACCCCCGACGCCGACCGGCTGCGCGACCTGCTCGCCGACCAGCCCGGCGTCCGGATCGAGCAGGCCGAGCAGACCGAGCAGAGCGGGGACGACGGACCGGCGCACCGCCTGGAGATCACCGGCACCGACTGCGAACGCATCGGCCGCCTGGCCGCCGCCCACTCCCTCGTGCTGTTCGAACTCACCCCCAAGCAGGCCTCCCTGGAAGAGGCCTTCATGGAGCTCACCAAGGACGCGGTGGAGTACCAGGCCGCCGTCACCCCCGCCCAGCCGGTCAAGGAGATGGCAGCATGACCACCACCGCCACCCCCGCCGCCGGGACCGCCCCGGCCCCGGCCACGAACCCCGCCTTCGCCCCCTCCTCCCGGCCCGAGCGCCCCGGCGTCACCCTCGCCCGGGTCGTCCACGCCGAGTGGATCAAGTTCCGCTCGCTGCGCTCCACCTACTGGACGCTCGGCATCACCGTCGCCCTCACCATCGGCTTCGGCGCCCTGCTGTGCTGGGGCACCGTCAGCCGCTGGGACCACCTGCCCGCCGAGGAACGCATGCACTTCGGCGCCGCCGAGCACAGCCTCCTGGGCTACCACTTCGCCCAGCTGGCCATCGGCGTCCTCGGCGTGCTGATCATCACCGGCGAGTACTCCACCGGCATGATCCGCGCCTCGCTGTCCGCCGTCCCCAAGCGCCTGCCCGTGCTGTGGGCCAAGGCCGCCGTCTTCGGCGCCGTCGCCTGGACCGTGTCCACCCTCGCCTGCCTGACCGCCTTCTTCGTCGGCCAGTCGATCCTCGCCGGCAAACACCTCGACACCACCCTCGGCGCCCCCGGCGTCACCCGCGTCGTGTTCGGCATGGGCCTCTACCTCACCGCCGTCGGCCTGCTCGCCGTCGGCCTCGGCACCCTCATCCGCAACACCGCCGGCGGCATCGCCGCCGTCTTCGGCGTCCTCATGCTGCTCCCGCTGCTCACCGAGGCCCTGCCCAGCTCCTGGCGCGACACCATCGCCCCCTACCTGCCCGGCAACGCCGGCCAGGCCCTCGCCACCCTCCACCAGGGCCCCCACGACCTCGCCCCCTGGACCGGCTTCGGCGTGATGTGCCTCTACGTCCTGGCCGCCCTCATCGGCGCCGCCGTCGTCCTCAAGCGACGCGACGCATGACAGCCGGCCCGCCGCCCGTGTGAGCATGGTGCGTTGACATCCTCCCCCGGCTATGGCCGGGGGATCCCTCCCGCGGCTGCGGCACGTGCCCGTGATCCGCAGCCGCCGAGGCGGGTTCCCCGTTCGACGGGCCGTGCCTGGCGTGGGATCGCCACGCCAGGTCTCACCGGCCCTCCAGGGGCGTTTAGCCTGTCCGCCTGCCCGGCGGCCAGGATGTTACGAGCAGCGTTGAGGTCACGGTCGTGCAGCACGCCACACACCGGACAGGCCCACTCGCGCACCGCGAGGGGCTTGGGCCCGTCGCGGTGCCCGCACTCCGAGCACAGCTGGGAGGACGGGAACGCGTGGTGCACGATGCCGATCGGGCGGCCGTACCGCGCTGCCTTTTCTTCGAGCAGTCGTCGGAAGGTGGACCATCCAGCGTCGTGGACGGACTTGGCCAGCCGCCCTCGGGCGAGGCCGCGCACGTTCAGGTCCTCCAGAGACACCGCTTGGTTCTCACGGATGATCCTGGTGGTCTGCTGGTGCAGCCAGTCCCTGCGGGTGTCGGCCACCTTGGCGTGGGCCTTGGCGACCTTCTTGCGGGCCTTCTCCCGGTTCTTGCTGCCCTTGGCCTTGCGGGACAGCTCCCGCTGGGCGGCCTTGAGTTTCTTCTCCGCCTTGCGGAGGAAGCGAGGGTTGTCGATGACCTGCCCGTCCGACAGGACCGCGTAGGAGGGCAGGCCGAGGTCGATGCCGACCTCGGCGGTTGCCACGGGCAGAGGAGCGGGGTCCACCTCCACCACGAAGGACGCGTGATACCACCCGGCCGCATCCAGCATGATCGTCACGGGCGACGGTTCGGCCGGCAGAGCGCGGGACCACTTGACCCGCACGTCGCCGATCTTCGCCCGGTACGCCGTGTCCAGGTCCCGCAGGGACTGGATCAGCGGATCCACGCCCACCGATGCGAGCCACGCCCGCTCTGCCGTCTTCTTCGCTGTCGTGATCACCAGCTTCTGGAGATCACTGCTCTTCGGGAACGGCAGCTTGCCTTGCCGGGCCGCCTTCCGGACCGCGAGGGCGTCGGTGTACACCACCCGGGCGCACCCGAACGTTCGGGCCAGCGCATTACGCTGTCCCGCTGTTGGGCAGAGCCGATAGGAGTACCTCAGATGCACCCGATCAAGCTATCGGCCGCCACTGACAAGAGCCTGCGACAGAAGCCTCCGCACCCCACCCGTCCCCATTTCACAGGCCCGGACGTCCTGGGAGAAAACGGGTGACCACCGCCGAACGGACCCCCGCAGCCCGCGCAGGACGCCTCCGCGTCCCGCGCGGGCTCGCCCGGCTGCGCGCGGCCGTCCTCACCGAGCGCTACCCCGCCCTCGTCGACGCCGCCGCCACCCTCGGCCTGTTCGTGCTCACCGCCCTGCCCCAGCGCCGCGAGCTGCACGCCACCCCCTGGCTCTGGGCGCTGCAGGCCGCCCTCGTCCTGCCGCTCGCCCTGCGCCGCCGCGCCCCCTTCCCGGTCTTCGCCGCGATCTCCCTGGCCGCCCTCCTCCAGTGGGCCACCGGCCACCCCATGCCCGCCGACGTGGCCGTCCTGCTCGCCCTCTACACCGTCGCCGCCCACTGCCGGCGCCGCCTGACCCTCATCGCCTACGGCGTCGCCGAACTCGGCGTCGTCATGGCCCTGCTGCGCTGGCCCCCACTGACCCCCCACAACGCCCACGCCCCGCTGCCGGTGTGGCTGCGCGTGTTCGTCCTGTTCTCCGGCACCGTCCTGGCCGCCGTCGCCCTCGGCCTGAACGTCCGCGCCCGCCGCGCCCAGCTCACCGCCCTCCGGCAACGCGCCCGCGACCTGGAACACCAGCGCGACCAGCAGGCCGCCCTCGCCGTCGCCCAGGAACGCTCCCGCATCGCCCGCGAGATGCACGACATCGTCACCCACAACCTCTCCGTCATGGTCGCCCTCGCCGACGCCGCCGCCTACGCCAACGCCACCGCCCCCGACAAGGCCACCGACGCCATGCGCCGCTCCGCCGAGACCGGCCGCCAGGCCCTCACCGACATGCGCCGCTTCCTCGGCGTCCTGCGCGCCGACGAACCCGACGCCCTGCGCCACCCCCAGCCCGGCATCGGCCAGCTCACCGTCCTCGCCGAACACGTGCGCGCCGCCGGCCTGCCCACCGAACTCCACGTCACCGGCGACGGCGCCGCCCTCTCGCCCGGCGCCCAGCTCACCGCCTACCGCCTCGTCCAGGAATCCCTCACCAACACCCTCAAACACGCCGCCCCCGGCGCCCGCGCCCGCGTCACCGTCCACGCGACCCCCGCCGCCGTCACCCTGGAGATCCGCGACGACGGCCGCCCCACCGCCACCGCCACCACCCCCGGCCTGGGCCAGGGCCTGGCCGGCATGCGCGAACGCGTCGCCGCCTACGGCGGCAACCTCAGCGCCGGACCCGCCCCCGGCGGCGGCTGGCGCGTGGCCGCCACCCTCCACCTGACCGACGACCACCCCGGCCACACCGACGAGGAGCCCAGCCCCGCATGACGATCAAGGTCCTGCTGGTCGACGACCAGCCGCTGCTGCGCCTGGCCTTCTCCATGACCCTCGACTCCCAGCCCGACCTGGAGGTCGCCGGCGAGGCCGGCGACGGCGAGGAGGCCGTCCGCCTGGCCGCCGAACGGCCCGTCGACGTCGTCCTCATGGACGTCCGCATGCCCGGCACCGACGGCATCGAGGCCACCCGCCGCATCGTCGGGCAGCGCCCCGACACCAAGGTGCTCATCCTCACCACCTTCGACCTCGACGAGTACGCCTTCGCCGGGCTGCGCGCCGGCGCCTCCGGCTTCCTGCTCAAGAACGCCGAACCGGACGAACTGCTCGCCGCGATCCGCTGCGTGGCGGCCGGCGACGCGGTCGTCTCCCCGCGCGTCACCCGCCGCCTGCTCGACACCTTCGCCTCCCACCTGCCCGCCGACGGCCGCGGCGCCACCCGCGGCGAGGAGGCCGTCGCCGCGCTGACCGCCCGCGAGCGCAGCGTCCTGATCCAGGTCGCCCGGGGCCTGTCCAACGCCGAGATCGCCGCCGCACTCACCCTCGCCGAGGCCACCGTCAAGACCCACGTCAGCCGCATCCTCCTCAAACTCGGCCTGCGCGACCGGGTCCAGGCCGTCGTCTACGCCTACGAGAACCGCCTCGTCCAGCCCACCTGAACGCTCAGGAGCGGGTGACGGACGTCGTGTTGGTGGCGGCGTTCCAGTGGATGGCGGCGTTCTGGAACCTCTGGACCCGCCCGCCGGGCTCGTCGCTCTCGTCGCTGACGGGATAGCCGATCGCCTTCTCGTGGCCGGCCGCGTGGAAGGCGTCGTAGATCGCGCCGTGGACGACGTGCGAGCCGGTCGGCGCGGACCACAGGATCACGGCCCGCTCGAAGAACTGGTAGCGCCCGCGGGTGCCGTCGGGGGCCGCCGCGCCGTCCGCCTCGTCCATCGTCGGGAAGCCCCAGGCCCGTTCGGCGTCGGTGGCCCAGAAACGGGTGAGGATGTCGCCGTAGACGGCGAACGCCGCGTCCGGGTGCCACAGGATGATGCCGTTCTTGAACTGCTGGAAGCGCCCGCCGGCCGCCGAATCGCGCTCGCCGCGGATCGGCGCGCCCAGCACGCTGTTCAGGCCGCCCATGGCGTCGTACTTGACCCGGATCGAGCCGTAGGGCATCAGGTCGTCCAGGCGGTTGTAGCGGCGCGGGGTGAAGCCGCGCAGCCCGTCGCCCCACGTGCGCTCCTCGGCGACGTGGCCGAAGTCGTACTCCTCGCGCACCACCGGCTGGGTGTGGCCGGGATCGGCCCAGCGCACGAACAGGGCGACGTGGTCGGTGCCGCCGGAGTCCTTCAGCAGCGCGTCACCCGGCTGCAGGTCGTCGGCCGGGATGTCGGCGGTGACGTTCCACAGCGTCCACGTCGTGAGCGAACTGCCCAGGTGCCAGGCCATCGACACGAAGCCGGAGCAGTCGGGCCGGTAGCAGCCGAACTGGTTGCCGTGGCAGCCCTGCTGGCTGTACGGGACCTGCTCGGCGATCCACGACCACGCGCGGTCCATGACCTCGCCGCGCCCGATCGGGCCGTCGGCGTCGGAGTCGAGCGCGGCGGAGACGGCGGGCGCGGGCGCGGGGGAAGGGACGGCGGCGTTCGCGGCCGGCACCGCACCCAGCGCGAGCGCGGCCGCCGCCAGGGCGGGGACCACGGCGCGCGCGGCACGGCGCAGGATCGGCGTAGTGCGCAAGGCTGGCTCCTGGAAGTCTGCGACGAAAGGGCCCTGACGGACCGTCCGCACGCTAGCGCCGGGCCGCCCGGGGCGGATATCCGGAACGCTCCGGGTGGACGGGGCCCGTCAGCCGGCCGAGGATGGCGAGGAACACGCCGGCAGCTCGGGGCGGTCCAGGGTCCGCACCGCCGGCAGCCACGCGGTGGGCGCCGCCGGGCCCCCGGACAGGCGCACCCGGAACCAGCGGGGCGACTGGGTACCCATCTCGTCGACGATCGGCACCCCGTGCGGCTCCTCGCACTCCGCGTCCAGCACGTCCCCGTGCCACACCCGGGTCGCCACCACGTTCCCGGCCAGGTACGGCTCGCGCGGGTCGATCGCCAGACCCAGGCTGCACCGGGGATCGCGCCCGGAACGGGCCTGGCAGTCCGGGTCCGCGTTGTACACCCGCACGCGGCCCGCCGCCGGGGCACTGCCGCCGGCGTGCGTCCAGCCCGCCGCCACCGTGCCCGCCACCGCCGCCCCGGAGGCCAGCACGGCCGCCGCCGCGAGCGCCGCGGGCGCGTGACGCCGCCGCCCCGGCCCGGCCCCGCCCCGGTGGGCGCGGATGCGCGCCAGCAGGCTCTGCGCGGTGTGAGCGGCACGCTCGGCATGCGTGGGAGCCAGGCAGTCGGCGGCCAGCGCCCGCCAGAACGGCGGCACCCCATCCGCCATCCGCAGCGGCGCACGCCGCTGCGCGTACTCCTGGACGGCCGCCGCCCGGGCCGCCGGAGTCGCGCCGGGAAACGGCGAGGCGCCGCGCGCGAACACCTCGTGCACGACGATGCCCAGCGCCCACACGTCCCCGCTGGGACGCACGGTGACGCCCCGTTCGCCCAGCGGCGCCCGCCAGCGCTCGGGCGGCAGGTAGTCGAACGTGCCCATCGGCGGCGCGTGGCCGTGCGTGCCACCGGTGCCGGTCAGCTCGGTGGCCAGCCCGAAGTCGGCGAGCAGGACGGAACCGTCGGCCGCGAGGAGCACGTTGTCGGGCTTGAGGTCACCGTGCACCCACCCGGCGGCGTGCAGATGGACCAGGCCCTCGCAGATCCCCGCGATCAGCGCGCCACCCTCCGACTCGGTGACCCCGCCGGCCTCCAGCAGGTCACGCAGGCTGCGCTCGGCGCGTTCCATCACCAGGACGATCGCGCCGTCCAGGAACGCGTCACCCTGCGCCCCGAGCTGGACGGAGTCCAGCAGGCGCACCAGGCGCGGGTGACGGTTGCGGCGCGCGAACTCCACCTCGCGGCGTGCGGTTTCGGCGACCTTGGCGGCCTGACGCGGGGTCAGCCCGGCGGTCGGCAGGATCTTCAGCGCCACCTCGGCGCCGTCCTCGACCGAGCGGCCCGCGTACACACTGGCCCAGCCCCCGGCCGCGATCGGCCCGGTGACCTCCCAGCGCCCCACGCGCCGGCCCGGCGGCAGCGGGTGCACGCTCAGGCACCCGCGCGGCCGGCCGGGGAGGGGCCACCCGCTCCGGGCGCCTGGCCGCGCGGCGGCAACAGCGCCAGGTGCTCCTCGCGCACCAGCCCGAACCGCAGCGCGATCGCCACGATCGCCTCCCGCTTGCCGTTGCGCCGCCCTCCCCGCTCCTCCACGGGCGCGGCGATGCGCATCTTCTCCTCGGCCAGGTAGTCGATGTGCGAACTGACCGCGCGCGCCGTCAGCCGCGCGCACGCCGGATGACCGGCCAGCCGCTCCACGATCCGCGGCGTCGTCGGCACCTCCAGCGGCGACTGGTCACGCAGCCGCGGCTCGCACAAAGCCACCAGCACCAGGAAGTAGGTCGCCGTCTCGTCCAGCGAATACGCCGTCACCGTCCGGGTGCCGCGCAGCTGGTCGCCGCCGAGCCCGTCCGGATCGAGGTAGACGTGGTCGGGGGCGAACACCTGGAAAGCCAGCGTCCCCCCGCCGTGGGTCGGCAGCACCACGCGCGAGAACTCGAACGGGATCGGCGCCCCCGCCCGCCGCGGCGGCACCCGCAGATACTCCCCGGCACCCTCCGGGTTCTCCACCAGATAGCTCTGGCTCGCACTGTGGTTGCTCAACTGCCAATGGTCCTCGGTCACCCGGATCTCCCCGGCCAGCCGCGACACCGCCGCGTCCGCCAGCGGCAGTTCCACCGGCACCGCCGCCGACCCCCGCCCGAACCGCGCCACCTGACCGGGCCCCAGCCGCAGCGTCACCGCCCCGGCACCCGGCCCGGGCGGCAGATACACGACGACGCCGCTCACGCGCCCACCTCGCTGCGCTCGGCGGTCGCTTCGCGAAACCCGCACCCCTCCATGGCTCGCTCGCTGCGCTCGCTCACGCGCCCACCTCGCTGCGCTCGGCGGTCGCTTCGCGAAACCCGCACCCCTCCATGGCT
>NZ_JAQYXB010000277.1:0-353 GCF_036322405.1 Streptomyces sp. SP17BM10 | reverse complement strand
CAGCGGGTGCGACCGTCGGCGGCGGTGTGCGCGTCGGCGACCACGCGGGCGATCCGGGCGCCGGCCTCGGACAGCTCGAAGATGCGCGCGGGGAGGTCGTACTCGCCGAGCGCGGCGCCGTTGGCGCCGTAGGAGGTGGACGCGACGCAGTCCACGCCGCCCGCGCACTTGGCCGCGTCGACGGACCGGACGCTGACCGGGCGGGTGCGGGTCAGGACCTCGGTGCAGCCCTCCAGGTTCTGGAAGTCCTCCCGGGACGGGGCCTGGGCCTGGTGCATGGCGCCCATCGCTCCGTCGGCGACCACCACCCGGGGGACGCGGGCCTCGCGCAGCGCGTTCGCGCGGCTCTGCTG
>NZ_JAQYXB010000276.1:0-202 GCF_036322405.1 Streptomyces sp. SP17BM10 | reverse complement strand
GGGGCCCCGTCGGGCAGGGTGTTCGGACCACCCTCCGGGATGCGGTAATGTTTTCCCTGCACCCGGGCGATTAGCTCAGCGGGAGAGCACTTCGTTCACACCGAAGGGGTCACTGGTTCGATCCCAGTATCGCCCACCGGACAGCATGCAGGCCCTGATCGGGATACCGGTCAGGGCCTGCGGCGCGTTCGGGGCCGCCCCG
>NZ_JAQYXB010000275.1:0-338 GCF_036322405.1 Streptomyces sp. SP17BM10 | reverse complement strand
TCGATCTCGGTCGGCGAGGCCGAGTCCGTCGCGGCGGGCGCCGCGCTGGCGCTCTACGCCGTCGGTTCCGGCGCCCCGGTCGCCGCCGCTGCCCCGGCCGCCGAGGCCGCGCCCGCCGCCGCCCCGGCCCCGGACGCCGCTCCGGCCGCCGCCGCGCCGGAAGCGCCGGCGTCCGAGGCGGCCTCTCCCGCCGCGGCGGCGCAGGACCAGGCCGGGCGGGGGGGCGGGGGGGGGGGGGCGGGGGGGGGGGCGGGGGGGGCCGGGGCGGGGGAGGGCGCGGGGGGGCGCGGGGGCGGCGCGCCGGCCGCCGGGGCGGGGGGCGCGGGGGGGGGCGGGAG
>NZ_JAQYXB010000274.1:0-374 GCF_036322405.1 Streptomyces sp. SP17BM10 | reverse complement strand
TGCGTTGTGGGGGTGGTGTGGTCTGGCCTCGCTACTGTATCGCGGTTTGGGGTGGGACTATCACCACCCTGCCGCCGCCTCACTCCCCCCCCCGGGCGGGCCCCAACCGCCCCCCCGAGACCCCCCCCCCGCCGCCCCCCCCCCCCCCCCCACCCCAACCCCCGCGCGGCCGCCGGGGGGGGCCCCCCCCCCCCCCCGGGCGCGGCCGGCGGCGTGGGGGGGGGGGGGGGCGGCCCCCGGGGGGGGGGGGGGGGGCCCCGCCCCCCCCCGGGGGCCCCCCCCCCCACGGCCCCCACCCGTGGGGTCAGGGACGATGGCCGGGCGAGCGCTCGCAGCCCCGCCCCCGGGGCAACCAGTCAGGCCGGGAACGACGA
>NZ_JAQYXB010000273.1:0-446 GCF_036322405.1 Streptomyces sp. SP17BM10 | reverse complement strand
CTGCTCCCCGACTGCCGCGGCAGCGCGAGCGCCACGGTGTCCGCGAACTCCCGCACGGCGCTGGTCCGGCTGACCACCCGTCCGCTGTGCACCACCAGGCGGCTGTGCCCGCCCGCGAACCCGCCCGCCGCAGGGTAACGACCCCATCGGGGGGGGACAACCGGCGGTCCGGGTGGCCGCCGAGGGCGGCGGGAGCCGGGGCGCGGTGGGGGGGGGGCTGCGCCGGCGGCGGGGGGGGGGCGGGGGGGGGGGGGGGGGGGGCGTCTGGCGGTTGTTTGGTGGGTGGGGGGGGGGGGGGGGGGGGGGGGGGGGGGGGGGGGCGGGGGGGGGCCGCCGCCCCCCCCGCTGGGGCCCCCCCCACGCCCCTCAAGCCCCACCCCCCCACCAGCACCCCGGGCCAGGTCGGCCGCGCCCCGGCCGGGAATCGAGCGCGGCCCACCGCGGAG
>NZ_JAQYXB010000272.1:0-369 GCF_036322405.1 Streptomyces sp. SP17BM10 | reverse complement strand
CCCGAAGGACGACACGCCCGCACGGCGCGGGTGGCCGGTGGCCGGCCAGTCGGTGCGCTCGGTGAGCAGCTCGACGGCGCCGGCCGTCCAGTCGACGTGCGACGACGGCGCGTCCACGTGCAGCGTGCGCGGCAGCACACCATTCTGCATCGCCAGCACCATCTTGATCACGCCCGCGACACCGGCCGCCGCCTGCGCATGCCCGATGTTCGACTTGATCGACCCCAGCAGCAGCGGGACTTCCCGGTCCTGCCCGTACGTCGCGAGCAGCGCCTGCGCCTCGATCGGATCACCCAGCGTCGTCCCCGTCCCGTGCGCCTCCACGGCATCCACGTCGGCAGCCGACAGCCCCGCGCTCGCCAACGCCTG
>NZ_JAQYXB010000271.1:0-343 GCF_036322405.1 Streptomyces sp. SP17BM10 | reverse complement strand
CGCGCGGTGCGGGAAGGCCGTCCGCCCGGCCAGGGTGAACGCCACATCGGCGGCCTGGAGTTCATCCAGCTCCGTCAGGCGCGCGACCTGGGCGTCCAACGCCGCTTCGCACGTGGCGGACACCACCCAGGGCATCGCCCCGGTCGCGGGCGTGACGTCCTGGGCGGTCTCGGGTTCGGCCTGCTCCAGGATCACGTGGGCGTTGGTCCCGCTGATCCCGAAGGACGACACGCCCGCACGGCGCGGGTGGCCGGTGGCCGGCCAGTCGGTGCGCTCGGTGAGCAGCTCGACGGCGCCGGCCGTCCAGTCGACGTGCGACGACGGCGCGTCCACGTGCAGCGTG
>NZ_JAQYXB010000270.1:0-340 GCF_036322405.1 Streptomyces sp. SP17BM10 | reverse complement strand
TGCCGACGTGGATGCCGTGGAGGCGCACGGGACGGGGACGACGCTGGGTGATCCGATCGAGGCGCAGGCGCTGCTCGCGACGTACGGGCAGGACCGGGAAGTCCCGCTGCTGTTGGGGTCGATCAAGTCGAACATCGGGCATGCGCAGGCGGCGGCCGGTGTCGCGGGCGTGATCAAGATGGTGCTGGCGATGCAGAACGGTGTGCTGCCGCGCACGCTGCACGTGGACGCGCCGTCGTCGCACGTCGACTGGACGGCCGGCGCCGTCGAGCTGCTCACCGAGCGCACCGACTGGCCGGCCACCGGCCACCCGCGCCGTGCGGGCGTGTCGTCCTTCGGG
>NZ_JAQYXB010000269.1:0-937 GCF_036322405.1 Streptomyces sp. SP17BM10 | reverse complement strand
CGAGACCCGAAGCCGCGTCGTCCTGCGCTCGGCGAAGTGCGCCTCGATCGCCGCGACAGCCTCCTCCGCCCCGGACACGACGACCGACCGCGGACCGTTGATCGCGGCGATCGACACGAACTCGCCCAGCAACGGCAGGACTTCGTCCTCCGTCGCCTGGACGGCGAGCATCGCACCGCCCGCCGGCAGCGCCTGCATCAGACGGCCACGAGCACTCACCAGAGCGCAGGCATCAGCGAGCGAGAACACTCCCGCCACGTGCGCCGCGGCCACCTCACCGATCGAGTGCCCCGCCACGAACTCCGGCCGCACACCCAGCGATTCGACCAGCCGGTAGAGCGCCACCTCGACCGCGAACAACCCCGCCTGGGCGTACGCCGTCTGATTCAGCAGCTCCTCGTCCGCACCCCACACCACATTCCGCAGACCCGGATCCAGCTCCGCACGCACCTCGTCGAAGGCCCGCGCGAACACCGGGAACCGGACATACAACTCCCGCCCCATCCCCAACCGCTGCGACCCCTGCCCCGAGAACAGGAACGCCGTCCTGCCGTCGGCCGCAACGCCTCGGGCCACCTCCACGCCGTCCACGAGCACCGTGCGGTGCGGTAGGGCCGACCGGCCGGCCAAGGTGAACGCCACGTCCGCAGCGGGCAGTTCATCGGCGTCCGTGAGCCGCGCGAGTTGCGCGTCCAGCGCCGCATCCGACTTGGCGGACACCACCCACGGCACCAGGCCGGGTGCGGCTTCGTTCTCCGTCTCCGCCGACTCGGGCAGCTCCAGGATGACGTGCGCATTGGTCCCGCTGATCCCGAAGGACGACACGCCCGCACGGCGCGGGTGGCCGGTGGCCGGCCAGTCGGTGCGCTCGGTGAGCAGCTCGACGGCGCCGGCCGTCCAGTCGACGTGCGACGACGGCGCGTCCACGTGCAGCGTG
>NZ_JAQYXB010000268.1:0-347 GCF_036322405.1 Streptomyces sp. SP17BM10 | reverse complement strand
GGCGGGGCGGCCGGGCCCGGCCACACTCCGACCGCTCCCCAACCGCCTCCTCAGCCACGGAGGAGAACCATTACGGCAGCCCGTGTACGTCCTCCTCCTGCGCCCCCGGGCCGGCGGCGCCCACCACCTCGTGCGGGGGCCAAACCCGCGGGCCGGCGGTGGATTTCTTGCTTATATCACGGCGCACGCGGGCCCCCGCCCGTTGGTGGGGGCGGCGGCGGGGGGGGGCGCGGGGCGGCGCCCGCCCCCACGCCGGCGGAGGGTCTGTCCGACGGGCTCGGGCTGGTCTCCGCCTCCGAGCTGCCCACCGGCCGCCGGCGGCGCCGCTCGGCGCTGGCCGAGGAGGC
>NZ_JAQYXB010000267.1:0-6644 GCF_036322405.1 Streptomyces sp. SP17BM10 | reverse complement strand
GCCCGCCGCGGGCATCGTCGCCGAGGCGATGGTGGCGCTGGTGCTGGCCGACGCGGTCAACGAGAAGTTCGGCGGCGACCACGTCTCCGAGACGCGCCGCAACGTGCAGAGCTACCTCGACCACCTGATCATCCGATGAGCGATGCGGCGGCGACCATCACTGCGACCGACCAAGCGGCGCCGGGAGCGTGAACAGGTGACCGCACACCGTCATCGATATGCCGCCGGGTCTGGCCGAAACTGATCGTTCCGTTGGTGGAGGTGTCGGTCAGAGGGCGAACTGGCGCAGGTGGTCCCGGAGTTGCCGGGTGTCGGGGGTGCCCGCCGTCAGGGAGACGTAGCCGTCCGGGCGGACGAGGACGACGGCGTCGCCGGGGAGGCCGTAGGCGCGGCGCGCGTGGCCGTCCGGGTCTTGGACGGCGGTCTCGCGGAGGCCGGGGAGGGGCGGGAGGAGGGCCGGTCCCGGGCGGTCGGTGAACCTCAGCAGGGTGAAGTGCGGTCCGCGGAACAGGTCGAACAGGCGGGTGGGCCCGTCGGCGGTGCGGCACGGGGCGTCGGGGGCGCGGTCGCCGGCGCGGATGCCGGTGGTGTCGTCGAGGTCGCGGCCGAGCGGGCCGCCGCGGTAGCCGACGGAGAGGCCGGTGAAGTCGCCGCCCGCGGTGGCCGTCAGGTCGACGAACTGGTCGGCCAGGGCCCGGGCGCCGCCGTCGGCGAAGAGGGTGCGGTGCTGGGCGGAGGTGGCGGTGAGGACGGCGCGGGCGACGGGCAGACGCTCGGCCTCGTAGCTGTCGAGGAGGGTGCCGGGGGCGCCGCGCAGGGTGGCGGCGAGTTTCCAGGCCAGGTTGTGGGCGTCCTGGATGCCGGTGTTCATGCCCTGTCCGCCGGCCGCGGAGTGGCAGTGCGCGGCGTCCCCGGCGAGCAGGATCCGGCCGCTGCGGTAGCGCTCGACCATGCGCACGGTGGGGCGCCAGGTGCTGGCCCAGGTGGGGTCGTGGAGGGTGACGCCGGGCAGGCCGGCGCGCTCGGCGAAGACGCGGCGGAAGGTGTCGAGGGTGGGTGCGGGCAGCGCGCCGTCTCCGTCGGGGGTGACGGCGGCGTGGACGGCCCACATGTCGTCCCGGCACAGCGGCACGATCGCGAGGGCGCCGGCGCCGAACCGGACGTCGTTCCAGATGTGCATGCGGTCGGGGGCGAGGCCGTCGATCCGCATCGACGCCATGATGAACCGTTCCTCCTCCCAGGTCTCGCCGAGGAACGGGATACCGGCGAGCTTGCGGACGGTGCTGCGGCCGCCGTCGCAGCCGACCACGTGGCGGGCGCGGATCCGGAGCGGGCCGCAGTCGCGGCGGAGGGTTGCGAGCACGCCGTCGCCGTCCGGGACGCAGTCCACGAGCTCCGTCCCGAGCTCGACCTTCCCGCCGTGCTCCGCGAGGCGGTCGCGCAGCACCGCCTCGGTGTGGTGCTGCGCGAGCAGGACCATGCCGGCGTACGGGCGGTCGGGTGTCGGGGTGTTGGCGGCGGCCGGGTCGACCTCGTGGACGACCTGGCCGCCCTGGTAGGTGCGGACCTTGGGGTTGAGCAGGCCGCGGGCGAGGATGCCCTCGGCGGCGCCGAGGTCGTCGAGCACCTCCAGCGTCCGGGGGTTGACCCCCTTGCCGCGGACGCCGCGGTCGCGGAAGTCCGGGTCCCGTTCGACGATCCGGCAGTCGACGCCGGCGCGGGCCAGGCCGACGGCGAGCGCGAGGCCCACCGGGCCGGCGCCGACGACGAGGACCTCGGTGGTCTGGATGGTGGTCTGGATGGGCGAACCGGCCGGCGGTCCGGCCTGGATTCCGGTGCTGGGCATGGCGGTCTCCCCCGCTGCTGACGTATAAGATACGGCACGTTTCTTGTTCTCGACTGTAGACTGGCCTCGATAAGAAACGCAACGTATCTACGGGATCCGGTGATGGGCAGAGCAGCGGTAGGCGGGGCGCAGGCCGGCCGGGCGTCGCGCCGGCGGGGTGACGAGCTGGAGCGCGCGATCCTCGACGCGGTGTGGGCCGAACTGGCCGAGCACGGCTACGACCGGCTCACCATGGACGGCGTCGCCGTGCGCGCCCGGACCAGCAAGCCGGTCCTCTATCGTCGCTGGCCCAGCCGGCCCGCCCTCGTCATCGCCGCGCTCGGCCGCAACGCTCCCGACTACCAGGAGCCGCCGGACACCGGCGAGTTGAGGTCGGACCTGGCCGTCTTCCTGCTCGGCCTGCTGCACCGCTTCGACGACCTGCCGATGGACGCCGTCCACGGCTTCCTCGTCGACCTGCTGCGCGACCCCGAGCTGCGGGTGCGGTTCCGCACTGGGCTGACGGCGTCCGGGCCGGTGGGCGCGCTGGAGACGATGATGCGCCGTGCGGCCGACCGCGGGCAGATCAACGCCGCGCGCATCACCCCGCGCACGGCCTCCCTCCCGCTCGACCTCCTGCGCGACGCGTTCCTCGTGGGCGGCGTCGTGCCGTCGGGCCAGGTCGTCGACGAGATCCTCGACGAGGTCGTGCTGCCGCTGCTCAAGGCGCCGTAGTGCGCGAGGAGTTCGCGAAGGAGCGGCTCAACTCGACCGCAGGGAGGCGAGGTCGACGGCGTGGTCCTGCCAGGCGTACAGCCGGTCGCCGACCAGGGCCGCGTCGTCGTTGCCGCAGCGGGCCGTCGCCCTGGCGCGCGTGTCGCCGGGGAGCCGGGCCGCCGTCGGGTTGACGCCGCCGCGCGGTTCGCCCGGGGTGCAGCCCTCGGGCGGTCGGGCGCCGGGGACGGTGGCGGCCGGCAGGCGGTCGCAACCCGTGCTGGCCATGCGGTAGTTGACGGCCGTGGCGCCGTCCGGGAGCCAGGCCGGCATCGACGTCCGGTCGTCCTTCGCCTTGGTGCCGGTGGCGTGGGCCGACTCCTCGACATGCCGGCCCTCCCACAGGCGTTCCGGGTCGGGACGGCGTTCGTGCACCTCAGCTGCCGGATCGGCTCCCATCGTGGTTGTAACGGGAGGACGCGCGACCCCTGGGGGACAGGGCGGGGGATATCGGGGTTCCGGTCCCGGGGATGCTCGTTGTTTGGCATCATCCCGAGGGGGACGGGGGGTGGTGAGGACGGTGGGGGACGTGACGGACGCGCGGCCGCGGCCTGTTTGGCTGAAGGTCCTTGTCACGCTGGCACGCTGGGTGCTCCTCGTGGCCGGCCTGTGCGCGGTCGGGTTCGGCATCGCGCAGACCGTCGCCGTGAACCAGGACGTGGGCGCCTACGCCCGCGCCCCCGGCTGCACCACCGGCAACCCGCCCCCGGGGCCGGCCTGCGTGTGGCTGGAGAGCGGCCGGGTGACGGGCCGGTACGTGGGCCGCAGCGGCGACTCGACCACCCACAACCTCACAGTGGCGCGCGAGTCGGACCCCGGCGGCGAGGACTACGACGTCGGCGTGGCGTTCTACGACGACGCGGACGTCGGCACGTACGTGCAGCTGAAGGTCTGGAAGGGCGATGTCGCCGAGGTCTACTACCGGGGGCACAAGTCCGTGTTCCCCCAGTTCCGGTTCGGCTTCCTGGCGTTGCTCGCGCTGCTGATCGCCGTGGGCACCAGCATGGTGATCGCCGGTCTGCCGCGGGTGGACGAGGACGCCCGGTGGATGTCGCTCGTCGCCCTGGTGCCGTTCTTCTTCGCTGGGTGGTTCTTCGACCTGTTCTTCGGGGCCGTCCGCCTGCCGCTCGCCGTGGCGGTCGCGGTGATCACCACGGGCTGGCTGGCCATGACGGCGATCGCGGTGAAGCTCGCCCACTGAATCCGGGGTGAGCCGGGGGTCGTCGGGCGGGTCATCGGGCGGGTCAGGAGCGGACCAGGCGCGCGATGGCCAGGCTCGCCTCCCTGATCTTGGCGTCGGCCGCCTCGCCGCGTCCTTGCGGGGGTGGTAGCCGGTCATGGCGGCCTCCGGTTCCGGTGCGGCGTCCAAGGGAGGAGAGCCCGGGGTCCGGACGGACGGGGGTGCCGTCCGTCCGGGCCGACGGGGCGTGGTGCGAGGCAGGTGACGGAGATCAGTCGTCGAGGCGGCCGACGAGGTCGTAGCCGGCCTCGTCGATCGCGGCGGCGACGGCCTCGTCGGCGAGCGGCGCGGTCGCGTCGACGGTGACGCGGCCGGTGGTGAGGTCCACGGCCACCTCGGTGACGCCGTCGATCTTCTTCAGCTCGGCGGTCACGGAGGAGACGCAGTGGCCGCAGGTCATGCCCTTCACCTGGAAGACCGCGCGGCCTGCGGACTCGGCGGCGGCCGGGGCGTCCCCGGTGCCGCACGAGCCGCAGCAGGAGGAGGCGGGCGCCTCGGTGGCGGACGGGTCGATGGTGACGGTGGTCTTGCTCATGGTGGAACTCCTTGGTGTGGGTGTGGGTGTGGGTGCCGGGCTGGGCGATACCCCTCCCCGGTTCCTTCCGGGGCGGGCGTGCGGTCAGTGCTGGTGCGGGGCGGCGGCAGCCTCGGTGCCGGGCACCTCGCCCGCGCCGCCCGCGGTCACCGTGAAGGCGGCGGTGCGGACGGTGTCCTGGTGCTTGAAGTCCAGGAACAGGCGGTAGCTGCCGACGCTCGGCGCGGTGGCGTCGAACGCGACCTCGGGTCCCGGCGCCGTGCTCTCCGGGTGGACGTGGAGGTAGGCGAGGTCGCCGGCGCGGAGCGCGACGAGGTGGCCGTAGGCGCCGAGGTACGGCTGGAGATCGGTGACGGGCCGTCCGTCCTTGCTGACGGTCAGGGTGAGGCGGCCGGCCCGGCCGGGGGCGAGGTCGCCGCCGAGGGTGACGGTGTAGCCGTCGACGGTCACGGTGCGGCCGGTGTCGGGGAGCGGCGCGGGGCGCAGGTCGCCCGCGGCGTGCAGGTCGGCGCCCAGGGTGAGGCCCTCGGCGGCGCCGGCGGGGGTGAAGTCGGCGAGGACGCGGTACTCGCCGGCGGCGGGCAGGTCGGCCCGGGCGCTCCAGGTGCCGTCGGCGGCGCGGGTGGGGTGGAGGTGCTGGAAGGTCGAGAGGTCGCGCGGGGCGACGATCAGGTGGAGTTCCTTCTCGTGCTGCGCCTGGTAGTCGGTGACGGGCCTGCCGTCCGCGCCGAGGATGCGCAAGCGCAGGTCGGTGGGGGTGCCGGCGGTGGCGAAGGCGTTGTCGAGGCTGAGGGTGTAGCCGCGGTCCGAGATCTGGAGCCCCCCGGGTAGGTGGCCGCCACCGCTCCCGTCGTGTCCTTCATGGCCACCGTGTTCTCCATGGCCACCGTGTCCGGCGTGATCGGCGTGCCCGTCCTGGGCGGCGGGCTTGGCGGCGGTGCCGTTCCCGGCGGCGTGGCCGACGCCGTACGCGAGGCCGAAGGCGGTGGCGAGGCCGGCGGTGAAGACGGCGATCTTCAGGGCGGTGTTCATGACACTCTCCTCGGGGCGCAGGACACAGGACACAGGACACAGGACGCAGGCCCGGGCCCGGGGATGGGCGCCGGTCTGTTCGACGTCGCCGAGTTAATACCCCCCTAGGGTATGGAGTCAAGGCGTTCCGGCGATCTCAAAATACCCACAGGGGGTACCCGCTCCCCCTTTGCGACTGGTACCCCCTAGGGGTATAAAGGAACTCGGCGCCACCCCGGCGCCACCCGATACCCCCCATGGGTATCTACCCCACGGCGTCACTGGCGCGAGGAGCAACGATGACCACGCAGGCACCCGCCTCCACGGAGGTGGAACTCTCGATCGGCGGCATGACGTGCGCCTCGTGCGCCGCGCGGATCGAGAAGAAGCTCAACCGGATGGACGGGGTCTCGGCGAGCGTCAACTACGCCACCGAGAAGGCGAAGGTCAGCTTCGAGGGCGCGGTCGAGGTCGCCGACCTGATCGCCACCGTCGAGGCGACCGGCTACACCGCGGCCCTCCCGAAGCCCCCGGCCGCCCCCGGCCCCGCGGCCGAGGAAGCCGACCGGGCCGACGAACTGGCCCCGCTGCGACAGCGGCTGGTCACCGCGGTGGCGCTGGCCGTCCCGGTGATCGTGATGGCGATGGTGCCGGCCCTCCAGTTCGACGACTGGCAGTGGCTGTCGCTGACCCTCGCGGCCCCGGTGGTCACCTACGCCGCCTGGCCGTTCCACCGGGCCGCGTTCACCAACGCCCGGCACGGCGCCGCGACGATGGACACCCTGGTCTCGCTCGGCACCGGAGCCGCGTTCCTGTGGTCGCTGTGGGCGCTGTTCTTCGGCACGGCCGGCATGCCGGGCATGCGGCACGGCTTCGAGCTGACCATCGGCCGCAGCGACGGCGCGGGCAACATCTACCTGGAGGCGGCGGCCGGCGTCACCGCCTTCATCCTGGCCGGCCGCTACTTCGAGGCCCGCTCGAAGCGAACCGCCGGGGCGGCGCTCAAGGCGCTGCTGGAGCTCGGCGCGAAGGATGTCACGGTCGTGCGCGGCGGCGCCGAGGTGCGGATCCCGATCGGCGAACTCGCCGTGGGGGACCGGTTCGTGGTCCGTCCCGGTGAGAAGATCGCCACCGACGGCGTCGTCGTCGAGGGCACCTCCGCCGTCGACGCCTCGATGCTCACCGGCGAGTCCGTCCCGGTCGAGGTCGGCGTCGGCGACGCCGTCACCGGGGCCACCGTCAACGCGGGCGGCCGGCTC
>NZ_JAQYXB010000266.1:0-401 GCF_036322405.1 Streptomyces sp. SP17BM10 | reverse complement strand
GGGGGGGGGTGTGGGGGGTCGGCGGGGTCGGTGGGGGGGTGCCCGCGCCCCGCCGCGGCCCGGGGGGCCCGGGCGCGGGGGGGGGGGGGGGGGGGGGGGGCGGCGCCCGGGGGCGGGCCGCCCCGCGACTACCCCCCCCACCAGCCCCACACCGGCACCCGACCCCCGCCCCCCGCATTTAATGAGCCCGGGCGCACGGTGTTGTACCCCCGAATGGACTATCTTGCCCTACGCGCCGCTCGTCCGATGGACGTTACGTAGGCGGCCGGGGGCCGGGGCGCCGAGGCGCGACCGGACCCCGATCCCGCTGCCGCCCCCACGCGAACCGGTGACGTGATCCGCACCCGCGGCCTCACCAAGCGCTGCCGCGGCGGCCGGCTCGCCGGCGGCGGGCTGGTCGG
>NZ_JAQYXB010000265.1:0-14667 GCF_036322405.1 Streptomyces sp. SP17BM10 | reverse complement strand
CGCCGCCCCACCTGGTCGGGGGGCGGCGCCGCCCTCCCGGACTGCCTCGGCGTGGCCCGGGGGGCACACTAATCCGCCCGTTACGAGGGCCGAAACCCTCCCACCGCGCAGTGGGGGGGTGCGGGGGGCCCCCGGGGCCCGCGACCAGGCTAACCAGGCGTCAGCCGGCCGCCGTCACACCCGCGTCGGCAGCGGCGGTTCGACGGCCAGCGGCGCCGTGCTGCGCGCACGGCGCTGCGGGGCCCAGGAGGCGAGCGCCACCGTGCAGGCGTGGCCCAGGTGGCGCAGGTCGGACCAGTCCAGCTCCACCGGGCGGTCGGCCGGCAGCCGTTCCAGCGCGTCGAGCAGCCTCGGCAGCCGCAGGAAGGTCGCGTTGCCGCTCAGCCGGACCCGTTGCAGCGCCTCCCCCGAGGACAGCCGCTCCCCCTCCACCCGGATCTGCAGGTGCGAGGTCTGCCACGCGGCCTTCACCACCGCGAGCCCGACGCCGATCAGCACCCCCTCGGACAGGTCGGTGACGATGATCGAGCCCGCCGTGACCACGAGCACCACCGCCTCGCCCCGGTGCTCCCGGCCCAGCGCCGCGATCCACCGCACCGGGACGAGCTTCGCACCCGTGGTCACGGCGGCGGCGAGCCCGACGGCGGCGAGCGGGGCGGGCACGGCGCGGGCGGCCCGCTCCGGCAGGCGCTTCCCAACGAGGCCCGCCCACCACGGATCCCACAGGCCGCGCCCGGGGCGCACGTCCACAATCTGTTGAATCTCCCCTTGACGCCCCAACAGGCTCCGTCCTACCTTTTCTTCCACATACAGAAACCGTGCTTCCGTATGGTGGAATTCTGGAGATGAGCCCTCCGACCCACTGCGGGCCGACGCAGGAGAGACCCGATGCCTCGTATGACAGCCGCCCGCGCGGCCGTGGAGATCCTCAAGCTCGAAGGCGTTGAGGTCGCGTTCGGCGTGCCGGGCGCAGCCATCAACCCGTTCTACGCCGCCCTCAAGGCCTCCGGCGGGATCACGCACACCCTCGCCCGTCACGTCGAGGGCGCCTCCCACATGGCCGAGGGCTACACCCGCGCCAAGGCCGGCAACATCGGCGTGTGCATCGGCACCTCGGGCCCGGCCGGCACCGACATGATCACCGGCCTGTACTCGGCGATCGCCGACTCGATCCCGATCCTGTGCATCACCGGCCAGGCCCCGGTCGCCCGGCTGCACAAGGAGGACTTCCAGGCCGTCGACATCGCCTCGATCGCCAAGCCGGTCACCAAGGCCGCGACCACCGTCCTGGAGGCCGCCCAGGTCCCCGGCGTCTTCCAGCAGGCCTTCCACCTGATGCGCTCCGGCCGTCCGGGACCGGTCCTGATCGACCTGCCGATCGACGTCCAGCTCACCGAGATCGACTTCGACCCGGAGGCCTACCAGCCGCTGCCGGTCTACAAGCCGACCGCCAACCGGATCCAGATCGAGAAGGCCATCGCGCTCCTCCAGGAGTCCGAGCGCCCGCTGATCGTCGCCGGCGGCGGCGTGATCAACGCCGACGCCTCCGATCTGCTGCTGGAGTTCGCCGAGCTGACCGGCGTCCCGGTCGTCCCGACCCTGATGGGCTGGGGCATCGTCCCGGACGACCACGAGCTGAACGCCGGCATGGTCGGCCTGCAGACCTCGCACCGCTACGGCAACGAGAACTTCCTCGCCTCCGACTTCGTCCTCGGCATCGGCAACCGCTGGGCCAACCGCCACACCGGCGGCCTGGACGTCTACACCGCGGGCCGCACGTTCGTCCACGTCGACGTCGAGCCCACCCAGATCGGCAGGATCTTCGCCCCCGAGCTCGGCATCGCCTCCGACGCCAAGGCCGCGCTGGAGCTGTTCGTCGAGGTGGCCAAGGAGCTCAAGGCCGCCGGCCGGCTCAAGGACCGCCGCGAGTGGGCCGCCGCCACCCAGGCCCGCAAGGCGCAGCTCCAGCGCCGCACCCACTTCGACAACGTGCCGCTCAAGCCGCAGCGCGTCTACGAGGAGATGAACAAGGCCTTCGGCCCGGAGACCCGCTACGTCACCACCATCGGCCTGTCCCAGATCGCCGGCGCGCAGATGCTGCACGTGTACAAGCCGCGCCACTGGATCAACTGCGGCCAGGCCGGCCCGCTCGGCTGGACCATCCCGGCCGCGCTCGGCGTCGCGACCGCCGACCCCGAGGGCCAGGTCGTCGCCCTCTCCGGCGACTACGACTTCCAGTTCATGATCGAGGAGCTGGCGGTCGGTGCTCAGCACCGCATCCCCTACGTCCACGTCCTGGTGAACAACTCCTACCTGGGCCTGATCCGCCAGGCGCAGCGCAACTTCGACATCGACTTCCAGGTCAAGCTGGAGTTCGAGAACATCAACGCGCCGGAGCTGGGCGTCTACGGCGTCGACCACGTCAAGGTCGCCGAGGGCCTGGGCTGCAAGGCGATCCGGGTCACCGAGCCGGAGGGCCTGCTGCCGGCCTTCGAGGAGGCCAAGAAGCTGGCCGCCGAGTTCCGCGTCCCGGTCGTCGTCGAGGCGATCCTGGAGCGGGTCACCAACATCTCGATGAGCGGCACCGACATCGACAAGGTCAACGAGTTCGAGGAGCTCGCGACCCTGCCCGAGCACGCGCCGACCGCCATCAAGTCGCTGGCGCTCTGAGCGGGCGCACGGACCCGCAGCGTGGGGGCGGACGCGCCGCTCAGTGCGCCCCCACGCTCGCGGAACACCGGCGGCGCCGTCGGGGTTGAGACCCCAGGGAGCGCTACGGTAACCCGGCAGAGACCCCGGGTACCCCTCCCCCATCGACCTGCCGAAAGGGACCACCGTGAGCCTGTACGACATTCCGCTGCGCACGCTGTCCGGCGAGGCCACCTCGCTCGCCGACTTCAAGGGCAAGGCGCTGCTGATCGTCAACGTCGCGTCCAAGTGCGGCCTGACGCCGCAGTACGCGGGCCTGGAGCGGCTCCAGGAGCGCTACGCCGCGCGCGGGTTCACCGTGCTGGGCTTCCCGTGCAACCAGTTCGCCGGGCAGGAGCCGGGCAGCGCCGAGGAGATCCGGACGTTCTGCTCGACGACGTACGGCGTCACCTTCCCGCTGTTCGAGAAGATCGACGTGAACGGTGACGACCGGCACCCGCTGTACGCGAAGCTGGTCGAGAAGGCGGACGCCGAGGGCGAGGCGGGCGACGTCACGTGGAACTTCGAGAAGTTCCTGATCACCCCGGACGGCACGGTGGCCGCGCGGATCCGCCCGGCCACCGACCCGGAGGCGGACGAGGTCGTCGCCGCGATCGAGGCCGTGCTGCCGGCCTGATCGCCGCGTTCCGAAGGATGGCCCGGGGCAGGCGCCCCGGGCAATCCTCACAGCAACAGCCGGGTGCCCGGCGGCAGTTCGCCGCCCCGGGCGGCGTCGCGCAGGTGCGCCAGCAGGGTCCCGCGCAGCGCGTCCGCGGCGCGCGTGAGCGGCACCTCGTGGCCGTGCGCGACGGCGATCGTGCGCCCCAGGCCCGGCCCCGCGAACGGGGTCACCCCGAGCCCCGAGCGGGCCGCCACCATGCCGGGCACCACCGCGGGCCCGAGCCCGGCCCGGACGAAGCCGAGCACCGCGTCCATCTCCCCGCCCTCCACCGCGAACTCCGGCTCGAACCCGGCCGCCCGGCAGGCCGCCAAGGTCGCCTCGCGCACGTCGTAGCCCTCGCGGAACATCACCAGCGGCCGCCCGCGCAGCTCCGCCACCCTGACCGTGCGGCGCTTCTTCGGCGCGTCCGAAGCGACCAGCACCAGCTCCTCGTGCAGCAGTTCGGTGACGTCCAGGGCGGGCGCCGCCTCCCCGCTCGCCGGGGTGATCACCAGCGCGAGGTCCAGCTCCCCCGCCGCCAGCCAGCGGACGAGGTCGCGCGAGCCGCCCTCGCGGACCCCCAGCGCCACTCCTGGGTAGCGGTCCCGGAACACCCGCAGGACGTCCGGCACCAGGCTCGTGCACAGGCTCGGCGGCGCCCCCAACCGCACCCGTCCCCGGCGCAGCTGGACCGTCTCCTGCACCGCGAGCCGCGCGCTCTCCGTGTCCGCGAGGATGCGCCGGGCCAGCGGCAGCAGCGCGTCCCCCGCGTCGGTGAGGGCGATCCGGCCGCGCGTGCGGTGGAACAGCTCAGCGCCCAACTCCCGTTCCAGTGACCGGATCTGCTGCGACAGGGACGGCTGCGCCACGTGCGTGGCCTCGGCCGCGCGGGTGAAGTGGCGGGTCTCGGCGACGGCCAGGAAGTAGCGGAGTTGCTGGAGCTGCACACGGCCAGGATAGGCCGCTTCGATAGGCACCGGCTATCGTCACGAGCCGCATCATGTCTTGGACGCGCCCTTGCGGCCCTCCCTACCGTTGCTGCCATGACAACCGCGACTCGGACGGCCCGGCATCCGTCCACCCTGGCGACCCTCTGGCGGTCGACCGTCGGCAAGAAGGCGGTCATGGCCGTCAGCGGACTGGCCATGCTGCTGTACCTGGTCGCGCACATGCTGGGGAACCTCAAGGTGTTCTTCGGCCCCGACGACCTCAACGGGTACGCGCACTGGCTGCGCACCATCGGCGAACCGTTCCTGCGCTACGAGTGGTTCCTCTGGATCGCCCGCTTCGGCCTGCTGGCCGCCGCCGTCCTGCACGGCGTCTGCGCCTACCAGCTGAGCCGGCGCGACCTCGCCGCCCGGCCGAGCACGTACGTGCACCAGCGCCGCCGCGCGAGCTACGCGACCCGCACGATGCGCTGGGGCGGCGTGATCCTCGCGCTGTTCATCGTGTGGCACGTCCTCGACCTGACGACGCTCACCGTGAACCCCGTCGCCGAGCACGGGCACCCGTACCAGAACATCGTCGCCACCTTCGGCCGCTGGTACAGCGACGTGATCTACATCGTCGCGATGCTCGCCCTGGGCCTGCACGTCCGGCACGGCTTCTGGAGCGCCGCGCAGACCCTCGGCGCCAACAACGCCCGCCGGGACCGGGCGCTGAAGCTGGCCGCCAACACCTTGGCATCGGTATTGACCGCCGGCTTCCTGTCCGTCCCCCTCGCCGTCATGACCGGAGTCGTGAAGTGAGCTACGCGTCCTACACCGTCGGCGAGCCGATCGCCGACACCACAGCGCCCGCCGGGCCGATCGAACAGCGCTGGGACCAGCGCCGTTTCGACGCCAAGCTGGTCAACCCGGCCAACCGCCGCAAGCACACCGTGATCGTCGTCGGCACCGGCCTGGCCGGCGGCGCGGCCGGCGCCACCCTCGCCGAACAGGGCTACCACGTCGTCCAGTTCTGCTTCCAGGACTCCCCGCGCCGGGCCCACTCGATCGCCGCCCAGGGCGGCATCAACGCGGCCAAGAACTACCGCAACGACGGCGACTCCGTCCGCCGCCTCTTCTACGACACCGTCAAGGGCGGCGACTTCCGCGCCCGCGAGTCCAACGTGCACCGGCTCGCCCAGGTCTCGGTGGAGATCATCGACCAGTGCGTGGCCCAGGGCGTCCCGTTCGCCCGCGAGTACGGCGGCCTGCTCGACACCCGCTCCTTCGGCGGCGTCCAGGTCTCCCGCACCTTCTACGCCCGCGGCCAGACCGGCCAGCAGCTCCTGCTCGGCGCCTACCAGGCGCTCTCCCGGCAGATCGCCGCCGGCAACGTCGAGATGCACGCGCGCACCGAGATGCTCGACCTCGTCGTCGTCGACGGACGGGCCCGCGGCATCGTCGCCCGCGACCTCGTGACCGGCGAGATACGCACCCACACCGCCGACGCCGTCGTGCTCGCCAGCGGCGGCTACGGCAACGTCTTCTACCTCTCCACCAACGCCAAGAACTCCAACGCCACCGCGATCTGGCGGGCCCACCGGCGCGGCGCCCTCTTCGCCAACCCGTGCTTCACCCAGATCCACCCCACCTGCATCCCCCGCTCGGGCGACCACCAGTCCAAGCTCACCCTGATGAGCGAGTCGCTGCGCAACGACGGCCGGATCTGGGTGCCCAAGGCGCGCGGCGACCAGCGGCCGCCGGCCGAGATACCCGAGGACGAGCGCGACTACTACCTGGAGCGCATCTACCCGTCCTTCGGCAACCTCGTGCCCCGCGACATCGCCTCCCGCGCCGCCAAGAACGTCTGCGACGGGGGCCGCGGCGTCGGCCCCGGCGGCCAGGGCGTCTACCTCGACTTCGCCGACGCCATCCGCCGGATGGGCCGGGACGCCGTCGAGGCCAAGTACGGCAACCTCTTCGAGATGTACGAGCGGATCACCGCCGAGGACCCCTACACGGTGCCGATGCGGATCTACCCCGCGATCCACTACACGATGGGCGGGCTCTGGGTCGACTACGACCTCCAGACCACCGTGCCCGGCCTGTTCGCGATCGGCGAGGCCAACTTCTCCGACCACGGCGCCAACCGCCTCGGCGCCAGCGCCCTCATGCAGGGCCTCGCCGACGGCTACTTCGTCCTGCCGCCCACCCTCAACGACTACCTGGCCCGCCACCCGCTGCCCGCCGTCCCCGCCGACCACCCCGCCGTCACCGAGGCGGAGGCCGAGGTCGAGGACCGGCTCAACCTCATCCTCGCGGTGAACGGCGACCGCACCCCCGACTCCTTCCACCGCGAACTCGGCGAACTCCTCTGGGACGAGTGCGGCATGGCCCGCGACGAGGCCGGGCTGCGCCGGGCCCTGGCGCGGATCCCCGAGCTGCGCGAGGAGTTCTGGCGCCGGATCAAGGTGCCCGGCACCGGCCGGGAGCTCAACCAGTCGCTGGAGAAGGCCAACCGGCTCGTCGACTACTTCGAGCTCGCCGAGCTCATGTGCCTGGACGCCCTGCACCGGGCCGAGTCCTGCGGCGGCCACTTCCGCACCGAGAGCCAGACCCCTGACGGCGAGGCCGCCCGCCGCGACGAGGACTACACCTACGCCGCCGCCTGGGAGTTCACCGGCACCGGCAACGCGCCCGTCCTCCACCGCGAGGCGCTCGACTTCGAGTACGTCCACCCCACCCAGCGGAGCTACGCATGAACCTCACCCTGCGCATCTGGCGCCAGGCGGGCCCGGACACCCCCGGCGCGATGACCACCTACGAGGTCGGCGGGATCAGCCCGGACATGTCCTTCCTGGAGATGCTCGACACCCTCAACGAGGAACTGATCACCCGCGGCGACCAGCCCGTGGCCTTCGACCACGACTGCCGCGAGGGCATCTGCGGCGCCTGCGGCATGGTCATCAACGGGCAGGCCCACGGCCCGGAACGGACCACCACCTGCCAGCTGCACATGCGGCACTTCACCGACGGCGACACCATCGACGTCGAGCCCTGGCGGGCCGCCGCCTTCCCGGTGGTCAAGGACCTCGTCGTGGACCGCTCCGCCTTCGACCGGATCATCGGCGCGGGCGGCTACGTCACCGCCCCCACCGGCAGCGCCCCCGACGCGCACGCCACGCCCGTCCCCAAGGCGGCCGCCGACACCGCCTTCGAGCACGCCGAGTGCATCGGCTGCGGCGCCTGCGTGGCCGCCTGCCCGAACGGCTCGGCGATGCTCTTCACGTCCGCCAAGGTCGTCCACCTCAACGTGCTCCCCCAGGGCGCGCCGGAGCGCGCCTCGCGGGTGCGGAACATGGTGGCCGCCATGGACGCCGAGGGCTTCGGCGGGTGCACCAACACCGGCGAGTGCGCCACCGCCTGCCCCAAGGGCATCCCGCTCCCCAGCATCGCCGCGATGAACCGCGAGTTCCTCAAGGCCTCGCGCGGCTGAACTCCCCGTGCCCTTCGGCCTCTCGTGCGTTCACGAGAGGCCGAAGGCGTCCAGCGGGGCGTGCGGGGCGTGCGCGCGCTCCCCGATGGAGTGGTGGATCGTCAGGACCGGTGCGGTCGCGCGGATTTTCGCGCTACCGTGGTCCTCCGCCACGGAAGGACGGCATATGCCCGAGGTTCAGTCCTGTTCCGGTTGCGGCGGGTCCGGGGGGACCCAGAAGACCGAGGCCACGGTCGAACTGGACGAGGAAGGAAGCATGGTGCCGAGGATCCACACCTTCTGGTCGCCATGCGGTCGGTGCCACGGATCCGGGACGGTGATCGTCGGATGAGGTTGGTCTTCGAATGCGTCGAGTGCGGTGGGCACTACCTGCCGCCCGAGAGCCTGGCGTACCCCGACGGGCCCGCCTCGCCCATCTGGTGCTCGCGCTGCCAGACGGCCAAGCGGGCGGCCGGGGTCCGCGAGGACCCGCTGCTCGCGCGGATGGCGCTGGCCGCCGCCCGCGCCGCGGCGGCCCGGCGCGCGGCGGACACCGAACCGCCCGCGCGCACCGACGTCCGCCCGTCGCGGCCACCGCTCTCGCGCCGGTCCCGCTCCGGACCGGGCGGGGTTCGCGGGCGGCTGGGCTGAGGCGTCCGCCGAGCCGAGGCGGTTCAGAACAGCGCCTCCTGGGTGTCCGGCTCCGGCGGGCGGACGCGCTCGTCGAGCGTGACGCCCGTGGTCGTACGGCCCGTGGCGGCGGTGAGCGTCCAGCCGGTCAGCAGCCGGGTGTCGAGCAGCAGCGGACCGGCGCCGTCGGCCTGGTCGAGGAAGAGGTGCCGGCCGACCGGCGCCCGCAACGTGCCCGCGAGGACGGCGCCGTGCGCCAGCCCGTCGACGTGCCGGTAGCTCTCCGGGGCGCCGCCGGCCAGGCCGAAGCGCTCGACGTGGTCGGTGACCGGCCGGTCGGAGAGCAGCTCCAGGGCGTGGCCGCGCAGGAGCCGGTGCGCCTGGGCGCGGGCGTCGGAGAGCACGGCCCGGCGGTGCGGCACGTCGCCGTGCGACCACCAGCGGTCCGTCTTGGCGCGGCTCTTGAAGCGCTCGCGGGCCAGGCCCGAGGCGGCGACGGTGAGTTCGGCGCGGCGGATCGCCGGGAGGCCGCCGCGCGCGGTGAACGCGTAGGCGAGCGCGCCCTGTTCGAGGAGCCGGCTGTCCCCGCGCTGCTCTGCGGTCAGGCCCACCTTGAGCAGGCCGTCGCCGAACCAGGCCAGGTAGAGCAGGTAGGTGCGGCCGTCGTCGAGGATCTGGTCCCGCGCGAGGGCGAGGCCCCGGTCGACGCTCTGGCACGCCGGACACTGCACGGCGCTGCCGCCCGGATCGATCTCCGCGTGGTGCGGGCACGGCGTGCGCTCGGTGGCACCGGCCAGCCAGGCCCCGGTGCACCGGCGCGGACCGCCGAGCAGCCAGCCGACCTCCGTCCCCGCCCCGACGACGCGCTCGTGCACCCGCTGACCGCACACGGCACCGAGCCGTGGCCGGCCCTCGTGCCAGCTCAGCCCGGTGGAGATCCAGCCGGCGGGGCGCTGCGGGGGCTGCGGCGCGATCGTCACGGGGCTCCTCTCGGTCGGAAGAAATGAGGCTACCCGCCCGCACCGACAACGGGCACGGCCCCGGGCGTCACCCGGGTGCTAGGCATTCGGCGGAGGTCGGCGGGCGGTCCGTCGGGTGCGTGCCTAGCGTGACGTCCTGGGGGCGATCCGAGCACTTCCGCGGGTCGGGGCCGCCTGTCGCGGCGGTCCGGCCCGCCCTCCAGGAGGCACTGCACATGAGACTTCGGGCATGTTCGAGCGCGCTGACGACCGCCGCGCTGACCGTCGGCCTGACGGCCGCCGCGACCCCGGCCGGCGCCGCCGAACCGCGGCCGTTCCTCGACCGGCTGCACACCGTGTCCCCGGTCGCGTCCACCGTCCCGGACAACGGCGACGTGAACCCGTACGGCACGTTCACGATCCGGGAGAGCGCCGGCGACCTGCACCGGGGCAACGTCCTGGTCAGCAACTTCAACAACTCGAACAACCTCCAGGGCACCGGCACCACGCTGGTCCAGATCACCCCGGACGGCACCAGGACGACGTTCGCCACGATCGACCCGGCCCACCTGCCCGGCCCGTGCCCCGGCGGGGTCGGCCTCACCACGGCGCTGACCGTCCTGCCCGGCGGCTGGGTGGTGGTCGGCAGCCTGCCCACCTCGGACGGCACGGCGGGCACCGCCCAGGCCGGCTGCCTGCTGGTGCTCGACAAGCACGGGACGGTCCGCGAGACGATCGCCGGGGACGGCATCAACGGCCCGTGGGACATGACCGCCGTCAGCACCGGCAAGCGGAGCGAGCTGTTCGTCACCAACGTGCTCAACGGGACGGTCGCCGCCAACGGCGCGGAGGTCGACCAGGGAACCGTCCTGCGCATCACCCTGTGCACCGAGGGCGACGAGCCGCCGACCCGTGCGGCCACCACCGTGATCGGCTCGGGCTTCCCCGAACGGACGGACCCGGCGGCTCTGGTGGTCGGCCCCACCGGGGTCGGCCTCCATGACGGCACGCTCTACGTCGCCGACGCGGCGCACAGCCGGATCACCGCGATCCCGCACGCGCTGACCCGCGAGGACAGCGCGGGCATCGGGCGGGTCGTCACCTCGGGCGGCAGCCTCAACGCCCCGCTGGGCATGGCGATCACGCCCCGGGGCGACATCCTCACCGTCAACGGCGGGGACGGCGACATCGTCGAGACCGACCGGGCCGGGCGTCAGGTGGCGGCCAAGCAGATCAACGACGAGGGCACCCCGGCCGGTGCGGGCGCGCTCTTCGGCCTCGCGCTGGACCTCGACCACGACGCGGTCTACTTCGTCAACGACGCCGACAACGCCCTCGACGTCCTGCACTGAGACGTCCTCACACGGAGACGTCCTCGCACTGACGCACCGGCGGTGGCCGGCCTAGGGTGTCCTGCCCAAGAGGCCGGCCACCGCCGTCGCATCGAGCAGCGGGCCGCCGGTGAAGGCGGTCAGGGGGCGGCCGTGGCGCGTGAGGACGTACGAGGTGTGGTGCGGCGTGTGGCCGGGCGTCGCGACGGCGCGCAGGGCGAGGCCGTTGGCGGGGTCGAGGTCGAACTCGTCGCCGTCGTGCACCAGGACGCGCCGGTAGGAGACTGCCGCGTCGGCGGGCACGAGGTAGTGCGCGCCGGTGAGGAGGGCGAGTTCCGGCCCGCCGGTGGCGTGGTCGTCGTGCACGTGGGTCTCGGCGACGTACGCGATCGGCACGCACCGGTGGGCGGCCGCGGCGAGGACCCGGCCGACGTCGGCCGGCGGGTCCACGGCCACCGCCCCTCCCGGCCCGCCGGCCAGGTAGCCGCGACTGCCCGGCGCCTCGCTCTCAAGGATGTCGACGAAGTACACGCACCCTCCTCACGGATGTACCCCTAGGGGTATCGAGGCGGAGCCTAGCAGACGTACCCCCAGGGGTATCGAAGGCGCGCGGTGGGCCGGGTACCGAAAACCGCTCGGGCGGGCCGCGGGGGGCTGTTACCGTCGCGATCATGACCGAGACCCCCACCCCTGACGACCTCGCCACCGCCCTGCGGCTCGCCGCCGACACCCTGCGCGGCGCCCCGGCGGACGCCGACTGGTCCCGCCCCGCCGGCACGCTCGGCTGGTCCTGCTGGGAGACCGTCGAACACCTCGCGGACGACCTCCTCGCCTACGCCGCCCAACTCGGGCCCGCCCGGCCGCCGCAGGACGGCTACGTCCCGTTCGTCTCGACGCGCGAGGCTCCGGGGGCGCCGAACAACTTCGTCCGCGCCCGCCCCGAGGCCGGCACGGCAGGCCTCGTCGAGGTGCTGGAGGCGAGCGGCGCACTGATGGTCGCCATCGCCCGCACCACCTCACCGGACGCCCGCGCCTACCACCCGTGGGGCCTCGCCGACCCGACCGGCTTCGTCGCGATGAGCCTGGTGGAGCTCCTGGTCCACCTGCACGACGTCACCCAGGGCCTCGGACTCCCGTGGGACCCGCCGGCGGAGATCTGCCACCGCACACTCATCCGCCTCTTCCCCGACGTCCCCCTCACCCCCAGCGACACCCCCTGGCCCACCCTCCTCTGGGCCACCGGTCGCAAGGCCCTCCCCGGCCGCCCACCCCGCCGGGAATGGCGCTGGCACGCCGACGTCCGCGCCTGACGACCCACCGCACAGGAAGTCGAACCCACCCGACTTCCTGTACGGCGCCTGAGGTGGGAGGCGATGCCGGCCCGCTCCCCCTCTCTCCGCAGGTCGGGGAGCGTGGCTCGGTGGGGTGTCCGCGTTCTATTGTGGCGGGCGCCGGTGGCGGCGTGTGGAGTGGAGGGGTGGACGGTGGCGGGGCGGCGGAACGACGGGGTGCTGGCGGTCTGGGCGGAGACGCAGCGACAGCAGCAGCGCCGGGAGGAGGCCCGCTGGCGGGCGCAGGCGGCCGAGGAGCGGCGCCGGGAGCGCGAGGTGCGGGAGGCGCAGCGGGCCGCGGCGCGCGGTGAGCGCGAGGCGCAGCGCGCGTACCAGCAGTCGCGGGAGGCGGACGCGGCCCGGCGGACGGCCGAACTGGACGCCCGGGTCGAAGAGTTGCGCGGGTTGCTGGCGGCCGGGCTGCGGGAGCCGGAGTTCAGTCCGCTGGCACTGCTGGCGCCGCGTCCGGTGCCGCCGTTCGAGCCGGGCGCGCTGGGCGAGCCGGTGCCGATGCCCGATCAGAACGCCTACCTGGTACCGCCGCCGGATCCGGCGCACTCCCGCAACGCCGGTGTGTGGCAGCGCTACGAGCAGTACGCGGCCCAGGCGCGTGCCCGGTTCGAGCAGGACTGGTACGCCGCGCAGGCGCGCGAGGCGGACCGGCAGCGCCGACTGGCGGCCTGTCACCAGGAATACCTGGAGCGGGTGGCCCGGCACCGCAAGGAGGACGAGGAGCGGACGGTCCGCACGGAGGAGTTGCTGCGCCGGCTGCGCGCGGGCGAGCCGGAGGCCGTCCAGGAGTACTTCACGGCCGGGCTGTACGCGTCCGCCGCGTGGCCGGAGGGCTTCCCGCACCGGCTGGTGGCGGCCTGGGAGGCGTCATCGCGCCAGCTGGTGGTGAACTGGGAGCTGCCGGGACCGGACATCGTGCCGGCCGCGGCGCGGGTGCGGTACGTCAAGTCGGACGACCGCGAGGCCGAGGTGGCCCGTCCGGCGACGGAGCGCAAGGCGCTGTACCGGGAGGTGCTGGCGCAGACCTCGCTGCGGGTGGTGGCGGAGCTGTTCCGGGCGGACCGGGACGGGATGCTGGACTCGGTGGTGCTGAACGGATTCGTCCGCGGCATCGACCCGGCGACGGGCCGCGAGTCGGAGCGCTTCCTGTCGACGCTGTCGGCCGCGCGCGCCGACTTCGCCGGGCTCGCGCTGGACCGGGTGGCTCCGGTGGAGTGCTTCCAGGGCCTCGGCGGCACGCTGTCGGCGCGCCCCGAGCGGCTGGACGAGGTGCGGCCGGCCCGGCTGCCGGAGACGGTCGGCGGGAGCCCGGCCGGGCAGGGCGGCGAGGACGACCCGGACCTGTTCGAGATGGACCCGATCGAGTTCGAGAACCTGATCGCTGAGCTGTTCCGGCTGCGCGGCTTCCGGGTGATGACGACGGCCCGCAGCGGCGACGTCGGCGTGGACGTGGTCGCCGAGGACCTCGATCCGGTCACCGGCGGCAAGATCGTGATCCAGGCGAAGCGCTACCGCTCGACCGTCTCCCCCACGGCCGTGCGCGACCTCGACTCCACCGTGCGCCACCACGGCGCGATCAAGGGCATCCTGGTGACGACGGCGGGCTTCGGCCCGGGCTCGTACGAGTACGTCCGCAACAAGCCGCTGTCGCTGGTCAGCGGCCCGGAGCTGGTCGAGCTGCTGGCCGAGCAGGGTCTGCGCGGGCGGCTCGGCGGCGCCCCGCGCTGCGCCGGCGAGGCACCGGAGGAGGACGGGCCGGGCGACCGGCGCACCGGCATCGAGGTGGTGTGGCGCAGCCGGACGGCCGGCGGGGACGCGGTCGAGCTGGACGTAACGGCCTTCGTGTGCGCGGGCGGCCGGGTGCTGAGCGACGAGCACTTCGTGTTCTTCAACAACCCGCAGGACCCGGACGGCGCCGTCCGCCTGCACCCGACCCGCTCGGTGCCGGGCGAGCCGCTGCGCGCCGCGCGGGTCACGCTGGACCCGGCCCGGCTGGGACCCGCGGTGGAGGAGGTGGTGATCGCCGTCTCGACCGAGGAGGAGGAGCCGCCGGCCCTGCCGCTCGGGTACGTGCACGGGCTCGCGCTGACCGGCGCGTACGGGCAGGGCGCGGCCGGGCCGGAGCGGTGGACGGCCGACACCGGGGGCGTGCCGCACAGCGCGATGCTGGTCGGGGCGTTCCGGCGCAACGGCGGGGGCTGGCAGTTCACGCCGTCGGGCTCGACGGTGACCGACGGCCTGGCCGGGCTCGCGAGCGCGTTCGGCGTCGCCGTCGAGTAGCGGGCCGTGGAGCAGCGGGTGCGTCGAGCGGCGGGGCCGTCGAGCAGCCCGAGCCGGCTGAGACGCCTCGGGGATGGTCGTCATACCTGAGGAGGAGAGACCACCCCCGCCATCACGCCGGGACGGCGGGGGTCGCCCCTCCCCGGGACATACGAATCGCGTTCGAAGTCCTTGGAAAGATGGAACGTAGTCGATCATCCGTTCCGTCCCCAGGAGTCTCCCCGTGACGATGCCCGCAACCGCCGTCCGCACCGGCCGGGCGGCCGCCCGCGCCACCGGCCTGAACAAGGTCTACGGGGAGGGGGAGACCCGCGTGGTCGCCCTGGACAACGTCAGCGTCGAGTTCCCCCAGGGCGAGTTCACCGCCATCATGG
>NZ_JAQYXB010000264.1:0-317 GCF_036322405.1 Streptomyces sp. SP17BM10 | reverse complement strand
GGGTGGGTGGGTGGGTGGGGGGGGGGGGGGTGTGGGGGTTGGGGGGGGTGGGGTGGTTGGGGTTGTTGTGGGGGGGGTTGTGGTGGGGGGGGTGGTGGTGGGGGGTGGGGGTGGGGGGGGGGGGGGGGGGGGGGTGGGGGGGGTTGTTTTGGTGGGGGGGGGGTGTTGGGGGGGTGGTGGGGTGTTTTTGGGGGGTGTTGGTGGTCGGGGGCCCGTGGGGGCGGCTCGGCTGCGCGCGCCGGCGGGCCGCAGCCGCGCCGCCCCGCCCCCCCGCCCCCCCCCCCCCCCCCCCCCCCCCCCCCCCCCCCCCCCCCCCC
>NZ_JAQYXB010000263.1:0-328 GCF_036322405.1 Streptomyces sp. SP17BM10 | reverse complement strand
GGGGGGGGGGGGGGGGGGGGGGGGGGGGGGGGGGGGGGGGGGGGGGGCGGGGGGGGGCCGGCGGCCCGGCGGGCGGGGGGCGCCCGTCGCGGGGCGCGGGTCGCGGGAGCGGCGCGGGCCGGCCGGGGCGAGCGCCCCGCCGGCGGTGGGTTCCGCCGAGACGACCGCCCCTCCGGTGGTGGCTTCCGCCGTGACGACCGCCACTCCGGTGGTGGCTTCCGCCGTGATGACCGTCCGTCGGGTGGTTTCAACCGTGACGACCGCGGCGACCGTGGTGGTTTCCGTCGTGAAGACCGTGGCGAGCGCCCGTCCGGCGGTGGCTTCCGCC
>NZ_JAQYXB010000262.1:0-305 GCF_036322405.1 Streptomyces sp. SP17BM10 | reverse complement strand
GCCGCGACGACCGCCCCTCCGGTGGTGGCTTCCGCCGTGATGACCGTCCCTCGGGTGGTTTCTACCGTGACGACCGCGGCGACCGTGGTGGTTTCCGTCGTGACGACCGAGGCGAGCGCCCGTCCTGCGGTGGCTTCCGACGCGACGACAGACCCTCAGTCGGCTTCAACAGCGACCGCTACGACAGACAGGGCGGCGGCAACCTCCGTGACGACCGTGGCGAGCGCCCGTCAGGCGGTGGCTACCGCCGCGACTACCGCCAGGGTGGCGGCTGCTACCGCCGTGATGACCGCGATGGCCGCTTC
>NZ_JAQYXB010000261.1:0-479 GCF_036322405.1 Streptomyces sp. SP17BM10 | reverse complement strand
CAGCCAGCGGGCGACGTGCGCGCCGAGGGCGCCGGCTCCGCCGGTGACGCGCAGGGTGCCCCTGTGCGCGGTCCACCCGTCGGGGGCGTCCGGCGCGGGCGCCGCGCCGGGCTGGTCCGCGCCGACCGCCCTCGCCGACCTCGCCGGCAACCAGCTCACCGACCGCCTCCTCGCCTACCTCCCCCGCGGGTACGCGCTCCTGTTCGGCCGCGCCGACCTCACCCCCGCGGCCGCCGGGGGGGGGGCCCCCCCCCCCCCCCCCCGCGGGGGGGGGCCCGCCCCGCCCGGTCTCGGGCGTCCGGTGCGGTTTAGTAGGCGGACGCGCCCGGGGGGCCGGCGGGGGGGGCGGCGGGGGGGGGGGGGGGGGGGGGGGGGGGGGCACGCATCGTGTTGGGTTTGCGGGGCGCCTGACCCCGCGGGGTGGTTTCTTGGGGGGGGGGGGGTGGGGCCCGCGGGGGGGGGGGGGGGGCCCCCCCCCT
>NZ_JAQYXB010000260.1:0-899 GCF_036322405.1 Streptomyces sp. SP17BM10 | reverse complement strand
GTCGCCGGCGCCCTGCTTGTCCAGGTCGTCCTCGTCGCCCTCGACCCGAGCCTCGTAGGCGGTGTCGACGCCCTGCGCGATGTCGGGCGACTGAGCACCGATGGACACCGACACGCCGCAGGAGGCGCCGTCGAAGCCCTTGGCCGAGCTGTCGTAACCGATCTCAAGGATCTTGTCCCGGACGAGCTGGGCGATCGGCGCGTACGCCTTCGTCGTCACCTCGCCGGCCACGTGCACCTGGCCGGTGGTGATGAGCGTCTCCACGGCGACCCGGGAGGCCGGGTCCTCGCGGAGGAGGGCGTCGAGGATGGCGTCGCTGATCTGGTCGGCGATCTTGTCCGGGTGTCCCTCGGTCACGGACTCCGAGGTGAACAGACGGCGGGACATGGCAGGTTCTCCGTAACGTGGGGTGTCGAGGTGCTCAGGCCGCTTCGTCGGCCCGGTCCAGCTGCACGGACAGGGAGGGCCCGGAGGCCGAAGGCACCGGTGGTGTGGTCGCGCCAGGCCCCGGCCCGTCCGCGGCCGGCCCCGGCGGGCCGGTCCTCGACCGGCAGGACCACCCGGCTCACCCGGCCAGGACGTCGCCGCGCAGGAGGCCGCTGTCGGCCGGGACGTCGGCCGGGTCGCTGCCTTGGTGGACGATCCGGTTGGTGCGGTCGACGAAGACGACGTGCGGGCGGACGTCGGCCGCCTCGGCGTCGGTCACCGTCGCGTAGGCGATGATGATGACGAGGTCGCCGGGGCTGATGAGGCGGGCGGCGGCGCCGTTGATGCCGATGACGCCGGTGCCGCGGGGGCCTTCGATGACGTAGGTGGACAGGCGGTTGCCGTTGTCGATGTCGACGATGTCGACCTTCTCGCCGGGCAGGAGGTCGGCGGCGTCCAGGAGGTCGGCGTCG
>NZ_JAQYXB010000259.1:0-854 GCF_036322405.1 Streptomyces sp. SP17BM10 | reverse complement strand
TCAGTAGCGGTACTGCTCCGCCTTGTACGGGCCCTCGACCGGGACGCCGATGTAGTCGGCCTGCTCCTGGGTCAGCGTGGTCAGCTTCACGCCCAGCGCGTCCAGGTGCAGACGCGCGACCTTCTCGTCCAGGTGCTTCGGCAGCACGTACACGCCGATCGGGTACTGCTCGGTCTTCGTGAACAGCTCGATCTGCGCGATCGTCTGGTTCGCGAACGAGTTCGACATCACGAACGACGGGTGCCCGGTCGCGTTGCCCAGGTTCAGCAGACGGCCCTCGGACAGCACGATGATCGTCCGGCCGTCCTCCTTGCGCCACTCGTGGACCTGCGGCTTCACCTCGGTCTTCACGACGCCCGGCAGCTGCGCCAGACCGGCCATGTCGATCTCGTTGTCGAAGTGACCGATGTTGCCCACGATCGCCTGGTGCTTCATCCGCGCCATGTGCGACGCCAGGATGATGTCCTTGTTGCCCGTGGTCGTGATGAAGATGTCGGCCGTCTCGACGACGTCCTCCAGCGTGGCGACCTGGTAGCCGTCCATCGCCGCCTGCAGCGCGCAGATCGGGTCGATCTCCGTCACGATCACCCGCGCGCCCTGGCCGCGCAGCGACTCCGCGCAGCCCTTGCCCACGTCACCGTAACCGCACACGACGGCGACCTTGCCGCCGATCAGCACGTCCGTCGCCCGGTTGATCCCGTCGATCAGCGAGTGCCGGCAGCCGTACTTGTTGTCGAACTTCGACTTCGTCACCGAGTCGTTCACGTTGATCGCCGGGAACAGCAGCTTGCCGTCACGGTGCATCTCGTACAGCCGGTGGACACCCGTCGTGGTCTCCTCCGTCACGCCCTTGA
>NZ_JAQYXB010000258.1:0-300 GCF_036322405.1 Streptomyces sp. SP17BM10 | reverse complement strand
TGGCGCCGTCCACCACGGCCGGGTGCGGCTCGACGGACAGGCCGGGCAGGACGAGCTCCTCCGGCGCGAGGGCGAGGTTGCCCAGCAACTACACGCACTGCCGGCACCGCCGCCGGGCCGCGTGCGCGCGCGCGCGTCGCCGGCCGCCGGCCGGCCCCCCGCGCCCCCCCCCCCCCCCCCCCCCCCCGCCCCCCCCCCCCCCCCGGGGGGGCCCCCCCCCCCCCCGCACCCCGCGCCGGCCCCGACCACGTGACCCGGAACAGGCGCCCCTACGGGTAGGGCGCCCCCCGGTACCCCGTG
>NZ_JAQYXB010000257.1:0-305 GCF_036322405.1 Streptomyces sp. SP17BM10 | reverse complement strand
CGCCCAGCTCATCGGTGGTGGTGCCTTCGTGTCGGCGGGCGTGTCTGGGCTGGTCGGCTCGTGGTAGTAGGAGGCGACGTCCCCGTGGGCGATGAGGTAGGTGTTGCAGGTGCCGTTCGGGTCGTCTGGGTAGATGGTTGCGGGGTTGTGTGCCGCGAGGTAGGCGGCGGCGTGCTCCACGTGCTCCATCCGGGCGGTGGCGTCGCTGGTGGTCGCGTCGTCGGGGTGGGTGGTGGTGGGGTGCGGGCGGTGGCTGTGGCGAGGGCGGCCGCGGTGATGCCGACGGCGACCGTGCGGCCGGCGGG
>NZ_JAQYXB010000256.1:0-391 GCF_036322405.1 Streptomyces sp. SP17BM10 | reverse complement strand
CCCCCCCCCCCCCCCCCCCCCCCCCCCCCCCCCCCCCCCCCCCCCCCCCCCCCCCCCCCCCCCCCCCTGTTTTTTTTTTTTTTTTTTTGTTTTTATTTTTTTTTTTTTTTTTTTTTTTTTTTTTTTTTTTTTTTTTTGTTTTTGGGTTGGGGGGGGGGGGTGTGTTGGGGTGTGGGGGGGTGGTGGGGGTGGGGGTTGTGGGGGTTTGTTAGGGGGCGGGTGGAGGAGTGCACTTAAAAATAAATAAAAAAAAAAAAAAAAAGAAAAAAAAAAAAAAAAAAAAAAAAAAAAAAAAAAAAAAAAAAAAAAAAAAAAAAAAAAAAAAAAATAAAGAAATGTAGAGAGGGTTGGGGATGGTGGGGGTGGGTGTGTGTGGGGGGGGGGGGGGCTG
>NZ_JAQYXB010000255.1:0-4437 GCF_036322405.1 Streptomyces sp. SP17BM10 | reverse complement strand
GGGGCACTCGATCGGTGAGGTCGCGGCGGCGCACGTGGCGGGGGTGTTCTCGCTGGAGGACGCCTGCACGCTGGTCGCGGCCCGGGCGCGGCTGATGTCGCAACTCCCCGGTGGGGGAGCGATGGTGTCCGTCGAGGCGACGGAGGAGGAGGTGCTGCCGCTGCTGACGGACGGCGTCTCCATCGCCGCCGTCAACGGCCCGCGCGCCGTCGTCCTCTCCGGGGACGCCGACGCCGTCGAACGCATGGCCGCAGGCTTCGCCGCCGACGGACGCAGGACTAGGCGTTTGCGGGTGAGTCATGCGTTTCACTCCGTACACATGGACGCCATGCTCGACGACTTCGAGCGGACCGCCCGCGGCCTCACCTACGCCGCCCCGCGCGTCCCGCTCGTGTCCAACCTGACCGGCGACGTCGTCACCGGCGACACCGGGGACCGGTTCGACGCGCGGTACTGGGTGCGCCACGTCCGCGAGGCCGTCCGCTTCGCCGACGGCGTCGCCGCCCTCAGCGCCCGCGGCGTGCGCCGCCACCTGGAACTCGGCCCGGACGGCGTGCTGTCCGCGCTCGTCCAGGCCAACACGGCGGGGGACGCCGACCCGGCCCGCCCGGTGGTCACCGCCACCGCGCTGCGCCACGGCCGCGACGAGCGCACGACCCTGCTCGCCGCCGTCGCGCGCCTGCACACCGACGGGCTCGCGCCGGACTGGTCCGCGCTCTTCGCCGGCACCGGCGCCCGCCGGGTCGAGCTGCCCACCTACCCGTTCCAGCGGCAGCGCTACTGGCCCGAGCAGTCGTTCGGCTCGGCGGCGTCCCCGGCCGTGTCCCCGTCCGCGTCCTCGGACGGGGAGTTCTGGACGGCGCTGCGCACCGCGTCCTTCGAGTCGCTCGCCGGCACCCTGGACGTCGACGGTGACGCCCTCGCCCAGGTGCTCCCGGCCCTGCGCGACTGGCACGACCGGCGCGAGGAGCGGGCCGCCGTGGACGCCCGCCGCCGGCGGATCGTCTGGAAGCCGCTCGACCGGCCGCGCGCCGCCGCCCCGGCCGGCACCTGGCTCGCCGTCGTGCCCGCCGACCACGGCGACCCGGCCTGGACGGACGAGCTCCTCGCCGCGCTCGGCGCCGACGCCGTCCGGCTGACCGTCGAGGCCGACGCCGACCGCGCCGGACTCGCCAAACAGCTCGCCGACCTGCCGTACGCGGCCGAGGAGATCGCGGGCGTGGCATCGCTGCTGGCGCTCGACGAGTCCGCGGACGGCAGTGCCCCCGCCGGGCTCGCCCGGACCGCCGCCCTGGTGCAGGCCCTCGGCGACGCCCGGATCGGCGCCCCCCTGTGGTGCCTCACCCGGGACGCCGTCGCGGCCGCCCCCGGCGACCGCGTCACCGGCCTGGCCCAGGCCGCCGTCTGGGGCCTCGGCCGGGTCGCCGCGCTCGAACTCCCGCAGCGCTGGGGCGGCCTGATCGACCTGCCCACGAGCCTCGACCGGCGCACCGCCGCCCTGCTGGCCGCCGTCCTCGCCGACCCGGACGGGGAGGACCAGCTCGCCGTGCGGCCGACCGGGATCCTCGGCCGGCGCCTGGCCGCCACGCCCGGCGGCTCCGTGAGCGATCCGGCGCACTGGGAGCCGACCGGCACCGTCCTGATCACCGGCGGCACCGGCGCGCTCGGCGGCGAGGTCGCCCGCGGCCTCGCCGCCGCCGGCGCCCCGCACCTCGTACTGCTCAGCCGCCGGGGCCCGGACGCGCCCGGGGCGGCCGAGCTCCGCGACGAGCTCGCCGCCACCGGTACCGCCGTCACCGTCGTGGCCTGCGACGCCGCCGACCGGGACGCGCTCGCCGCCGTCCTGGCCGCCGTGCCCGCCGAGCACCCGCTGACGGCCGTGGTCCACGCCGCCGGCGTGCTCGACGACGGCGTCATCGACGGCCTCACCCCCGAGCGCTTCGAGGACGTCCACCGCGCCAAGGCCACCTCCGCGCTCCTGCTCGACGAGCTGACCAGGGACCACGACCTCGCCGTCTTCGCCCTGTTCTCCTCCGCCTCCGCGGCCGTCGGCAACCCCGGCCAGGGCACCTACGCGGCCGCCAACGCCGTCCTCGACGCCCTCGCCGAACGCCGCCGCGCCGACGGACTCGCCGCCACCTCCCTCTCCTGGGGCGCCTGGGCCGGCGACGGCATGGCCGCCGACGCCCGGGCCGGCGAGGCCGCCCGCCGCACCGGCATCAAGCCGCTCGACCCGGCCGTCGCGGTCGCCGCGCTGCGCCGCGCCGTCCTCGACACCGCGCCGACCACGCTCGTCGCCGACGTCGACCCGGAGCGCTTCGTCCGCGCCTTCACCGCCGTCCGCCCGAGCCGGCTGCTCGCCGAACTCCCCGGCTACGCCGACTCGCAGAGCCCGGGTGAGGACGACGGGAACGGCCGCGAGCTGCGTGCCGAACTGGCCGGACTCAGCCCGGCCCGCCGTTCCGCCGCCCTCCTCGGGCTGGTGCGCGGACGGGCGGCCGAGGTGCTCGGACTGCCCGGCATCGAGGCCGTCGGCCCCGAGAAGGCCTTCCGCGACCTCGGGTTCGACTCGCTCGGCGCGATCGAGCTGCGCAACCGGCTCGGCGCCGCGACCGGCCTCGACCTGTCCCCGACGCTGGTCTTCGACCACCCGAGCCCGACCGAGCTCGCCGCACACCTGCTCGGCCTGCTGGTCGACGAGGTCGACGGCGGAGCCGGAACGGACGGCGCCGACCCGGAGCGCGCCCGACTGCGGGCGCTCGTCGAGTCCGTCCCGCTGGACCGCCTGCGGCGCAGCGGCGTCCTGGACGCGCTGCTGAGGCTCGCCGACGGCGCCGCGAACGGTGCCGACGGCGGCGAGCCCGAGGCCGCCGACGCCATCGACGCGATGGACCTGGACGACCTGGTGCAGGCCGCCCTGCGCAACGACCCCGACCACGCCCAGGACTGACGGAGCAGAGATGACCACGCCCCACGACAAGGTAGTCGCCGCTCTCCGGTCCTCGATGAAGGAGACCGAACGGCTGCGCAGGCAGAACCGGCAGCTGCTGGCCGCGGCGGCCGAACCCGTCGCCGTCATCGGCATGGGGTGTCGCTACCCCGGCGGCGTCGCCTCACCCGAGGACCTCTGGGACCTCGTGGCGGGCGGCACCGACGCCACCGGCGGCTACCCGGAGGACCGCGGCTGGGACCTCGGCGCGCTGACGGACGCCGGCGTCGACGAGCGCGGCACCCGCGTCTCGCGGCGCGGCGGCTTCCTCGACTCGGTCTCCGGCTTCGACGCCGACTTCTTCGGCATCTCGCCGCGCGAGGCCGTCTCCACCGACCCGCAGCAGCGCCTGCTGCTGGAGACGTCCTGGGAGGCGTTCGAGCGGGCCGGCCTCGACCCGGCGGGCCTGCGCGGCAGCCGCACCGGCGTCTTCCTCGGCACCAACGGCCAGGACTACGCGTACCTGCTGGTGCGCTCCCTGGCCGATGCCACCGGCGACATCGGCACGGGCATCGCCGCCTCGGCCCTCTCCGGCCGCCTCTCCTACACCCTCGGGCTGGAGGGCCCGGCGGTGACGGTCGACACCGCCTGCTCCTCCTCGCTGGTCGCCCTGCACTGGGCGGTCCAGGCGCTGCGGGCCGGCGAGTGCGCGCTCGCCGTCGCGGGCGGCGTCAACGTGATGGCGACGCCCGGCTCGCTGATGGAGTTCTCCCGGCAGGGCGGACTGGCCTCGGACGGGCGCTGCAAGGCGTTCGCCGACGCGGCCGACGGGACGGGCTGGGCCGAGGGCGTCGGCGTGCTGGTGCTGGAGCGGCTCTCGGACGCCCGCCGCAACGGGCACCGCGTCCTCGCGGTCGTCCGGGGATCGGCGGTGAACCAGGACGGCGCGTCCAACGGCTTCACCGCTCCCAACGGTCCCTCGCAGCAGCGGGTGATCCGGCAGGCGCTCGCCAACGCGGGGTTGACGGCCGCCGACGTCGACGTCGTCGAGGGCCACGGGACGGGCACGCCGCTCGGCGACCCGATCGAGGCCCAAGCGCTGCTCGCCACCTACGGGCAGGGGCGGGAGGACGGACGGCCGCTGTGGCTGGGCTCGGTCAAGTCCAACGTCGGCCACGCCCAGGCGGCGGCCGGGGTCGCGGGCGTGATCAAGATGGTCCAGGCGATGCGGGCCGGCGTGCTGCCGAAGACGCTGCACGCGGACGTGCCGTCCTCGCGCGTGGACTGGTCGGCGGGCGCGGTGCGGCTGCTGACCGAGGCGCGCGAGTGGCCGGCGGACGAGCGGCCGCGCCGGGCAGGGGTCTCGTCGTTCGGGATCAGTGGGACGAACGCGCACGTGATCGTCGAGGAGGCGGTGGAGGAGGACGCCGCGGCCGAGGAGCCGTCGGTCGTTGCCGGTGTGGTGCCGTGGGTGGTCTCGGCGAAGTCGGAGGCGGCGCTGGACGCGC
>NZ_JAQYXB010000254.1:0-502 GCF_036322405.1 Streptomyces sp. SP17BM10 | reverse complement strand
GTGTTGGAAGGGGTAGGTGGGCAGGTCGGTGCGGTTGGCGCCGGTGCCGTCGAAGAGCCGGGCCCAGTCGACGGGGACGCCGGTGACGTGCAGGCGGGCGAGGGCGGTGACGAGGGTGTGTTCCTCGGGCCGGTCGCGGCGCAGCAGCGGGAGTGCCGGGGCGTCGGAGTCCGGGCTGTCGTGGTGGGCGAGGGCGGCGAGGACGCCGTCGGGGCCGAGCTCGACGAAGGCGGTGGCTCCGGCCTCGCGCAGGGCGCTGAGTCCGTCGGCGAAGCGGACGGCCTCGCGGACGTGACGCACCCAGTAGTCCGGGGAGGTGAAGTCCCCTCCCAGGGCGCCGGTGAGGTTGGAGACCAGCGGAATCGACGGGTCGTGGTACGTCAGCCCGTTGAGGACCTCGCGGAAGTCCTCCAGCATCGGGTCCATCAACGGGGAGTGGAAGGCGTGCGAGACCTTCAGCCGCGTGGTCTTGCGGTCGGCGAAGTGCTTCTCGATCGCCGCG
>NZ_JAQYXB010000253.1:0-350 GCF_036322405.1 Streptomyces sp. SP17BM10 | reverse complement strand
GTGTGTTGTTTCTTGTTTTTCTTGTTTGTTTTTTTTATTGTTTTGGGTTGGGGTGTGTTTGTTTTGTTTGTTGTGGGTTGTGGGGGGGTGTGTTGGGGGGGTGGTTGTTGTGGGGGGGGGGGGGGGGGGGGGTGGTGTGGGGTTTGGGGGTGTTTTGTTTGGGTGTGTTTGGTTGGTTTGTTTTTTTTTTTGGGGGGGGGCGGGGGTTGGGGAGGTTGTCTTTGGCGACGTTGTTGGGGGTGGCGTGTGTGGGGGCTCGGGGGGTCTCCGCGGTGCCGTGGGGATGGGCGCGTGCGTGCTTCGGCGGGGGGGGGGGTGGTGGGGGCGGAAGGGGGGCGGGCTTCCCCACC
>NZ_JAQYXB010000252.1:0-336 GCF_036322405.1 Streptomyces sp. SP17BM10 | reverse complement strand
GGTGGGGCGGTCGTGTGTGGGTGTGGGTGGTGTTTGTGTTTGTTGGTGGTGTTCTGTGTGTGGGGGTGTGATTGGAGCATCTGAAAAGTGACGTGTTTCAGCGGGGTCTAAGTGTGTTGGGTGTGTTTGTGGGTTTGGGGGGGGTTCTTCGTGGGGTTTTTGGTTTGGGGCTGGGGTTGGGGGGTTTTGGGTGGGTTTGTTGGTGGGGGTGTGGTTTTTGGGTTTTTTTTGTTGTTTGGGGTTTGGGGTGGGGGTGTTGTGTGGGGGTGGGTGGGGGGTGGGTTGTTGGGTTGGGGGGGGGGGGTGGGGTTTGGGGGTGGGGGGGTGGGGGTGGGG
>NZ_JAQYXB010000251.1:0-2200 GCF_036322405.1 Streptomyces sp. SP17BM10 | reverse complement strand
GCACGTCCCCGTCCGCCGACCGGACCACCACCACCGGCGGCACCTCCGCCGGCACCTCCGCCAGCGACGCCACCGCCACGAACTCCGGCGCATCGGAAGACCTCACCGGCACCCAATCCACCCGGAACAACGCGTCCCGAGTCGCTGCCGCCTCGTCCGCCGTCACCGGGCGCACGACCAACGACCTCACGGACGCCACCGGGCGCCCCTCGGTGTCGGCGATCGCGAGCGACACCCCGCCGCCCGCCCCCGGCGTCAACCGCACCCGGACCGACGACGCGCCGGAGGCGTGCAGCGCCACGTCCTCCCACGCGAACGGCACGCCGCGCACGTCGGACCCGGTGAGCGCGAACGCATGGAGGCAGGCGTCGAACAGCGCCGGGTGCAAGCCGAAACCCGCGCCCTCCGTACCCTCCGGCAGGGCGACCTCCGCGAAGACCTCGTCCCCGCGCCGCCAGGCGGCCCGCAGGCCCCGGAACGCCGGCCCGTACCCGAACCCGGCCTCCGCCAAGCCCTCGTACAGCCCGGTCAGGTCGACCGCCTCGGCACCGACCGGCGGCCACACCGCCGCCTCGAACTCCGCCGGAGCCGCGCCCGTCCCCAGCACACCGCTCGCGTGCAGGGTCCAGTCCGTCCCGTCCGCGTCGTCCGGCCGGCCGTGCACGGTCAGCGCGCGCCGCCCGGAGGCGTCCGGTTCGCCGACCCACACCTGCACCCGCACACCGCCCCGCTCGGGCAGGACGAGCGGCGCGGCGAGCGTCAGCTCCTCGACGGCGTCGCAGCCGACCTCGTCGCCCGCGCGCACCGCCAGCTCGACCAGCGCGGTGCCCGGCACCAGGACCGAGCCCATGACGACGTGATCCGCGAGCCACCCGTGCGAGCGGGCCGACAGCCGGCCGGTGAACAGGTAGCCGTCCGTGTTGACCAGCTCGACGGCCGCGCCCAGCAGCGGGTGCTCGGCGGCGCCGAGTCCCGCGAGCCGGACGTCGCCGCCGCGTGCGAGGGTGACGGCCGGCCAGTAGTTCCGGTGCTGGAACGCGTACGTGGGCACGTTCACGGCGCGGGCGCCGGTCCCGGCGAAGAGGGCGGCCCAGTCGACGCGCGCGCCGGTGACGTGCAGGCGGGCGAGGGCGGTCAGGACGCTCGTGTCCTCGGCCTGGTCCTTGCGGAGGACGGGGGCCAGGACGGCGTCGTCGGAGAGGGAGGAAGCCGCGAGCGCGGTGAGGACGCCGTCGGGGCCGAGCTCGAGGAAGCGGGTGACGCCCGCGACCTCCAGTGTGCGGACGCCGTCGCCGAAGCGGACCGCCTCGCGGACGTGGCGAACCCAGTACTCGGGCCCCTGGACACCTTCCGCCAGTGCGCCCGTCAGGTTGGAGACCAGCGGGATCGAAGGAGCGTTGTACGTCAGCCCGTTGAGGACCTCACGGAAGTCCTCCAGCATCGGGTCCATCAGCGGCGAGTGGAACGCGTGCGAGACCCGAAGCCGCGTCGTCTTGCGGTCGGCGAAGTGCGCCTCGATCGCCGCGACGGCCTCCTCCGTGCCCGAAACGACAACGGAAGTCGGGCCATTGACAGCGGCAATCGACACGAACTCGCCCAGCAACGGCAGGACGTCGTCCTCCGTCGCCTGCACCGCCAGCATCGCACCACCCGCCGGCAACGCCTGCATCAGACGGCCACGCGCCGCCACCAGAGCGCAGGCATCAGCGAGCGAGAACACCCCCGCCACGTGCGCCGCGGCCACCTCACCGATCGAGTGCCCCGCCACGAACTCCGGCCGCACACCCAACGACTCGACCAGCCGGTACAGCGCCACCTCGACCGCGAACAACCCGGCCTGGGCGTACGCCGTCTGGTTCAGCAGCTCCTCGTCCGCACCCCACACGATGTCCCGAAGCGGCGACTCCAGCCCGTCACACACCTCGTCGAAGGCCCGCGCGAACACCGGGAACCGGGCATACAACTCCCGCCCCATCCCCAACCGCTGCGACCCCTGCCCCGAGAACAGGAACGCCGTCCCGCCTTCGCCCGCGAGCCCCCGGGCCACCTCCACGCCGTCCACGAGCACCGCGCGGTGCGGGAAGGCCGTCCGCCCGGCCAGGGTGAACGCCACATCGGCGGCCTGGAGTTCATCCAGCTCCGTCAGGCGCGCGACCTGGGCGTCCAACGCCGCTTCGCACGTGGCGGACACCACCCAGGG
>NZ_JAQYXB010000249.1:0-381 GCF_036322405.1 Streptomyces sp. SP17BM10 | reverse complement strand
GGACACTCTTTCCCTTCTCGTCGCTCTTCCGATCTCAGCAAGTGGGTGAGCCACCCGCTGCGCGGCGAGATGCTGGAGCTGAAGAACACCATCAACACGATGGTGGACCAGCTGTCCGGCTTCGCCGAGCAGGTGACCAGGGTCGCCCGCCAGGTGGGCACCGAGGGCCGCCTCGGCGGGCAGGCGCCGGTGCCGGGCGTGGCCGGGCTCTGGCGGGACCTGACCGACTCGGTGAACTTCATGGCCGACAACCTGACCGGCCAGGTGCGCAACATCGCCCAGCTGACGACGGCGGTGGCGCGCGGGGACCTCTCGCAGAAGATCGAGGTGGACGCGCGCGGCGAGATGCTGGAGCTGAAGAACACCATCAACACGATGGTG
>NZ_JAQYXB010000248.1:0-4282 GCF_036322405.1 Streptomyces sp. SP17BM10 | reverse complement strand
GGTGCGCGTCGCCAGGTCGGCCAGCGCCTCCTTCGGGCGCTCGACGGTGTCGAACGGCCCGCTGCCCGGGTCCCGGGTGTCGTTCCACCAGTACGAGTGGTCGGCAGCCTCGCCGCGCTCCACGAGGCCCGCCACCTCCCGGTCCAGCGCCCACTTGTCGTACGCGGCGTGCCGGAAGGCGCTGAAGGAGACGGACCGCGTCCGCCGCACCGCGTCCGCGAAGTCCCGTCCCGCGTCCGGGAGCCGGAACAGGGCCTCCTGCGCCACCGTGCTGACCGCCGCGGTCGCGGACGGCTGGAAGCGGTTGCCCACCACCACCTGGAACAGGACGTCGCTGCTGCCGGACATCCGGGCCAGCTGGTGCGAGGCCGCGCCCAGCAGCACCGCCGCGTCGCTCACCTCCAGGTGCTCGGCGACCCGCTCGACGGCGACGGCCAGGGCGGGCGAGCGCAGCAGCGCGTTGGGGAACAGCCGGCCCGGGTCGGCGGAGAGCTCCGGCGCGGCGGGCTCCCGGAAGATCCGCCGCGGGCCGGCGGCCAGTTGCTCGCACCAGTAGCGGCGGGCGGCCTCGTCCCGGCGGCGGCCGAGCGGCGAGGCCTGGACCGCCGCGGCGTCCAGCGGTTGGAGGGCGGGGCGGGATCGGCGCAGCGACTCGGCCGACGCGCCCGCCTCGATCGACCGGAGGTCGCGCAGCAGCCGGACGAGGCCCCAGTAGTCCATGCCGGCGTGCGATCCGGTCAGGACCAGCCGGTGGACCAGCCCGTCGCACTCCACGAGACCGACCCGCAGCGGCCACTCCCGGGTGTGGTCGAAGGGGCGCCCGGCCAGCTCCTTGAGCAGGGCCGCGCTCGTTTCCGGAGCCTGGGCCGCGGTGCACCGCCGGACCTCGACGGGAAGTTCGCCGCTGCCGTCCACGACCTGCTCCAGACCGTCCTCGCCGGTGGGCAGCAGCCGGGTGTGGAGGCTGTCGTGGAGGTGGAGCAGCTCCGTCAGGTCCGCGAGGACGCGGGCGGCGGGTCGGGGCGGGGTGACGGGGAGCTCGGTGGGCAGGTTGTACCGGGGGGCGTCGTCGCCCAGCCGGGTGACGACACCCCAGATCGCCCGCTGCCCCCAGGTGGCCGGGCCCGTGCCGGCTCGTGCGGATTCCAGCCTGATGGTCTGCTCGTTGACCGTGGTCATCGTGTTCCAACCGTCCCTTCGGTTGCCTCGTCCGTTGTCTGGCGGAGCCGGGCCCTGCACGGGCGGCGGCGCCGGGCGGGTGCGGGGACCCTCGTCACGCCCCGCCGTCGGCGAACACGGCCAGGTGCGTGCGGCCGGTGCGGGGGTCGGTGTCGCACAGGACGATGCGGCGGTGGGTGTGCTGCCAGTCCTGCCAGTGGCGGGCGAGTTCGAGCCAGACGCCGGTGCAGTAGCTGCCGGGCCCGGCGCGGTGGACGGCGGGGTGGTCGGGGACGCCGTCGGCGACGTGGGGGCCGAGGACGAGGAGCGTGTCGTCCGCGTCCGGGCCGTCGAGCCGGGCGGCCAGGGCCCGGCCGGCGTCGTCGGTGGAGTGGGCGCCGGCGAACCGCGGGCCGGGGCCGGCGTCCGCCCGGAGGACCAGGAGCGCGGCGGAGTCGGTGAGCGGAGCCAGGGGGTGGGGCGTGGGCAGGGTGGTCTGTTCGAGGACGGCGATGGCGACCTCGCCGGCCCGGCCGGCCCGCTCGTACGCGGCGGCGATGCGCAGGGCCGTGAAGGGTGCGGCGAGGCCCTGCTCGGTGAGCGCGAAGTTGGTGGCGCGGCCGCCGAGCCGGGCGGTGAGGTAGGGGGCGGTGGCGGTGAAGGGCGCCAGGTCGGGCAGGGCGTGGGCGACGATCGCGAGCTCGGGCCGGGCGGCGGCGACGGCCGGGTCGGTCAGGAGGAGGTCGACGAGGTCGCGGTGGTGCAGGTGGGCGCCGTCGCGGTGGAGGTCCTGGTCGGGCTTCTGGCCGAAGGGAGCGAGGAGGTCGGTGAAGTAGGCGAGAAGGGCGGGGTCGTCCTCGCCGGGGCCGGGGCCGGCCGGGGCGCGTACGGCGGTGGCTGCGCGCAGGGCGAGCGCGGTCACGAGGTCACCTCTTCCCGCCGCAGCGCCGCCTCGACGTAGTCGGCGAACGAGCGCATGGTGCGCAGGTGGTCGATGTCGAGGTCGTCCGGGTCGACCGCGATCCCGGTGGCCTCCTCGACGGTCATCAGCAGCCCGAGGACGGACGAGGAGTCGAGCCGCAGGTCGTCGAAGAGCGCGGTGTCCTCGGTGAGTCCGGTGATCGGGCGCTCCAGGACCTCGCTCAGCGCCTTCTCGATGGTGATCAGCACGTCCTGACGGTTCACCGGCTTCCTCCCGGGGTGCGGTGGGTGATGACCATGGCCCCGAAGGTGGCGCCGAGGCCGACGGAGACCAGGAGGTAGTGCGCGCCGTCGGTGAGCCGGCCGGCGTCGCGCAGGGTGGTGTAGTTGAGGAACACGTCGGCGGCGAAGGTGTGGCTGTAGACGGGGACGTTGTCGAGGAAGACCTTGTCCTGGTCGATGCCGAGTTCCTTGACGGTCTGGCGCCAGGCGAGCTTGTTGACGTTGTGGGGGATCACGAGGTCGATCTCGTCGAACGTCAACCCGGCCTCCGCCAGCGCCTGGTGGATGACCTCGGCGATCCTGGGGGCGTACTGCTCGCCGTACTCGGTGCTCTGCTCGGGGGTGAGCTCCAGCCAGCGGGCGTACTCGCCGAGGGTGCGGGTGGTGAAGGAGCGGACGACGTCGCCGTCGCCGTCCAGGGTGACCAGGCAGGAGGCTGCGGCGTCCGCCATGATCGCCGTGTTCGGGACCAGTTGGACGATGGGGGAGTAGGCCTGCTCGCCGGTGACCATGAGGGCGTGGGCGCCCTCGCGGCCCTCGGCGCGCAGCAGGTTGCCGAGGATCTCGATCGCGCCGAGGCTGCTGACGCAGGCCTGGTGGCTGAGCCCGAAGGCCTCGGCGCCGGTGAGACCGAGGTCCTCGCGCACGAGCTGGGCCATGTCGGTGTCGGCGGGGGCGACGGCCTGGGTGACGTGGGCGTAGGCGAGGTAGTCGACGTGTCCGTCCTCGGGCAGGGCGGCCAGCGCCGCGCGGGCCGCCGGCCGCAGCAGGTCCAGCAGCGGCAGCTGCGGGTCGTACCGCAGCCGGTCCAGGCCGTAGAACTTGCGGAACACCCCCAGGTCGCCGCGGCGCAGGCCGAGGTGCTCCCCGAGCTCCTCGATCCGCACGCTGCGCTCGGGCGCGTACGACTCGATCCGTTCCAGCGTGATCCGGCGCTCCGCCGTCCGTGCGGCCGTCACGAGGCGGCGATCTCGGCGCGGACGAGCCAGAGCCGGTTGGCGCCGCGGCGGTTGCGCGGCTGGACGTCGTAGGGCCAGCGGCCCTGGCCGGCGCCGGGCTGGCCGGGCTCGCTGACGTCGACGGCCTTCCAGTCGTTGGCGGTCAGGAACTCCTCGGGCTCGTCGGTCCCGAAGACCCACGGGGTGCCGTCGGCGGCGAGGGCGTCGAGGAACGGCTTGGAGAACGGGCTGCGCAGGAGCGCGCGGCCGAGCATGTCGAACGCGAGGCGGCTGCCGGGGGCGCTCGCCGAGGCGAGCAGGGTGAGCAGGCCGCGGACCTGGTCCTCGGTGAGGAAGAAGGTCAGGCCCTCGGCCACCCAGAGGGTGGGGCGGGTGCGGTCGAAGCCGGCGGCTTCGAGGGTGGGCAGCCAGTCCTGGGTGAGGTCGGCGGAGACCTCGCGGCGGTCGGTGCGGGGTTCGGCGCCGAGGGCGTCGAGGCGGCGGCGCTTCTCGGTGATGAGGGGGCCGTGGTCGACCTCGTAGAGCTCGGTGCCGTCGGGCCAGTCGAGGCGGAAGGCGCGGGTGTCCATGCCGGCGGCGATCAGGACGACCTGCCGGATGCCGCCCTCGGCGAGGATGCCGCGGATGGCGTCGTCCAGGTACCGGGTCCGGATGGAGATGAACTCCAGGACGCCTCCCCCGACATAGCGTTCGATCAGTTCGAAGCCCTTGGGGGCGGCGAGGTCGCGGGCGAGGGGGTCGGTGAAGAGGGCGTCCTCGCGCTCGGACTCCTGGGCGCGGGCGGCGGCCATCCACTGGGCGGTGTAGGAAACGGCGTGCACGGTGGTCCCTCCTCGGGCTCAGGCGAAGAACGCCTTCTGGATGGTGGCGAGGGACTGGAAGTCCTCGATGTCGATGGTGTCGAAGTCGATCTCGATGCCGGCCGCGTCCTCGATCGTGTAGACGAGCTCGACGAAGGCGAG
>NZ_JAQYXB010000247.1:0-3049 GCF_036322405.1 Streptomyces sp. SP17BM10 | reverse complement strand
GACGGTGACGGTCCGTCCGGTCTGGGTCCAGGTGCCGTTCCAGCCGTTCTGGAGGGTCTGGTCGCCGGTGTAGGCGTAGCCGAGGGTCCAGCCGTCGATGGCGGTGGTGCCGGTGTCGGTGATGGTGAGGTTCGCGGTGAATCCGCTGCCCCAGTCGTTGACGGCGTAACTCACGCGGCACGACACCCCGGTGGTGGGGGCCGGGGCGGAGGAGGCCGCTGAGGCGGTGAGCGGGAGCACTGCGAGGGCGGCGCACGCGGCGGTGGCGGCCGCGAGTGCGGCGGTTCGGGGATGGACGGTTCGGGGCATGTCGAGTTCCTCGGGGTGGGGCCGGGGCCGCCGGCGCGGCCCCGGCGGAGGGAGGTCAGCTCGCGGTGCAGGTCAGGGACGGAGCGGTGTTGCCGCCCGAGTAGGTCGCCTGGAAGCCGAAGCCGGTGGCCGTGTTCGGCGCCAGCGCGCCGTTGTACGCCTGGTTGGCGGCCGTCACCGCAGTGCCGGTCTGGGTGGTGGAGGCGTTCCAGCTGTTGGTGATCCCCTGGTTGCCGCCCCAGGTCCAGCTGACGGTCCAGGACTTGGTCGCCGCGGTGCCCGTGTTGGCCACCGTGACGTTGGCGGTGAAGCCGCTGCCCCAGTCGTCGGCGACCGTGTAGGTGGCGGAGCAGCCGTTGTCGTTGCCACCGCCCGGTGCCGTCGTGGTGGCGGTGACCGCGGCCGAGGCGGCGGAGACGTTCCCGGCCGCGTCCTGGGCGGTGACGGTGTACTGGTAGGCGGTGGCGGGGGACAGTCCGGAGTCGGTGTAGGTCGTGCCGGTCACGGTCGCGACCTTGGTCCCGTTCCGGTACACCGAGTAGCCGCTCACGCCGGTCGGATCGGTGGAGGCCGTCCAGCTGAGCGATGTGGTGCTGCTGGTGGTGGCGGTGACGGTCAGTCCGGTCGGGGCGGTCGGGCCGGTGTTGCCGCCGGAGGTGCCGAACGCCGGGTAGGCGTTCTGCACCAGTTGCCGGAACTGGGCGGGGAACCACTGCCCGGCCGGGATGTCGACACCGGGGATGGAGTCGGTGGGGTAGGTGTTCCCGTTCCCGTCCGTCTGGGTGCCGTTCGGGTCGCAGTGCGGGTCGCCGTGGGGGTGGGCGGCGTCCGGGTAGTCGCCGTCCGATTCGCCGGGCGGCTTGACCCAGAGGAACGCGATGATCGGACTGCCCGCGCCGTAGGGCTGCGACTGCGGGCGCGCGCCGATGCCGGCGCCGTTGATGTTGCACCAGTCGCCGCGGAAGGGTTTGCGGTCGACCCGGTTCGCCGCGACGTACGCGTCGGCCGTGGTGGGAGTGGGGTCGAGCGCGGTGGGCCGGGCCGGGCCGCCCCAGCCGTTGCGGGAGGTGTCGACCAGCATGCCGATGCTGTCGGGGAACCCGTCGGACACCAGGGTGGCGTACATCGCGGTGTCGTAGTGGTACTCGTCGAACGCCGGGTTGTCCTGGTAGAAGTTGGCGGACTTGAGCGGCTGCCCGCCGACCGTCAGGTCGGGGTCGGGCAGGAACGGTTCGGTGAGCGGGGTGGTGTTGGCGGTGTCGCTCACGAATCCGTCGACGCTGGCGAACCCGGCGGTGGTGGCCTGGGCGATCTTGGCGTACTCCCGGCCCGCCGGCACCATGTTGGTGGACCAGCCGAGCCAGCCGGCGTGGCCGATGTCCAGGTAGTCGTACACGTTGGGGATGGCGTGCAGCTTGTCGAGCGCGTACACGATGCCCGACTCGTAGTACGGGGTGGCGGTGGCGCACGTCGGTTTGGACTGGTTGGTCACGGCGTTGGGCAGGGAGTCCGGCTCGATGATGGCGGCGACCCGGAGGCCGGCGTACTTCGGATTGGCGAGGACGGCCGCGATCGGGTCGATGTACTGCGTCTCGTAGGCGGTCAACCCGGCTGCGGTGGACGGGAGTTCGCCGTTGGAGGCGATGGCGGCGCAGTCCCGCCCCGGCAGGTCGTAGATGACGACCTGGAAGACGACCGGCGTGGTTCCCTGCTGCTGGGCGAGCGCGTGGTCGAGGTGGGCCTGGAGGCTCAGGTGGGTGGCGTCGCCGGCGATCGCGCCGATGTGGTCCATCCAGACGGCCGTGGGGTTGGCGGCGACCTGGGACTCGAGGCCGCCCAGGGTGCCTCCGTCGGCGGAGGCCTGGGCCTTGACCTCGGCGGCGAAGTCGGGGTTGAGGTAGCCGGTCGCACCGGCGAACGGGTTTGCGACGCGGGCGGCGGCCGCGTGCACCGGGGCGGCGAGCGCGGGGCCGGCGGCGCCGATGCCCGGTAGCAGGCCGGTGGCGCCGAGCAGTGCGGCGGCCGCTGCCGTGCGCAGGCGACGCAGGACGGTGTGGGGCACGTCCGGTCCTTTCGGAGGGGCGGGGTTCCTGACGGGATCGCTGACAACGGGTGGGAACGCGCCCACGTGGGGCGCGGCGATCCCTTCCACATGAAGCCAGGCGGCGAGAAACGCCGTCAATAGCCGCGGGAGCGCTCCCACGAGGCGCTGTAACTTACACGGCGCGGAACCGGGCGGCCTGCCGTCCGGCGACGCCGTTCCGCGCTGGTAGCTGCCGTGCCCCCGCCCTGACGGGCTCGCCGGCAGGCACCGCCCGGTCCTGCGGGCGCTTCCCAAGTCGGGCGCGCCACCCCACCATGACGCAACACCTCCGTCCGCCGCGCACCCCACCCGCGTGGCGGTACCCCACCCGTCTGGAGGACGCGCATGCGACGCAAAGCCCTGCGTACCAGGGGCAACCGGCTCACCATCACCGCGACGGCCACCGCGCTCGCCCTGATCGCCGCGGCGGGCGGCTCCCTCACGGTGCCCACCGCAGCGGCGGCCGCCCGGGTGTCGTGCGGCGTGAGTTACGCCGTCAACGACTGGGGCAGCGGTTTCACCGCGAACCTCACCATCACCGACACCGGCACCACCGCCATCGACGGCTGGACCCTCGGCTACGCCTACACCGGCGACCAGACCCTCCAGAACGGCTGGAACGGCACCTGGACCCAGACCGGACGGACCGTCACCGTC
>NZ_JAQYXB010000246.1:0-306 GCF_036322405.1 Streptomyces sp. SP17BM10 | reverse complement strand
GATCGGGATCGCGCAGGGGGCGCTGGACTACGCGAAGGGTTATGTGCGGGAGCGCAAGCAGTTCGGGAAGGCGATCGCGGAGTTCCAGGGGGTCCAGTTCATGCTGGCGGACATGGCGTTGTAGCTGGAGGCGGCGCGTCAGCTGACGTACGCGGCGGCGGAGAAGTCGCAGCGCGGGGACGGGGATCTGACGTTCTTCGGTGCGGCGGCGAAGTGTTTCGCGTCGGACGCGGCGATGGAGATCACGACGGACGCGGTCCAGGTGCTGGGCGGGTACGGGTACACGCGGGACTACCCGGTGGAGCG
>NZ_JAQYXB010000245.1:0-340 GCF_036322405.1 Streptomyces sp. SP17BM10 | reverse complement strand
GTGGTTGTGTTGTGTTTTTATTTCTGGGTTTGGGGGGTTTTTTTTTTTTGGGGGGGGGGGGGGGTTGTTTGGTTTTGTTTTTTATTTTTTTGTTTTTTTTGGGGTTGGGGTGGTTGTTTTTTGGGGGGTGGTTGGTGGTGGGCCCCCCCCAACAACCCCCACCCCCCCCCCCCCCCCCACACGCTCAACCCCCCCCCCCCGCCGGTCACCCACCCCAACCATCGCACCCCCCCCCCCCCCCCCCACCCCCCAAAAACACCCCACACCACCCCCCAAAACACAACCCCCCCCCACACCACACACCCCCACCCCCCCAACACCCCCCCAACAACCAACCCCC
>NZ_JAQYXB010000244.1:0-365 GCF_036322405.1 Streptomyces sp. SP17BM10 | reverse complement strand
GGGGGTTGTTTTGTGGGGGGTTTGTTTGTGGCCCGGGGCGCTTGTGGGTGGGGGGTGGGGGGGGGTTTTTGTGTTCGGGGGTGGGGGTGTGGGGGGGGCGGGGGGGGGGGTGGGGTGTGTGGGGGGGGGGGGGCTGCGGGCGCGGGTGGCGGTGGGGGGGGGGGGCGGGCGGGGGGGGGGGGGGGGGGGCCGCGCCCGGGCCGGGCCGGCGGGGCGGGGGGGGGGGGGGGGGGGGGGGGGGGCGCCCCGGCCGGCGCCGCCGGCCCCCCCGCGCCGCCGCCCGCCGCCCCCCCCCCGCACCCCGGAGGCGCGCCCGCCCCGCCCGCGCGCAGCACCACCCCCACCCAGACCCGCACCGACGCCCC
>NZ_JAQYXB010000243.1:0-348 GCF_036322405.1 Streptomyces sp. SP17BM10 | reverse complement strand
TGCGTCAACGTCTCGGGTCAGGGCCCGACCTGGGACAACCTCAACCCGATCATCCTGTTCGACTGCGTGCCCGGCGCGGGCAACGAGGCGTTCCAGCTGACGGCCTCGGGCCAGCTGTACAACCCGGCCAGCAAGCGCTGCCTGAACGTCGCCGGCCCGGGCCCGACCTGGGACAACAAGACCCCGGTCATCCTGTTCGACTGCGTGCCCGGCGCGGGCAACGAGCAGTTCCAGCTGACGGCCTCGGGCCAGCTGTACAACCCGGCCAGCAAGCGCTGCGTCAACGTCTCGGGCGCCGGTCCGACCTGGGGCAACCTCACCCCGATCATCCTGTTCGACTGCGTCAAC
>NZ_JAQYXB010000242.1:0-325 GCF_036322405.1 Streptomyces sp. SP17BM10 | reverse complement strand
GTCAGGGCCCGACCTGGGACAACCTCAACCCGATCATCCTGTTCGACTGCGTGCCCGGCGCGGGCAACGAGGCGTTCCAGCTGACGGCCTCGGGCCAGCTGTACAACCCGGCCAGCAAGCGCTGCCTGAACGTCGCCGGCACGTGCGAGGGGTGGGGAAACAGGACCCCGTTCATCCTGTTCGTCTGCGGGCGCGGGGCGGGGGGTGGTGCTGGTCGGCTGCGGTGTGGACGAACGTCTCGTTGGCGGCACCGTTGACGCAGTCGAACAGGATGATCGGGGTGAGGTTGCCCCAGGTCGGACCGGCGCCCGAGACGTTGACGCAG
>NZ_JAQYXB010000241.1:0-358 GCF_036322405.1 Streptomyces sp. SP17BM10 | reverse complement strand
TGTTTGTTTTTGTTTGGGTGTGGTGTGTGGTTTTTTAGTTTTTCTTTTTGTATTTTGTTTTTTTTCTTTTTTTTTGTTTTTTTTTTGTTTTTTTTTTTTTGTGGGTTTTTTTTTTTTTGTTTTTGTTTGTTTTTGTTTTTTTTTTGTGGTTTTTGTGGTTGGGTGGGGTGGGGGGGTGGGTGGGGGGGTGGTGGGGTGGGTTGTGTGGGCGGCGTGCGTGTGTTTTTTGTTGGTGTCATGGGTGAGAGGGGGGGTATTTATTTCTTAGGGTTGTTTTTGTAAGTTGTCCGCCGTGTTCTGGGCCCAGTGCCCTACCGCCCCATCGGCCGGCAGGTATATGCCCGCCACTAAAACCCCG
>NZ_JAQYXB010000240.1:0-341 GCF_036322405.1 Streptomyces sp. SP17BM10 | reverse complement strand
CCGAAAGGAACCTGCATGAGCGCCACCGGCATCGACAAGGTCCGCGACTGGATCCTCGGCCGTCACCCCGGCCGCACCGAACTCGCCCCCGACGTCAACATCATCGAGAGCCGCCTCGTCGACTCGCTCGCCTTCGTCGATCTCGTCTACACGATCGAGGACGCGGCCCGCCTAGAGATCGTCGTAGTCCCCAAAGACAAAGAGGACTTCCAGTCCCTCGCCACCATCCAGAAGGCGTTCTTCGCCTGAGCCCGAGGAGGGACCACCATGCACGCCGTTTCCTACACCGCCCAGTGGATGGCCGCCGCCCGCGCCCAGGAGTCCGAGCGCGAGGACGCCCT
>NZ_JAQYXB010000239.1:0-360 GCF_036322405.1 Streptomyces sp. SP17BM10 | reverse complement strand
TGGGGTTTTTTGTTTTTTTGTTGTTGGTGTGGGGGGGGGTTTGTTTGTGTTGGTGTTTGTGTTTTTTTTTTTTGTTTTTTTTGTTTTTTGGGTGTTTGTTTTGTTTTTGGGGGGTTTGTTTTTTGTTTTTGGGTTGGGTGTTTTGTTGGTTTTGGGGGTGGGGCGAGGGGTTGGGGGGGGCTTGGGGGGTGGGGTGGGGGCGCGCGTCGCGCGCGGCTGTGTGGATGGTGGCGACTGGGTGTACATCTGGGATGCCTGTCCGGGGGGGGCCCGCCCCCCCCGCTCGGCCGGCACCGGCCCGCCGGCCCCCGCCTACCCCGCGCAGCCGGTCCACCAGCTCGGCGGCGTCCGGGTGGACAC
>NZ_JAQYXB010000238.1:0-310 GCF_036322405.1 Streptomyces sp. SP17BM10 | reverse complement strand
GTTTGGGGTGGGGGGTTTTTTTGGGGGGGTTTTTGTGGGGGGTTTTGGGGTTGGTGTTGGGGGGGTTGTGGTGGGGGGGGGGTATGGTGGGGGGTGGGGGTTGGTTTTTGTGTTGGGGGGGGCCGTGGGGGGCCCCCCCTAAGTGGCGGCGGCCGCGGGGTGGGGGGCCGCACCCCCTGGGGGGGGCCTGCTGTTGGCGGGGGTGCCGGCCCGGGCGGTGTGGGTCGGGGGGGGGGGTGGGGGGGGGGGGGGGGCGGCCGGTGCCGGCGTCGTGGACTTCGAGGCGCAGACGGTTGCCGATGAGGGCGAT
>NZ_JAQYXB010000237.1:0-437 GCF_036322405.1 Streptomyces sp. SP17BM10 | reverse complement strand
GGGTTGTTTTTGTCTGTTGTGGTGTTTGTTTGTTGTGCTTGGTGTGGTTTTGTCGGGCGGGCGGGGCGCCGGCGGGGGGGGGGGGGGCGGGGGGTGGGGGGGGGTGGGGGGGTTGGGGTGGTGTTTGTGTCGGGGGGGTGGGGGGTGTTGGGGGGTTGGGTGTGTTTGTGTGGTGGTTGGGTGTTTTTGGTGTTTTGGGTGGGGTTTTTGGCTGCCAGTATGTTGGGGTTGGGGCTTTATTTGTGGGGTCTTCTAATTTTGGTGGTCAGCGGGGTTCTGTTTATATTGGAATTAATTTAGGTGGGTGTGGTGGTGGGGGTGTTTCGGTTGGTTTGTGTTTCGGGGGTGGGGGGTGGTTTTTTGTGGTTTTGTTTTTTTGTTGGTGTTGTTTTTTGTTTTTGTTTTTTTTTTTTTTTTTGTTTGGTGGGGGGGGCCCC
>NZ_JAQYXB010000236.1:0-346 GCF_036322405.1 Streptomyces sp. SP17BM10 | reverse complement strand
GGCTTCATCGGCCGGGTGCTCGGCGCCCGCCTCCTCGCGCAGGGCGCCGAGGTCGTCAGCCTCGCCCGCAAGGCCCCGGCCGAGCCGGCGCCCGGCCGCTTCGTCGCCGTCGACCTCGCGGGCGGCGACCCCGCCGAGCTCACCGCGCTGCTCGACCGCGAGCGCGTCGACACCGACTTCAACGCGGCCGGCGCCAAGTGGGGCCAGAACGACGAGCAGATGTACCAGGCCAACGTCGTCCTCACCGAGCGGCTGATCGAGGCCGTCGCCGCCATGGCCTCCCCCGCCCGCCTGGTCCACCTCGGCACCGTCCACGAGTACGGCATGGCCCCGGTGGGCACCAGCC
>NZ_JAQYXB010000235.1:0-766 GCF_036322405.1 Streptomyces sp. SP17BM10 | reverse complement strand
GTCTGTGTGAAGCACGTGCCGGACGCGACGGGTGACCGTCGTTTCGCGGACGACCACACCACCGACCGGGAGGGCGTGGACGGCCTCCTGTCGGAGCTGGACGAGTACGGCGTGGAGCAGGCGCTGCGGATCGCGGAGGCGAACGAGGGCGCCGAGGTGACGGTGCTGACGGTGGGGCCGGACGACGCGAAGGACGCGTTGCGCAAGGCGCTGTCGATGGGTGCGGACAAGGCCGTGCACGTGAACGACGACGACATCCACGGTTCGGACGTGATCGGGACGTCGGCGATCCTGGCGAAGGCGCTGGAGAAGACCGGGTTCGACCTGGTGATCGGCGGTATGGCGTCGACGGACGGTTCGATGGGTGTGCTGCCGGCGCTGCTGGCGGAGCGTCTGGGCGTGCCGCAGGTGACGCTGCTGTCGGAGGTGTCGGTCGAGGGCGGTGTGGTGAAGGGCCGTCGTGACGGTGACGCGGCGACGGAGCTGGTCGAGGCGCCGCTGCCGGCCGTCGTGTCGGTGACGGACCAGTCGGGCGAGGCCCGTTACCCGTCCTTCAAGGGCATCATGGCCGCGAAGAAGAAGCCGGTGCAGTCGCTGGACCTGGACGACCTGGGCATCGAGGCGGACGAGGTCGGCCTGGCGGGCGCGTGGACGGCGGTCGACTCGGTGGTGGCGCGCCCGGCGCGCACCGCGGGCACGGTCGTCAAGGACGAGGGCGAGGGCGGCAAGCAGCTCGCCGCCTTCCTCGCCGACCAGAAGTTCATCT
>NZ_JAQYXB010000234.1:0-381 GCF_036322405.1 Streptomyces sp. SP17BM10 | reverse complement strand
GGGGGGGGGGGGGGGGCCGGGGGGGGGGCGGGCGGGGGTGGGGGGGGGGTGCCTGGTGTTGGGGGGGGGGGGGGGGGGTTTGGGCGGGTGGGGGGCCCGGGGGGGGGGGGGGGGGGGTTGGTGGGGGGGGGGGGGGGGGGGGTGGGGTGTGGGGGGTGGGGGTGTTGGTGGGGGGGGGGGGGGTGTGTGGGGTGGGGGGGGGTTGTGTTGGGTTGTGGGTGGTGTTGTTGGTGGGTGTTTTGGTTTGTTGGGGGGTGTTGTTGTTGGGGGGGGTGGGTGGTGGGGGGGGGTGGGGGGGGGGTTGGGGGTGGGGGGGGGGGGGGGTTTCGGGGGGGGGGGGGGGGGGTCGGGGTGGGGGGGGGGGGTTGGGGGGGGGGCCCC
>NZ_JAQYXB010000233.1:0-349 GCF_036322405.1 Streptomyces sp. SP17BM10 | reverse complement strand
CGCTTCCCCCTCGGAGCGCACCCCCACCCTCACCCGGTGGGCCCCGGGCGCGGCCCCCCCTGCCCCCCCCCCCCCCCCCCCCCCGGAGCCCCCCGCCGGCCCGAGGCCGGCGTGTGCAGCGGCGGGGCCGTGCTGTTCGTGGGCTGGGGGGGGGCGCCCGGGCGGCTGACATCGGCGCGCGTGCGCGATCCGTCTGATGTGGGCGGCGTCGGCGCCTAGCCGGCGGCGAGCGTGACGATCTCGCTGCCCATGACCGCGAACCCGACGGTGAGCAGGCCGGGGAACACCGCGCCGACGCCGTGCGGCAGGACGCCGCCGTGGCCGGTGAGGTTGGTGGTGCCGACCGAGT
>NZ_JAQYXB010000232.1:0-410 GCF_036322405.1 Streptomyces sp. SP17BM10 | reverse complement strand
TGTGGGGGCGCTGGGGTATCGGCTGTTGGTGGGGGGGGGGGCGCTGGCTGTGCGGGGTGGCACCCCGCCGGCCCGCGGGGGGGGGGGGCCGCCCGGCGACGGGGGCGCCCCCCCCCCCCCCCCCCCGGCGGCGGCCCCCCCCCCCCCCCCCCGCCCCCCCCCCCCCCCACCCCCCCCCCGACCAGGTTTAAGCATACGGCGCCCACCGAGATCTACACTCGAAGGGCCACTCTTTCCCTACACGCCTCTCTTCCGATCTCCGGGCCTGGTGCTGGCCATCGAGCCCAGGCTCATCGTCGGCGGCCGGGACGGCGAGCCGAACCAGACCGTATGATCTAACGTCAGAACGACCGACGCACCCCGCGCCGCCGACTTCCAGCTAAGGGTCGACAACACCGTGGTCGGGGCGC
>NZ_JAQYXB010000231.1:0-443 GCF_036322405.1 Streptomyces sp. SP17BM10 | reverse complement strand
TGGTGGTACTTAAACCCCCCCCCCCCCCCCCAAAACACAACCCACCACCCCCCCCACACCCCCCCCCAACCAAACCAAACCCCAAACCCCCCCCCCCCCCCCCCCCCCCACACCCCCCACACCCCACCCCACCCCCGCGGGGTATGCACAACAAAAACACCCCCGCCCCGGCCCCGCGGGTGTGGGTTTTTTTGTTTGTGTTTGGGGGGGGGGTGGGGGTGGGGGGTGGGTGGGGTGGTTTTTTGGGGGGGGGTTTTGTTGGGGGTGTGGGGGGGGGGGGGGGGGGGGGGGGGCCTGGGTGGGGGGCCGGGGGGGGGGGGGGGGGGGGCGCGGGCGGGGGTGGGGGGGGGGGTGTGGGGGGGGGGGGGGGGTCGTGGCGCCGGGGGTGGGGGGGGGGTGGGCGGTGGCCGCGGTGGTTCCGCGGCACACCCCCCCCCCCCCCC
>NZ_JAQYXB010000229.1:0-308 GCF_036322405.1 Streptomyces sp. SP17BM10 | reverse complement strand
GTGGGGGGCGCGGCTCAGATGAACTTCTGGTCGGCGAGGAAGGCGGCGAGCTGCTTGCCGCCCTCGCCCTCGTCCTTGACGACCGTGCCCGCGGTGCGCGCCGGGCGCGCCACCACCGAGTCGACCGCCGTCCACGCGCCAGCCAGGCCGACATCGTCCGCCACGATTCCCAGGTCGTCCAGGTCCAGCGACTGCACCGGCTTCTTCTTCGCGGCCATGATGCCCTTGAAGGACGGGTAACGGGCCTCGCCCGACTGGTCCGTCACCGACACGACGGCCGGCAGCGGCGCCTCGACCAGCTCCGTCGC
>NZ_JAQYXB010000227.1:0-356 GCF_036322405.1 Streptomyces sp. SP17BM10 | reverse complement strand
GGGGGGGGGGGGGGTGCGGGGGGTGCGGGGGGGGGTGGGCTCGGCGGGCTTCGGGTGCGGGGGGGGGGGGGGGGGGGGGGGGGGTGGGCGGTGGGTGGGCTGCGGGGGGGGGGGGGGGGGGGGGGGGGCGGCCGATGGGGGGCCCCCGGGGGGGGGGGGGGGGGGGGGGGGCCGCCCGGGGGGCCGGGGGGGGGGGGGGGGGGGGGGGGGGGTGGAGGGCGCGCGCGGGGGGGGGGCGGGGCGGGGGGGGGGGGGGGGGGGCGCGGGCGGGGGGGGGTGGGCGGGGGCCCGCCGGCGGCGCGCCAGCGGCCCGGCGCGCCCGCGCCGGGGGCGGCGGGGGGGGGCGGGGCCGGCCG
>NZ_JAQYXB010000226.1:0-658 GCF_036322405.1 Streptomyces sp. SP17BM10 | reverse complement strand
CGCCTACGAGGCTCGGGTCGAGGGCGACGAGGACGACCTGGACAAGCAGGGCGCCGGCGACCAGGGCCTGATGTTCGGCTACGCCTCGGACGAGACCCCCGAGCTCATGCCGCTGCCGATCACCCTCGCCCACCGGCTCTCGCGCCGCCTGACCGAGGTCCGCAAGAACGGGACCATCCCGTACCTGCGCCCCGACGGCAAGACCCAGGTCACCATCGAGTACGACGGCGACAAGGCCGTGCGCCTCGACACCGTGGTCGTCTCGACGCAGCACGCCTCGGACATCGACCTGGAGTCGCTGCTCACCCCGGACGTCCGCGAGTTCGTCGTGGAGCCGGAGCTCAAGGCGCTCGCCGAGCAGGGCATCAAGCTCGTGACCGACGGCTACCGGCTGCTGGTCAACCCGACCGGCCGCTTCGAGATCGGCGGTCCGATGGGTGACGCCGGCCTGACCGGCCGCAAGATCATCATCGACACGTACGGCGGCATGGCCCGCCACGGCGGCGGCGCCTTCTCGGGCAAGGACCCGTCCAAGGTGGACCGCTCGGCCGCGTACGCGATGCGCTGGGTCGCCAAGAACATCGTCGCCGCCGGCCTGGCCCGCCGCGCCGAGGTCCAGGTCGCCTACGCCATCGGCAAGGCCGAGCCCGTCGGCCTG
>NZ_JAQYXB010000225.1:0-486 GCF_036322405.1 Streptomyces sp. SP17BM10 | reverse complement strand
GGGGCCCCGTCGGGCAGGGTGTTCGGACCACCCTCCGGGATGCGGTAATGTTTTCCCTGCACCCGGGCGATTAGCTCAGCGGGAGAGCACTTCGTTCACACCGAAGGGGTCACTGGTTCGATCCCAGTATCGCCCACCGGAATGCATTGTGATATGTGAGGCCCAGCCGATTATCGGCTGGGCCTCACATGTATTTCCGGAATCCCGCCGGAACTGTCCGGGCGAATGCACCTGAGCCCCAGTCACCTTCCGTGCGGAGCACCGGTTCTGCGGTTCGGCCGGGGCTGCCCCGGAACGGGCGAGTTGTACGACCGGCTCCAAATGGTGCTACAGTTCTTCTCGTTGCCCGGGCGATTAGCTCAGCGGGAGAGCACTTCGTTCACACCGAAGGGGTCACTGGTTCGATCCCAGTATCGCCCACCGGACAGCATGCAGGCCCTGATCGGGATACCGGTCAGGGCCTGCGGCGCGTTCGGGGCCGCCCCG
>NZ_JAQYXB010000224.1:0-310 GCF_036322405.1 Streptomyces sp. SP17BM10 | reverse complement strand
CGGGTAGAGCGTGCGCAGCGTGTCGCAGTGCGGGCGCGAGCCGCCCGCGCCGATGCTGTTTGTGCGGCGGCCCAGAGCTGGACTCGTTGGGCTAGACGTTGGCTACGGGACGGGCCTACGTTCACGTCCTGTACTGGGAGGGCGTGCCGGGCACGGGCTCGAAGGCCCGCGCCGCAGCGGGCTGATCCCGGAGTTCTGCTGCGGCGCCGGGGCCGGGGTCACGGGGGGTGCGGCCGGCTACGCGGCGGCCGGCGCGGCCGTGGTGGCGGCCCGGCGCCGACGGCCGGGGGCGGCCGCCGGGCGGGCGGCG
>NZ_JAQYXB010000223.1:0-2662 GCF_036322405.1 Streptomyces sp. SP17BM10 | reverse complement strand
GCCGGCAGCCGTACTTGTTGTCGAACTTCGACTTCGTCACCGAGTCGTTCACGTTGATCGCCGGGAACAGCAGCTTGCCGTCACGGTGCATCTCGTACAGCCGGTGGACACCCGTCGTGGTCTCCTCCGTCACGCCCTTGACGGAGGCCGCGACGGCCGCCCAGTCGAGGGTGGACCGGCCGAGCAACTCCAGGACGATGCGGTACTCGTCGTTGTCGGCCGTCGACGGGTCCGGCACCTCGCCGGCCTTCTGGCACTCCACGCCCTTGTGGATCAGGAGGGTGGCGTCACCGCCGTCGTCCAGGATCATGTTCGGCACCTGGCCGTCCGGCCAGGTCAGCGCCTGCTCGGTGCACCACCAGTACTCCTCCAGCGTCTCGCCCTTCCAGGCGAACACCGGGATGCCGGCCGCCGCGACGGCCGCGGCCGCGTGGTCCTGGGTGGAGAAGATGTTGCACGAGACCCACCGGACCTCGGCGCCCAGCGCCACCAGGGTCTCGATCAGCACGGCCGTCTGGATCGTCATGTGCAGCGAGCCGGTGATGCGGGCGCCGGCCAGCGGCTGCGACGCCGCGTACGCGGCGCGGATCGACATGAGGCCCGGCATCTCGTGCTCGGCGAGCTGGATCTCCTTGCGGCCGAGCGGGGCCAGGGAGAGGTCGGCGACCTTGAAATCAGTGAACTCGGTGTCCTGCGAGGGCATGCCCGGTACTCCTAGGGGTGACGGTCTGGACGTTCTGGTGGATCTCCACGGTCGCCGTGGAACGGTTGAGGGTGATGTAGTGCAGGCCGGGCGCGCCCTCGGCGAGCAGCCGTTCGGCCATCGCGGTGGCGTGCTCGACGCCGATCCGGTGGCCCTCGCGCGGGTCGTCCCGGGCGGCCTCCAGGCGGTGTGCCAGGTCCTCGGGGAAGACGGCGCCGCTGAGTTCGGCGAAGCGGGAGATCTGCCGGACGTCGGTGGCCGGCATGATCTCGGGGATGATCGGGGTGTCGCAGCCGGCCGCGGTGACCCGGTCGCGCAGCCGCAGGTAGTCCTCGACCCGGAAGAACATCTGGGTGATCGCGTAGTCCGCGCCGGCCCGGCACTTGGCGACGAAGTGCCGGATGTCGCTCGACCAGTCCGGCGAGCGCGGGTGCCGCTCGGGGAAGGCCGCGACGCCGATGCCGAACTCCCCGGACTCCCTCACTAGGCTCACGAGTTCGTGCGCGTGGTGGAAACCGTCCGGGTGCGGGTGCCACGCGCCGCGCGGGTCGCCCGTCGGGTCGCCGCGCAGCGCCAGCACGTCGCGCACCCCGGCGTCGGCGTACTGGCCGATGATGCGGCGCAGTTCGGCGCGCGAGTGCCCGACGGCGGTGAGGTGGGCGACGGGCCGCAGGGTGGTCTCGGTCGCGATCCGGCGGGTCATCTCGACCGTGCGGTCCCGCGAGGTGCCGCCGGCGCCGTAGGTCACGGACACGAAGTCCGGGGCCAGCGCCTCGATCCGGCGGATCGCCTCCCACAGGGTGCGGGTGCCGGCGTCGGTCTTCGCCGGGAAGAACTCGAACGAGAACGTCGGCTCCCCCGATCGCAGGCGCTCCTTCAGCGTGCTCACGGGCGTCCTCCGATGTTGAAGTAGACGGCGTCGGGGTGGTGGACGACGATCGCGTCCGTGGACTGTTCGGGGTGCAGCTGGTACTCCTCGGAGAGCACGACGCCGATCCGCTCGGGCTCCAGGAGTTCGGCGATCTTGGCGCGGTCGGCGAGGTCCGGGCAGGCTCCGTAGCCGAGCGAGAAGCGGGCGCCGCGGTACTTGAGCGCGAACATGTCCTTGACGTCCTGCGGGTCCTCGCCGGAGAAGCCGAGCTCGGAGCGCACCCGTGCGTGCCAGAACTCGGCCAGCGCCTCGGCGAGTTGGACGGACAGCCCGTGCAGTTCGAGGTAGTCGCGGTAGGCGTCGGCGGCGAACAGCTCGTTGGCCGCCTCCGACACCCGGCTGCCCATGGTGACCACCTGGAGCCCGACGACGTCCGTCTCCCCCGACTCCACCGGGCGGAAGAAGTCGGCCAGGCAGAGCCGGCGGCCCCGGCCCTGGCGCGGGAAGGTGAAGCGCATCCGCTCCCCGCCGTGCTCGTCGAGGATCACCAGGTCGTCCCCCTTGGACACGCACGGGAAGTACCCGTACACCACCCCGGCGTCGAGCAGGCGCTCGGTCTGGACGCGCTCCAGCAGCGCCCGCAGCCGCGGCCGCCCCTCGGTCTCCACCAGCTCCTGGTAGCCCGGCCCGCCCGCGTTCCGGCCGGGCTTGAGCCCCCACTGCCCCTTGAACAGTGCGTCCTCGTCCAACCAGGAGGCGTAGTCGCGGAGCTGGACGCCCCGCACCACCCGCGTGCCCCAGAACGGCGGCACGGGCACCGGGTTGTCCACGGCCACGTCGGAGCGCACCGGCCCGGTGTCCGGCTCGGACACCACCTCGACCCGCGCGTGCCGGCGCCCCCGCAGCTCCGGCAGCACCGCGCCGGGCACGCCGCGCTTGATGCCGACCAGCGCGTCCATCAGCCGCAGGCCCTCGAACGCGTCGCGGGCGTAGCGGACTTCGCCCTCGTAGATCTCGTGGAGGTCCTGCTCGACGTAGGCCCGGGTGAGGGCGGCGCCGCCGAGGATCACCGGGTAGTCGGCCGCCAG
>NZ_JAQYXB010000222.1:0-310 GCF_036322405.1 Streptomyces sp. SP17BM10 | reverse complement strand
GGTTGTGGTTGGGGTTTTTGTTTTGGGTGGTGTTGTGGGTTTTGTTTTGTGGTGTTTATGGGTGTGTTCGATACGGCGGGTGGCGCGCGGGGGGGGGGGGGGTGGGGGGGGGGGGTGGGTCGGGGGCGCGCGCGCCGCCGCGCCTGGGGGGGGGGGGGGCGGGCGCCGGTGCCGGCGGGGGGCGGGGTGGGGGGGGTGCGGGGGCGGGGGGCCATTTGGACATGTTCGGCCGACGGAATGTATTTTTTACTGCTGGGGCCTGCCGCCCCCCCCCTATCACCCACACCAAGCCCCACACCCCCCCCCCCCT
>NZ_JAQYXB010000221.1:0-12651 GCF_036322405.1 Streptomyces sp. SP17BM10 | reverse complement strand
GCGCCGGGCGGCGCGCTCCAGCTGTGCCCAGTCCGCGGTGAGCCGTTCCAGCGCGGCCACCGGCGCCTCCTGGGCGTCGTCGGGTGCGGCCTCCCTCGCGCGGGCCGTGGCCAGCGCGGCGGCCTGGGCGCAGTGGGCGGCGGCGCGCTCCTGCTGCTCGGCGAACTCGACGGCCGCGCGGGCCATGCCCTGCTCGGCTGCCCGGGTTGTGCCCAGCGCGGCGAGCACCAGCTTGCTGCGGCCGGCCTTCTTGGTGGCCTCCTCCGCGACGGCGCGCGAGGCGGTCGCGGCGGCGGTGTGCTCGTCGGCCTGGGCCTGGTGGGCGGTCGCGTCGGCGAGGTGGCCGACCGCGCGCTGCAGCCGGTCGCGGCGCTCGTGCAGCTCGGCGACGTGGGCCCCAGTAGCAACGCCGGCGGCGATGCCGTCGAACCGCATCGCCGTCGCCGTCTCGGCGTTGAGGTCGTCCACCCGGTCGCGCACTGCCTTCGCCGCGTCGGCCCGGGCGGTGAGGAGCTGGTGCGCGGTGAGCCAGCCGTGCCGGCGCCGGTCGATGCGCAGCTCGGGCGCAAGGTACGGCGGCAGGACGACGTCCTCGACGGCCTGGTCCTCCTCGGCGGCGCGGGCCGCGCGCACCGTGGCGAGCAGTTGCGCGGCCGGGTCGGCGGGCGGCGCGGTGCTGGCCGGTGGCTCCCGGCGCTCGACCACCGGGCCGAGCCTGCCCCAGGCGAGTTCGCGGCCGGCCTTGCTCGCGGGGATCCAGATCTGCTCGCCGTCGCTGTCGAGCCAGGACGGCAGGGAGAGGGAGTAGCCGTTCATGCGGCCGGTGGAGGCGACGTTCGCGCGGTGGTCGACTCCGCGCGCGGTGAGTTCCGCCTCGAACGCCTCCCGGCCGAGCCCGGCGGCGGCGTCGCGGGCGGCTTGGGCGAGCTGGCGGATCTGCTCGCGCTCCGGCCGGTCGGCGCCCCGGCGCTGGGCGGCGGCCAGCTCGGCGCCGGAGCGCACCCCTGGGGTCTCCCGGAACCGGTCGGCGGCGCGCACCAGGCCGTACTCGGCCTCGATGCCGTCGAGCACCGTGCGGTTGCGCAGCCAGTCCCGGCCGTCGTCCGCCAGGCGCCCGTCCCAGCCGAGCCGGGACACCGTCAGGTGGACGTGGTCGTGCCCGTGCCGGGCAGCCACCCACGGGCAGCCGCCGAAGCCCATCCGCTGCACGTACTTGGTGGCGATCTCCCCCCACTTCAGGTCGTCCAGCTCGCCGTCCTCGTCCGGCACCGACAGCGAGACCCGCCAGATCGGGGTCTTGATGTCCGGGCGCTGGCGGGTGTGGTGGTCGATCAGCCGGGCCACCTGCTGGGGGGTGCCCGGCACGGTGCCGGCCACGAAGCGCGGCTCCAGGTGCTCGTCCCGGCGGCCCGGCCCGAAGTCGTAGCGGATCGCCCCGGCGGCCCTGCGGCCCTTGGTGATGTTGCCGATCACGCCGGATCGCCGTCCGGATCGATCCACACCGTTTCGTCACGTGACGAATCGGTGTCCGGCTCCCACTCCCCCGCCCCGCCGACCGGGCGCAGCCCGCGCAGCGCGAGCGCCGCGTCGCCCACCTCCGCGATCACCCGCTCCAGCTGCGGCAGCAGATCGCGCGGCAGCTCCCCGGTGTTCGCCAGCCGGGTGAGCTGGTTCAGGTTGTTGCCCAGCGCGGCGAGCTGGAGGAACCCGGCGTGGTTGATCTCCGGCACCCGGGCGACGTCCCCCGGGATGCCAGGGTGCCCGTTGATCTGCTCCTCGACCACCGCCCGCGCCCACGCGCCCAACTCCTTGCGCGGGGTCCGCTCGCGGGCCTCGTGCCATCGCGCCAGCTCCTCCCGCGTGAGCCGTATCGACACCGTGTGGTCGCGCTTCCCGGCCTCGGTCAGCCGTCCTCCCCGTGCTGGCACGCGGTCACCTTTCCTCGCTCGCGGGTGCCGGACACCGCCCCCAGGGCGGGGGCCGTGCGGGCCCGTCGCCCCCCGGGCGGCGGAGCCCCCATCCTGCCCCCCAGCGAAGCGGGGGCAGGCCAGGGGGATCAAGCAAAGCGCAGATCCATACCTGGCTCCCAAGTCGACGGCTGGGCTGGGCGGCCAACGCCCTGACCGGTCGGCGGCTTGGGCCTCTCCCGTCGTGGCCTTGACCGGACGTCACCAGGCCTCGCAGTCGGGCGCCCTGGCGCCCGGCTTCCGGCGCTTGCGCCGGAGGGAGCGGCCCCCTTCGTCAGCCGGCTGACGGCGGCTGGTCCTCCGGCGTCCGCAGGGTGAGCGGGCGGCGGCCGGTCACCACGGCCGACACGGGCGACACGCGCCGTGTCGGCTCGGCGAGGGCGGCTTCGGCGGCGCGCTCGACGGCGGTGCGGCGGGCACCGGGCACGACCTCCACCGGCTCCTGGTGGTCGACGCCGGGGCCGAGCGGTCGGCGGTAGGTCACGGTCCCTCCTTCGGGTGGGTGGGTCGGTGGCGGCGGGTTGACGGGGTCAGCAGAAGAGGGCGAGCTGCTTCGGGTTCGCCGCGTCGCGGATGGCCTGCTGCTGGCGCATGGCGTCGAGCAGCTGCTTGCCGGGGTCGGCACCGCCGGACAGCTCGGCCGGGGAGACCGGCGGCACGTACTCGGGCTCCTGACCGGGCCGGACGTCTCGGATGTCCCGGCCCCAGACGATCTGGAACGGGCCGTCGCCCCGGCGTTTCTCCGGCCTGGTCCGCCACCAGCGGTCCCAGTCCTCCCGGTTCCACACCTCGACCAGCGCGTGTACCGCGCCGACGCCGCCGGCCTCCATCGCCTTGCGCAGGGCCAGGGACCGGCCGCGGCGGCTGATGATGGCCCGGAACCAGGCGGTGTAGGTCACCGACAGCACCGTCGGCGACTCTTCCTCGGCCTGCTCCTCGCCCGTCTTCAGATCCTCGTCGTTGTCCGGGGTGTCGATGCCCAGCAGCTCCTTGAGGCCCCGTGACCAGCGCATGTAGCGCAGGCCGTGCACGGCGGCCTCGTACTCCCGCCACAGAGCCAGGTCGTGGCGCTGGCGCGGGGTCAGGGCGTCCCGCTGGGCCTTGGTGAGGTTCTCGACCCGGTTCAGCCAGTCCTGGGCGATCTGGTGCGGGGTGCGCTGCCCGGCCTTGCGGCCCTCCTTGTCGGCCTGGCCGGTCATCTCCTTGGTCATGTAGTCGGCGAAGGCGGCCTCCTCCCCCGGCTTGGCGACCAGGAGCTTCACCGCCCACTTCTTGTCCGGCTGCTTGCCGCCGGCGCGGGTGACGGCGCGGGTCCAACGGTCGGCCAGGATCGTCTCCAGCTCCTTCGCCTGCTTGGCCGTCAGCGGGTTCTTGAGCATGTACTGGACGTGCCAGTGCGGGTGCCAGCCGTACCGGGCGCCGTGAGTGGTCTCCCAGACCCTCACGTCGCCGACGATGCCGAACCTGGCCCGGATCCGCTTCCAGTGCTGACCTGCGTACTTCCCGAACGAGTAGGACCAGGCGTCCCGCTGGATGGCCAGCAGATCGGCGAGCGAGTCGTCCTTGAAGTGCCGCAAGGTGAACGTGGCCATGGCCACTGTGTGCACCTCGGCACCTTCCAGCGCGCTGTCGACCCAAGTCCGGTTCCCCTGCTCCAGCTCCGCGCGGCGGGTGGCGCGGATCTCCTGGCCGCAGGTCGGGCACAGGTGGACCTTCCGGCAGCGCTGGAGCTCACCCCAGCGGGCCCGCTTGCCGTCGTACTTGAGCGGGATGCCGAGCACCTTGCTGAAGGGGATGGGCAGGCGTCCGCACTGCTTGAAGCCGTCGACGCCCGAGTACGGCTGGAGCCCCTCCCGGAAGCCGTCCAGCTCGTCCCTGCGCTCGTTCTCTGCACGCGTGCGGGCCTTCTCCAGGCTGGCCACGTCCCGCCGCTGACGTGCGGTTTTGAGCCGTCCTGACCCCTCTCCGTCGCCGTCAGAGGGTCGCTGATTTTCCCCACTTCCCGAGGCGCCCGCCGTAGTGGGTGACCCGCCGTCAGCAGCGTCCGAATTTGGGCGCTTTGGGGGGATATAGGCAGGATCGAGGTCCCGGAGGAGTGACCAGACCCGCTCCGAGTCGGCGAGGAACTGGGCCGCCTGCTCGCGGGTGAGGTGGAGTCCGCCGGCCTTCTCGGCGGCGGTGACGGCGGCCAGCCCCGGCCGTCCGGCACGGCCGTTCGGCGAAAGGGCGTGCGAATGGCCACCTGCGGCCGGGCGCTCGACCGCCGGGGCGGGAGCGACCTGCGGCGCGGCGGCCGAAGTCTGGTCGATGGTTGCGCGGGTGCCAGGGGCACCCGTTACGCTGGTCAAAGCGTCGGGTTCCTAAGCTGTCTCGCCTGCGAAGCGACTGGGTAGGGACTCGGCCAGTGGGGTAGGGCGCCAACCCGAACCCACACCAGCCTTTGTACTGGGGTAGATCATGCCGTACGAAGGCGAAACGTGAGGCGCACGGCGCGAAAGTGCTCGATGTGACCTGCAGTCCGTCAGGGCCCGTCCCCCGCTTGGGGGGACGGGCCCTGCGGCGTTTCTGCTGGTCAGTCCTTGTAGGCGAAGTCGTGCAGGTGGGTGTGCGCGTTGTTGAGCGCGCTGTAGAGCTGGTTCGCAGCGCTGACAACCGCGTTGAACGTGTTGATCAGCTCCTTGCGGCGGGCGGCCAGGTCGCCGTCGTGGTCGAGGCGGAGGTGGTCGCCGGCGGCCAGGTGCTCGATGAACTTCGCGAGCTGGGTGGCGGTCTGCGGGAGTCGGCCGACACCCTCCTTGAGCCCGGCGACCGTGGTGTACACGTCGCCGGGGTACTCCAGGCCGGGGTAGTCCGGTCCCATGGTGGCGTAGACGAGTTCGTGGAGGGTCTTCTCGACCTTGATGGCGAGGTCGGCGGCGGTCTGGTCGGTCATGGTGCTCATCCTTCCGATTGGGTCCGACGGTTCGTGGCGATTCGCGGCATCAGGGGTTGGTCGTGGGGCTGCTGATGGAGCGCCACGCCTCCCAGAGCCGGGCCTCGGTGGCGACGTAGCCGCCGCTGCGGAACGCGGCGATGGCGGCCCGGCCGGACATCGGGGGGTTGGTGGAGAACTTCAGCCACCGCAGGACGGCGGCGACCTGATCGTCGGTGATGGCCTCGCCAGGGGCGGGCTCGGCAATGCCGGCGACCGTGCACACGTCGGCAAGCGTGGCCGTAGCGCCGGGTGCTGCGGGGTGCGGCGCGGGTGCTACGGCCGGGGCTCCCGCAGGGACGCTGACCTGCGCTTCGACCGCTACGGCGGGTGCTACGGCGACGAGGGTGAACATCCCGGACAGCGCGTCGTCGGCAGCGATGGTCAGCCGCTCGCGCTGCACCTCGGCCAGATCCGCGCCGAGCACGAGGTCACCCTCCCCGACCCGTGCGGCAAGGCGCCAGGCGGCCCGCTCGGAGCGGGCGCGGGTCTTCTTGTCGGGGTGACCGGCGGCGCGGGCGCGGTGGTAGGCCAGGCGCCGGGTGGCGTCGGCGGCTCGGCGCTGGGCCTCGGCGTCCACCCCGTTGCGGTGCACCACGATCGAGCGGGCGAGCAGGCCGGACAGCTCGGCGGCGGCGGTCATGGCCATGGGGGAGATGGCGTACGCGGCGGCGTCGGCCATCGTGGGGGCGATGACCACCCCGGCGACCGAGGCGGCGGCGGGCACCGCGATCAGGGCGAGGCGGAGCGCGGCCGGGTAGGGGCGCTGGATCAGGGTCAGGCCGAGCATGGCGACACCGAGGACCAGGACGACGCCCTCGCCGCCGGCGACGAGCGACAGGGCACGGCCGGAGTCGTGGAACACCGCCTTGGCGTTGCTGTAGGTGCCGTACGCCCCGGCCACGCCGACGGCGGCGCAGATCAGGAACAGGACGGCGAACAGGAGACCGGTCGGCCAGCCGATGGCGCGCGGCCCGGCATACTTCGTGGTGTGGGACACGGGTACCTCCGTGGATCACTAGGTGGTGGGGCCGGTCCCGGGGGTCATCCGGGTCCGGCCCTTCTGCATGCCGGGGGTTACAGCGCGGTCGAGTACCGCAGCACGGTCGCGGTGATCTTGACTCCGACCTCGACCGTCCGGGAGTCCGCCAGCCAGACCGTGCGCACGATCTGGTTCACGATCACCTGACCGGTGAGGCCCAGCGCCTCGGCCTCCGGCACCGTCGCCAGCCGGGGGCTGATCTCCTCCAGCACCTGGGCCTGCGGGACGCCCAGGCGCTCGGCGGCCAACTCCCGGGACGCGCCGGTCGAGACAGGCTGGGTCAGCTCGGGGACCGCCTCGATGACGTACGCCGGGTAGTACGACGAGGAGTAGTGCACGGGCACACCCCCACGGCTGACGACGCGCCGACGGACGTGCACCGGAGTGCCAGGCTCGACACCGAGGCGATGTGCCACGGTCTCGTCCGCCGGCACAGTGCCGACCTCGACGATCCGGCTGGTCTCCCCCTCTGCAAGGGCACGACCAGTGGATGCGTGGGCTGCGACCCGGGCAGCGATGTTGCCGCTGCCGTGCGGCGCGACAACCGTCCCACCACCCGTGGTCGCGGTGGTCAGCCCCTCGGCACGGAGCTTCGCGTAGGCCCTGCTGGCGGTCTGCTGCGCTACCTGGAACTCCTGCATCACCTCCCTGAGAGGCGGGAGCCGGTCGCCCGGCGACAGTCCCCCCGATTCGATCAACTTGCGGAAATGCCCGGCGATTTCGGCGTATCCGGCCACGGCAATCCCTCCTCCTCATGCGAGCACCTGTTCAGCCCGCTCTACCCAGAACGGTAGAACACGAAGGCATGCTCTACCAAGGGGGTAGTGCAAATCGGCGTTTTGGTCTACCTTCAGTGATGCAAGAAGCCCCGACCGGAAGCGACCCGGCCGGGGCTCAGGCCAACCCCTGCGTGAAGGGACCAGCCATGTCCGACGCTACCCCGAAGATCCCCCCGATCACCCCCGCTGACCTGGCCAAGGCCGGGTCCGCCGCGGCCCGCCTCCTGCGCGGCCTGCTGGGCGGTGGGTCGAAGTGAGCGACCGCACCGTGCCGATCATCGGCACCATCCGCCCGACGACCACGGCGTCCTACACGGCCGCCGAGCCGATCACCGCCCAGCAGCTCACCGACTTGATCCGCTCCGAGTGGTGCATGTCGGTGAGGGCGTCCGACGGCCCGAACAGCCCGGCCGGGTGCGTGACCTACTACGCGCTGCTGGAGATCGAGGGCGACGTCCTGGTCGTCACTGGCACGGCGGAGGGAGAGCGCTGATGTTCCGCCGCAGTGAGTCGAAGCCCAGCACCCGCACCGAGACGCCCGACCACACCGCAACCGACGGCCGTGTCTGGACCGGCACCGACTACGACGAGGCCCGCGCCAACGGCCGCGTGGTCCACGCCCCCCGCACCACCCACAGCAACAACCAGCTCGGCCAGCGCTCCTCCTGATCCCTCGTCCACCCAGGGCCCGGCTTCGGCCGGGCCCGCCCCAAGAAGGGCCCGCACATGATCGGCAACATCATCTGCCTCGTGTTCGTCCTGGTGGACGCCGCGATCGCCGGGTACTGCTCCTGGCTGTTCATCCGGGGGTACCACCGGTGACCACGCCCACGCCCCCGCCCCCGCCCCCGAACTACGCGCCGACCGCCGGCCTTTCCACCACCTGGTGGTCCCAGACCGCCGCTGCCGTCTGGACCCCGGAGAACATCGCCGCTGCGGACCGCGCCCAGGAGCGCACAGCCGAGGCGATCGAGCGGATCGGCCTGTACATCACCGAGACCCCCGACGAGCGCCGCCGGCGCCTGCGCGAGGAGGACGACGCCGTCCGCGAGGCTGCGGGGGAGACCCCCAAGCAGCGCGCCCAGCGCCACCGGGCCGAGGACCGCCAGCGCCAGCACACGGCCGAGCGCCTGGCCACCCTCCCGTGGCGCCACGCCAACTCCGAGCGCGTGAAGCGGTTCCGGCGCTGGTGCACGCTCACCGCCCTGTCCGCGTCGGTCGGGTTCTCCGTCGGCCTGGTCCAGTGGGTCGCCTCCCTGCCCCTCGCCGTCGGCATCGGCGCCTGGATCGGCGCGTGGGCACTGGACCTGCGGATGCGCGGCTGGGGCCGCACCCCGGTGTCGCAGGTGCGCGGCGCGGGACGGGTGGTCGTGCTCGTCCTGGCCCGCGTCCCCGTCTCCTCCGCCCTCGCCGCCGTCTGCGGCCTCGCTCCCCTCCTGGCCGCCACCGGCCACCTGCTCCACAACCACTGACCACCGCAAAGGAGTTCGTCACCATGTTCGGAGCCATCGGGTCCGGCGGCATGATCCTGCTGATCATCGTTGCGCTGTTCATCTACAAGAAGGGCGGCGGCAAGCTCCAGCCGGTCAAGGACCACCACGTCATCTACTGGGGCGCCGCGCTCGGCCTGCTGGCCGCCAGCGCCGGAACCGCCCTGGCCCAGATCGGCACCGTGTCGACCAGCATCAGCGACTCGCTGAACGCGCAGTCCGGCACCGTCGGCCCGGTCGGCGCCGGCGCGGTCGCGCTGATCCTGATCCTGATCGGGTTCGGCACCAAGCCCGCGATGACCAAGGACCTGATCGTCGGCGTTGCGCTGCCCGGCGCGCTGTCGACCGCCGGGGGACTGCTGGCCATCCCGGTGACCGTCCTCGCCTCCGTGCTCCACGGGTTCGGTGCCTGATGCGCGAGCTGCTTGAGGGCGTCAGCCTGGCCACGTTCGCCGCCGGGAACCGCCGGATCATCAAGGCCGTCAAGGCCCGCACCACCACCCCCGAGCCGGAGCCGTGTACGCACCCGGACCACAAGAAGAACCCCACCCATGCGGAGCACTGCCCCAGCCACCCGGCACCGCAGCAGCCGACGGCCCCGGCCGAGGACGTCGAGCACCCGTTCGTCACGTGGTCGAAGCGGGCCGGGGGCACCGTCGCCGCGCTCGTGCTGCTCTGGCCGATCGTGGGGAAGTGGGTGCCGACCGTGGTCGGCGGGAGCCTCGCCCTGTGGGTGATCGCCGCGCTGATCGCCGGTCAGCCCGACCCCAGCGCCGACCCCGCCACCGGCGGCGACGACCAGGCCGACGACGACGCCCCCGAGGACGACGACAACCAGGCCGAGGAGGAGCCCGAGGAGGAGCCCGATCAGACCCCGGCGGCGACCCTCCCGACCCCCGCCGACGCCCGCCTTGCGGTGGCCGTCCTGGGAGCCGCCGGCACCCATGTCGCCCTCACCGCCGTGACCGCCCATCTGGCCGCCGCCCACCCCCTCTGGAAGCGGTCCGGGAAGGCCACCAGCACGCTCCTCGAAGAGGCCGGTGTCAGGGTCCGCGCGGGGGTCAAGGTCGAGGGGATCAGCGTGCGCGGCATCCACCACGACGACGTGCCCCCGCTCCCCTCCCCCTCCGAGGGCACCCCTGGCCGCGTTGTTGTCGCAGGTCAGAGCAACAACAACAACGCCAACAACGCCGAAGAGTGGTCCGGTCGAGAGGGGTTCGTGATGCGCGCCGACCCGGAGAACCCCGCCCGGACGATCATCGTCAGCCACGTCCACACCGCATGATCCACTGACCCGAGAGAGGCACCCGCCATGACCGACCGCTGGCCCGACAAGGTCATCCCGGAGTTCACCATGGAAGAGCTGTGCGCCGCGATCGAGCGGCACCAGGACGACCCCAACCCCGTGACCCAGGGCCTCGTCCGGAGCTGCTGGCGTGAGTGGGAGCGCCGCCACGGACTCACCGAGGACGAGGCCTGACCCCACACCCCCAGCCCCACCGGAGCCCCCGTCAGCACACGCTGGCGGGGGCTCGGTCATGCCCATGCCCTGCCGCCGGAGGGTGCGTCAGCAGCCGTCACCGATCCGGGGGGCTCTGCCCCGCCGGACCCCCCGGCCACCTCCAGGGAGCCGGGGGCCTCGCGATCTTGTACAGGGTGCGTCGGGGCGGGCGTGGACCGTATGGCGGGACTCCCCGGCGGGCGGCACCCAAGGGCGATATCACGGCCTCTGGGGGCCCTTCACCGACCGCGCTCGCCCGTGACCGACTTGGGAGCAGGGTCAGGGCCCCCGGCGGCCGTGATTCGGCGAAGCTGCCGCCCACCGGGGAGTCCCGCCACGGCCCCCACCCGTGGGGTCAGGGACGATGGCCGGGCGAGCGCTCGCAGCCCCGCCCCCGGGGCAACCAGTCAGGCCGGGAACGACGAAGCCCGCCTCCTGCTCGGGGAGGCGGGCTTCGTGGTCGGTCAGAACAGCGGCGGCGACTCGGCGCCCTTCAGCCGCGGCGACCGCCCCGCCGGGGTCGCGGCCGGCGCCTTGCCCTTCGAGTGGAGCAGCAGCGCGGCGTCGACCTCCGCCCGGGTCTGCCGGGCCTCGTACGCCCGCTGGCGGCACGCCCGGCGGCAGTACTGCGGCTTGCGGCCGGTCGCCTTCGGCGGGCGGAACGGCCACCCGCACCACACGCACCGCTGCTGGCCTTCGAGCAGCGGCCCGTCGGCCGGCTCCTGGGCGCTCTCCTCGCTCATGAGCCCACCCTAGCGTTTCGTCACGTGACGAATCCGTACGGGGCTTCGTCGTCGTCCACGTCCAGGAGCTCGTCCAGCTCCTCCCCGTCCTCCCCGTAGAAGTCGTCCAGCTCCTCGAAGTCCTCTTCGGTCTCAGGGCCCCAGTACCTCGCCATGCCAGGAGGATCGCCGACAACCAACCCGGCCCGGCGCCGACTCGCGGATCACACCCTTGCATCACCGAGCCGACGGACCATCACCATCGAGCCGAGAACGACGACCAGGAGCACGAGCACCAGCACCCGGAATCGAAGATCGAGAACGACCACACCTCATGCACTTCGAGATGACCAAGGCGACCAACCCGAACCGCCCACTCCTATGCATCACGACCGGACGGCCCGTTCGCCATCATCATCAACCGCGTCCGGCCGCCGATCCGAGGGCCCCAACGCGCGCGCACGTCGCGCGCGCACGTGCGCGTACGAGAGAGGCCGGGACCGGTCCACCAAGGTTCGCCGGCGGCCCTCACCAACCTTGGTGAACGCCCGCTCACCAAGGTTGGTGACGGTGGGGTCTGTCGGCGCCTTCGGCGTGGCCGCCGGGCGAACGGTGCTCGCTTCCCTGGACCGGATCGCCGCTGGCGAGGGGTCCACAGGGAAGTTGTCCCCGCCCACAGACCGGTTGTCCCGACCCCTTGTCCCGCAGGTCAGACCCCTTGTCCCCGACGCCGCCGCAGGCCTTCGCAGGCAACTCCGTAGGCCACTCCGTGGACCACTCGCCAGACCACTCCGCAGGCCACTCCGTAGACCATTCCGTAGACAACCTCGGCCACCCCGGCGGGGCGGTACCGTCGGGCAGAGCGACCAGGGGAGGACGGCATGGCGTTCCGGTACGTGTGCGGGGCGTGCGAGACGTTCAGCGACCACGGTGACCGCGCCCAGGCCGAGGCCGAGCGCGCTGACCACCACCGCCGGGCCCATCACGGCCGTGCTCCCCTCGAAGAGTGGGTCACCGACATGGACGCCTTCGCCGCACGCAAGGCGAGTGCCTCCTACCGGCGCGCGGTGCTCGGGGAGCCGGTGTTCGTCCAGCTGCTCAAGTGGATGCTGGCGACGTGGCCCCGGCGGCTGGTGCTGCTCGTCCTGGTGCTCGCCGTCGGCCTCATGCTGCCGTTGCAGCCGCCGCGCTGACACCGGGCAGAGCACCCGAATCAGGGGCCATGATCACCTGGAGAGCTAAGGTATCGTCACCTTCCGCTGACGATACGGGCCGCCCTCGGGCGGCCTTTCTGGTGTCCGGGACGGCCCCACCAAGGTCCTGACGTAGGTCCTGACGTGACTCCTGATGCAGCTCCTGACGTAGCTCCTGATGCCAGCACCCCACCTTTCGGCCGGGCTGAGCGTCGCCGCAGGTCGGGGCATTGGTGGAGGCGGCCGGAAATTCTGACATCCCTCTCCTGGCCCCTCCTCCCCTGCTGTTGGTGGTGGTTGGCTGGCCGGGCGGCGTCGCGGGCTGCGGGCCTGCGGCGCTGATCTGATGGCGGCGTCCGGCGATGGCCGGCCGCGCTCGGGGGCGGTGCTTCCCGGCGCGAACGGCGGGCCGGGCCAACGCACGCCGAGCGCGCCGGGGAGTGCCGACCTGGGCCTGGGTCCAGGGCGCGGCAAGCGGCCCTGGTACCCCCGGAGACCGGCCAGGCCGGCTACTTGCCCATGCCCTTGCCGCGGTCGCGCGGGTCGTCGTAGCCGCGCGGGCGCGGGGCCGGCTGCGGCGTCGGCGGCCGGGGCGTCGTCTTCTTCGGCGCCGTGCTCCTGGTCGTGGTCGAGCGGCTGCGGGCCGCCCCGGCGCGCAGCCGCTGCTCGTGCTCGGCGCGGGCCCGGTCCTCCGCCTCGGTCACCCTGGGCGGCAGCGTGCCCCGGTGGGCGATCTCCCCCTCGACGGCGGCGAGCGCCAGGCGGGCGTCCTCGACGGCGCCGCGGGCCTGCTGCACCACGATGAGGTGGTCCACCTTCATGACCTTGGCGCGGTCGACGTCCTGGCGCCGGGCGGCGCGCTCCAGCTGTGCCCAGTCCGCGGTGAGCCGTTCCAGCGCGGCCACCGGCGCCTCCTGGGCGTCGTCGGGTGCGGCCTCCCTCGCGCGGGCCGTGGCCAGCGCGGCGGCCTGGGCGCAGTGGGCGGC
>NZ_JAQYXB010000220.1:0-402 GCF_036322405.1 Streptomyces sp. SP17BM10 | reverse complement strand
TGTGGGTGGGTTTTTGTTGGTGTGTTTTTTTTTTGGTGGGGGGGGGGGGGGGGGGTTTTGTTTTTTTGGTTTTGGTTTTGTGGGGTGGTTGGGGTGTGTTTGGGGGGGGGGGGGGGGGTGGGGGGGGGGGGGGTGGGGTGGGTTTTTTGTGTGGGTGGGGGGGGGTGGGGGGGGGGGGGGGGGGGGTGGGGGGGGGGGTGGGGTGGGGGGGGGGGGGGGGGGGCGGGTGGGGTTGTGGGTGGGCGGCCGGGGACTGAACAGACGCCCCCCGGCCCCCCCCCCGCCCCCCCCCCCCCCCCCCCCGCTTTTAATGAGCTCGGCGACGGGCTGCGCACGTCTGAACTCCACTCACACGGGTGGATCTCGGCAGCCGTCGTCTGCTGGGCGACGGCGGGGGGGGGG
>NZ_JAQYXB010000219.1:0-379 GCF_036322405.1 Streptomyces sp. SP17BM10 | reverse complement strand
GGTGGGTTCGGTGTCTGTGGTGGTGGGGGGGTGGTGGTTGCGTGGCGGGGGGCTGAGTCTGTTGGCGGTGTTGGGGGGGTGGGGGTGTGTGGGGGGGGGGGGGGGTGTGGGGGGTGGGGGGGGGGTGGGGGGGGGGGGGGGCGCCCCCCCCGCCGCCCCCACCCCCCCCCCCCCCACCCACCCCCACCCACCACACCCCCCCCCCCCCCCCCCCACCCCCCCCCCACACAACCACCACCCCCCCCCACCCCCCCACCCCCCCCCCCCCCACCCGCACCTTGTTATTGCTCCGGCGGCCACGGAGATATACTCCGTCGTGGGCGTGTCGGCGTACGGCGTAGCGATCGACGTCCAGCAGGCGCTCGCCGATCCAGGCGTC
>NZ_JAQYXB010000218.1:0-399 GCF_036322405.1 Streptomyces sp. SP17BM10 | reverse complement strand
GGTGGGTTGGGGGGGGGGGGGTGTGTGTGTTTGTGGTTTTTTTTTTTTTGTTGTGGGGGGGGGGGGGGGGGGGTGGGGGTTTTTTGTGTTGCTGGTGGTTGTGGGTTTTTTTTTTTTTTTTTTTTTTGTTTTTGTTTTTTTAGGTGGTGGGTGGGGTTGGGGTTGGGTTGGGGGGGGCGGGGGGGCGCCCCCCCCCCCCCCAACCAACAAAACAAAAAAAAAAACAAAAACAAAAAAAAAAAAAAAAAAAAAAAAAAAAAAAAAACAAACAACCAACAAAAAAAACAAAAAAAACAAAAAAAAAAAAAAAACCAAAAAAAAAAAACAAACAACAACAAACAAAAAAAAAAAAAAAAAAAACCAAACACCCCACACACACCCCAAAAAAAAAAACCCAGC
>NZ_JAQYXB010000217.1:0-503 GCF_036322405.1 Streptomyces sp. SP17BM10 | reverse complement strand
GGACTGCCAGCCGCCGCCGGCGTCGCCGCCGTGGTTGAGCCACACGTTGACCGTGCCGTCCGGGTTGATCACCCAGTAGTCGGCCTTGCCGTCACCGTCGAAGTCCGCGAGCCGGACCCGGCTGCGGTCGGTGGTCACGCCCGCGGCCACCTTGCCGAGGGACTGCCAGCCGGTGGCGCCGGCAATGTCGCCGCCGCGGTTGAGGAAGACGGTCACGGTGCCGTCCGGCTTGATCAGCCAGTAGTCGGCCCTGCCGTCCCCGTCGAAGTCGGCGAAGCGCACCTGGTCCTGGTCGGTGGTCAGACCGGTGGCCACCTTGCCGAGGGGCTGCCAGCCGGCGGCGCCGGCCGCGTCGCCACCGCGGTTGAGCCACACGTTGACCGTGCCGTCCGGGTTGATCACCCAGTAGTCGGCCTTGCCGTCACCGTCGAAGTCCGCGAGCCGGACCCGGCTGCGGTCGGTGGTCACGCCGGTCGCGACCTTGCCGAGCGACTGCCAGCCGC
>NZ_JAQYXB010000216.1:0-328 GCF_036322405.1 Streptomyces sp. SP17BM10 | reverse complement strand
GGGCCGTGGGGGTCCTGGGGTCGACGCCCGTGGGGGTTCCGCCGGGGTGCTACCGCATTCCGCAGACGCCGACGGGAATCTCGTGCACCGGGTGCGGGCGCCCGATCGGCCGGTGGTGCTTGGTGCGGGCGTGGGTGGGGTTCCTGGATTGTGTATTGGTGTGTCGGCCCGGGGGGGGGGCGGTGGGGGGGGCGGGGGTGGGTGGGGGGACCGTGGGTGGGGTCGGTGTGGGGGGTGGGGGGGGGGGGGGCGGGGGGGCTGGTTGGGTCGGGGGGACGACGGCCGCCGCGGGGGTGGCCGCAGTAGGCTGGGCGGCTCCGGTGGTCGT
>NZ_JAQYXB010000215.1:0-283 GCF_036322405.1 Streptomyces sp. SP17BM10 | reverse complement strand
TCAACGCCAGATATGTTGACATCCCCGGCCTCGATCGTCTGATCGGGGTTGGAGATTCCTTTTGAAATAAACACTAGCGAGGACGCAGTGCGCGGGATCACCCTATTCCGGTGGTTGCCGTGCCGCTCAACGCGGGTGTGAGCCGGATAGACCGGTAAGCATTCACGGAGAGTTTGATCCTGGCTCAGGACGAACGCTGGCGGCGTGCTTAACACATGCAAGTCGAACGGTGAAGCCCTTCGGGGTGGATCAGTGGCGAACGGGTGAGTAACACGTGGGCAAT
>NZ_JAQYXB010000214.1:0-5201 GCF_036322405.1 Streptomyces sp. SP17BM10 | reverse complement strand
GCGCGGCCGGGGTGGCGTCGGCGGCGGCCTCGAACAGCCCGTGGAACGTGGCGGGAGCCAGCTCGACGCTCTCGCCGGCCCATTGGCCGAGGACGAGCTCGCGCTCGCTCTCGCTGAGGACGTCCACGTCCCCGATCCGGATCGACGGGTCCGCCGCGACGGCCTCCAGTACGGCGACGAGCCGCGCGCCCAGGGCCTGCGCCGTCGCGCGGTCGAACAGGTCGACCGCGTACTCGACGCTCCCCGCCAACCCCTCCTCCGACTCCGCGAGCTGGAACGTCAGGTCGAACTTGGCCGCGTCGAACGTCGCCTCGTACGGCGCCGTCCGCAGCCCTGCGAGGTCGAGCGTCGCCGCCCCCGTGTTCTGGAACGCGAGCATGACCTGGAACAGCGGGTGCCGGGCCATCGACCGCTCGGGGTTGAGGACCTCGACGAGGCGCTCGAACGGCACGTCCTGGTTGGCGTACGCCGCGAGGTCCGTCTCTCGTACGCGGCGCAGCAGTTCGCGGAAACTGGGTTGCCCCGACAGGTCGTTGCGCAGCACCAGCGTGTTGACGAAGAAGCCGACGAGGTCGTCCAGGGCTTCGTCCGTCCGACCGGCGATGACGCTGCCGAGCGGGATGTCCTCGCCGCCGCCGAGGCGGTGCAGCAGCGTGGCGAGGGCCGTCTGGGCGACCATGAACAGGCTGGTGCCCGTCTCCTGCGCCAGCGCGACGAGTCGGCCGTGAACGGAGGAGGGGACGGAGAACGTGACGGTGTCGCCGCGGTAGCTCATGCGCGCCGGGCGGGGCCGGTCGGTGGGGAGGGGGAGTTCCTCGGGCAGCCCGGCGAGCGCCGTGCGCCAGTAGTCCACCTGCCGGTCGAGCTCGCCGGCCGGGTCGTCCTCGGCGCCGAGCACCTCGGCCTGCCACAGCGTGTAGTCGGCGTACTGGACCGGCAGCGCAGTGAACTCCGGCGCACTGCCGCCCAGTCGGGCCGCGTACGCCGTGGACAGGTCGCGCGCCAGGGGCGCCATCGACCAGCCGTCCGCCGCGATGTGGTGGACGACGACCAGCAGCACGTGCTCCTGGTCGGACTCCGTGAACAGCGCTGCCCGCAAGGGAAGTTCACGGGCGAGGTCGAAGCCCCGCCCGGCCTCCGCCGCGACCGCCTCGGCGCTGTACGGCGCGCGGAGCAGCTCCGGCCGGGCCGCGTCGGCGGGCAGGATGAGCTGCCGGGGCCGCCCGTCGGCGTCGGGGAAGACGGTCCGCAGGCTCTCGTGCCGCGCGGTGACGTCGGCGAGCGCGTCGGCCAGGGCGTCGGCCGAGACCGGCCCGGTGAGCCGGACGGCGATCGGCAGGTTGTAGGTCGCGCCGGGGCCCTCGAAGCGGTCGAGGAACCAGAGTCGGCGCTGTGCGGCGGACAGCGGCACGGGCTCGGGTCGCACCCGGGCGGCGAGCGCCGGGCGGGTGCTCGCGGCGTCGCCGAGGCGTTCGGCGAGCGCGGCCGGGGTCGGCGCCTCGAACAGGGTGCGGACGGCGAGTTCGGCGCCGAGTCGGGCGCGGACCCGGCCGGCCACCCGGACGGCGAGCAGCGAGTGGCCGCCGAGGTCGAAGAAGCCGTCGTCGATCGAGACGCTCTCCAGCCCGAGGACCTCGGCGTAGATCGCGCACAGCGCCTTCTCCTGCGCGGTGCGCGGCGCCCGGCCGGTGCCGGCGGCGCGGGGGCCGGGGGCGGGGAGGGCGGCGCGGTCGAGCTTGCCGTTGACGGTGCGCGGGAGGCGGTCGAGCGGGACGATCGCGGCCGGGACCATGTAGTCGGGCAGCCGCTCGCCGAGCACGCGGCGCAGTTCCTCGGCGGCGGGCACGGCGCGCCCGGCGGCGGGGACGGCGTAGCCGACGAGTTCGCGGATGCCGGGGCGGTCCTCGCGGACGACGACGGCCGCGACGGCGACGTCGGGGTGGGCCTCGAGGGCGGCGGTGACCTCGCCGAGCTCGATCCGGAAACCGCGCACCTTGACCTGGTCGTCGGCGCGGCCGAGGCAGTCGAGGCGGCCGTCGCGGGTCCAGCGGGCGAGGTCGCCGGTGCGGTACATCCGCGACCCGGCGGGGCCGTAGGGGTCGGCGGTGAAGCGTTCGGCGGTCAGGCCGGGGCGCCCGAGGTAGCCGCGGGCGAGGCCCGCGCCGGCCAGGTAGAGCTCGCCGGGCACGCCGGGGGCGACCGGGCGAAGGGCCGGATCCAGCACGTACGCCCGGTAGTTGTCGAGCGGGCGGCCGATCAGCACCCGGCCGGCGTCGGTGATCCGCTGGCCGACGGCGTCGACGGTGGTCTCGGTGGGCCCGTACAGGTTGTACGTCACCACGCCTTCGTTGCCGGCGAGTTCGGCGCGCAGGGCCTCGCCGAGCGCCTCGCCGCCGAGGGCGACGACCAGCGGTCGGGCGGACTCGTCGGTGGTGAGGCCGAGTTCGTGGAGCTGCTGGTAGTGGCTGGGGGTGGTGTCGAAGTGGTCGATGCCGCCGACCCGGCGGGCGTAGGCGGCGAGCGCGGCCGGGTCGTGCCGGGCCTCGTCGTCGATCAGGTGCAGCTCGTGGCCGCGCAGCAGCCACAGCAGCGGGTCGATGGCGGCGTCGAAGGAGAACGACGCGGCCAGCGCGGCCTTGAGCCGGCGCCCGCCGGTGGAGGCGATCTCGCGGGCGTAGAGGCGCTCGAAGTGGTCGTGGTAGAGGTTGACGACGCTGCGGTGCTGCACGGTGACGCCCTTGGGGCGGCCGGTGGAGCCCGAGGTGTAGATGACGTACGCGGCGTTGTCCGGGTGCGGGGCGCCGGAGCGCTCGGCGTCCGTGAGCGGGGCGGCGGACCAACGGGCGTCGTCCCGGAGGGCCAGCACCTCGGCGGGGTCGGCGAGTTCGGCGACCGGGCGGGCGTCGGCGGTCATGTAGGCGATGCGGTCGGCCGGGTAGTCGCGGTCGACCGGCAGGTAGACGGCGCCCGCCTTCATGACGGCGAGCAGCGCGACGATGTGCTCGGCGCAGCGCGGCAGCTTCACCGCGACGACCTGCTCGGGCCGGACGCCGTCGGCGACGAGCCGGCGGGCCAGCCGGTTGGCCCAGGCGTCGAGCTGGGCGAAGGTGAGCGCGGTGTCCCGGAAGACCAGGGCGGTGGCGTCGGGGGTGCGGGCGGCGGCCGCCTCGAAGAGGCCGGGGACGGTGCCGGTGGGGTGGTCGCTCGCGGTGTCGTTCCACTCGACGAGCACGCGCCGGCGCTCCTCCTCGGTGAGCAGGTCGACGGTGGACAGCGGCCGGTCCGGGTCGGCGACGAGCTCCGCGAGCAGCCGCACGAAGCGGTCGGCGAGGTCCTGGGCGGTCTCCCGGTCGAACAGGTCGGTGGCGTACTCGACGCCGCCCGCGAGGCCGTCCGGGGTGCCGTCCGGGGTGAAGCGCTCGGCGAGCACGAGGGACAGGTCGAAGTTGGACATCCGCAGGCCGACCGGCTGGGCCGCGGTGCGCAGCCCGTCCAGTTCGAGGCTCGCCGCGGCGGTGTTCTGGAAGGACAGCATCACCTGGAACAGCGGGTGGCGGGCCAGCGAGCGGCCCGGGTTGAGCACCTCGACGAGTTGCTCGAACGGGACGTCCTGGTGGGCGTAAGCGGCCAGCGAGGCTTCGCGGACGCGGTCGAGCAGCTCGCGGAAGGTCGGGTCGCCGGAGGTGTCGGTGCGCAGCACGAGGGTGTTGACGAAGAAGCCGACGAGGTCGTCGAGCGCCTGGTCGGTGCGGCCGGCCACCGGGGTGCCGAGCGGGACGTCCTCGCCCGCGCCGAGGCGGGTGAGCAGGGCGGCGAGCGCGGCTTGGGCGGCCATGAAGACGCTGGCGCGGTGGCCCTGGGCGAGGGTGGCGAGCGCGCGGTGGACGTCCGCGGGCACGGCGAGGTCGACGGTGCCGCCGCGGTGGCTCATCTCCGGCGGGCGGGGCCGGTAAGTGGGCAGGGCCAGCTCCTCGGGGAGGCCGGCCAGGGTGGTGCGCCAGTGCTCGATCTGGCGGGCGAGTTCGCCGCCCGGCGTCCGCTCGTCGCCGAGCACCTCCTGTCGCCACAGCGTGTAGTCGGCGTACTGGACGGGCAGCGGCTGCCAGTCTGGTGCGCCGCCGCCGCGGCGGGCGCGGTAGGCGGTGGAGAGGTCGCGCGCGAGCGGGGCCATCGACCAGCCGTCGGCCGCGATGTGGTGGATCACGAGCAGCAGCACGTACTCGGTGCCGTCGAGGGCGAACAGGCGGGCGCGCAGCGGGATCTCGCGGGTGAGGTCGAAGTCCCGGGCGGCGGTGGCGGCGAGCGCCCGGGGCAGCTCCTGCGCCGTGACGCCGACGACCGGGACGGCCGGCTCGGCCTCGGCGGGGGCGAGGACGTGCTGACGCGGGTCGCCGTCGGTGTCCGGGAAGACGGTGCGCAGGCTCTCGTGCCGGGCGACGACGTCGGCGAGGGCCGCGCGCAGCGCCGGGACGTGCAGTTCGCCGGAGATCCGGATCGCCATCGGAAGGTTGTAGTTGCCGCCCGCGTCCTCGAACCGGCCGAGGAACCAGAGCCGCCGTTGGGCGGGGGAGAGCGGGACGGCGGCGGGCCGGGGGCGGGCGGTGAGCGCCTGCCGGGCGCGGTCGGCGCCGCCGACCCGCTCGGCGAGGGCGGCCACCGTCGGCGCCTCGAACAGGGCCCGGACGGGCAGTTCGACGTCGAGCTCGGCGCGGATCCGGCTGATCAGACGGGTGGCGAGGAGCGAGTGGCCGCCGAGGGCGAAGAAGCTGTCGTCGGCGCCGACCTCGGGCAGTGCGAGGACTTCGGCGAAGAGGGCGGCGAGGAGCTTCTCGCGTTCGGTGGCGGGGGCCCGGCCGGGCGCGCGGTCGGCGAAGTCGGGGGCGGGGAGGGCCTTGCGGTCGAGCTTGCCGTTGGTGTTCAGCGGCAGCGCGTCGAGCAGGACGACCGTGGCCGGGACCATGTAGTCGGGCAGCTCGGCGGCGACGTGGGCCAGCAGGGCGGCCGGGTCCGGGGTCGCCCCGGGGGCGGGGACGGCGTAGCCGACGATGAGCTTGACGCCGGGGCGGTCCTCGCGGACGACGACGGCGGCGCGGGTGACGGTGTCGTGCTTCGCGAGGGCGGATTCGATTTCGCCGAGTTCGATGCGGAAGCCGCGGACCTTGACCTGGAAGTCGGTGCGGCCGAGGTAGTCGATGGTGCCG
>NZ_JAQYXB010000213.1:0-329 GCF_036322405.1 Streptomyces sp. SP17BM10 | reverse complement strand
GCCCGCATGCCTTCGCGTCGCCCCCCGCGATCGGGAACTGAAGCCCCTCCCCGCGCGCCTTCAAGGCGAGCACTCCCTCCCGCGCCACGGCCTGAACCCGCAGCCCGCCCTACACACCCGCCCGCAGCTCGAGCAGCGGGCCGGCCGCCCCGGCCCCCCCCCCCCCCACCCCCCCCCCCCACCCCCCCGCCCCCCCCCCCCCCACCCCCCCCCCGTCGTAACTCATCTGCCGGCACCCGCGATCCTTCCGAGTGACGGGAGTTCCGTCGGGTTCTCTTCCGCTCTTGCACCTGCGCGTCTCCTCCGCGATGGGCGGCGGCGTCGATACC
>NZ_JAQYXB010000212.1:0-23134 GCF_036322405.1 Streptomyces sp. SP17BM10 | reverse complement strand
CGCTCGCCGGGTTCGCCCCGGCCACCCGGGCCTGGTTCACCGGCGCCTTCCCCGCGCCCACCACCGCCCAGGCCGAGGCCTGGCGCGCCATCGGGCGGGGGACGGACGTCCTGGTGGTCGCCCCCACCGGCTCCGGCAAGACGCTCGCCGCGTTCCTCTCCGCCCTGGACCGGCTCAGCAGCACCCCGGCCCCGGCCGAGACCAAGCGCCGCTGCCGGGTCCTCTACGTGTCGCCGCTCAAGGCCCTCGCCGTGGACGTCGAGCGCAACCTCCGCGCCCCCCTGACCGGGCTCCACCAGGCCGCCGTCCGGCTCGGCCTGCCCGAACCGGACGTCCAGGTCGCCATCCGCTCCGGCGACACCCCCGCCGCCGACCGCCGCCGCTTCGCGACGCACCCGCCGGACATCCTGATCACCACCCCCGAGTCGCTCTTCCTGCTGCTCACCTCCGCCTCCCGGGAGGCGCTGCGCGGCATCGACACGGTGATCCTCGACGAGGTCCACGCGGTCGCCGGCACCAAGCGCGGCGCGCACCTCGCGCTCAGCCTGGAGCGGCTGGACGAGTTGCTGGAGCGCCCGGCCCGCCGGATCGGCCTGTCCGCCACCGTCCGTCCGGTCGAGGAGGTGGCCCGCTTCCTCAGCCCGCAGCGCGGCGCCGTCGTCGTCCAGCCCGCCGCCGCCAAGGAGTTCGACCTCTCGGTCGTCGTCCCCGTCCCCGACCTGGACGACCTGCCCGCCGCCCCCGCCACCGGCGGCTCCTCCGACGACGACCCGCAGCGTCAGACCTCGATCTGGCCGCACGTCGAGGAGCGGATCGTCGACCTCGTCCAGGCGCACCGCTCGACGATCGTCTTCGCCAACTCCCGCCGCCTCGCCGAGCGCCTGTGCAACCGGCTGAACGAGATCGCCCACGAGCGCGCCACCGGCGCCGCCGCCCCCGAGGCGCACGCCCCGGCCCAGCTGATGGGCGGCTCCGGCGCGGCCAGGGGCGTCCCGCCGGTCCTCGCGCGGGCCCACCACGGCTCTGTCTCCAAAGAACAGCGGTCCCTGGTCGAGGAGGAGCTGAAGGCCGGCCGGCTGCCCGCCGTGGTCGCCACCTCCAGCCTGGAACTGGGCATCGACATGGGCGCCGTCGAACTGGTCGTCCAGGTCGAGTCCCCGCCCTCGGTCGCCTCCGGCCTCCAGCGGGTCGGCCGGGCCGGCCACCAGGTCGGGGCCGTCTCCACCGGCGTCTTCTTCCCCAAGTACCGCGGGGACCTCGTCCAGTCCGCCGTGGTCACCGAACGCATGCGGGCCGGCCGGATCGAGGCCCTGCGCGTCCCGCGCAACCCGCTGGACGTGCTCGCCCAGCAGCTCGTCGCCATGACGGCGCTGGACACCTGGCCGGTGGACGACCTGCTCGCCGTGGTCCGCCGCGCCGCGCCGTTCGCCACGCTCCCGCAGTCCGCCTTCGACGCCGTGCTCGACATGCTCGCCGGCCGCTACCCCTCGGACGCCTTCGCCGAGCTGCGCCCCCGCCTGGTCTGGGACCGCGTCGCCGGCACCGTCACCGGCCGCCCCGGCGCCCAGCGCCTGGCCGTGACCTCCGGCGGCACCATCCCCGACCGCGGCCTGTTCGGCGTCTTCATCGCCGGCACGGACCCGAAGAAGGGCGGTGGCCGCGTCGGGGAGCTCGACGAGGAGATGGTCTACGAGTCCCGCGTGGGGGACGTCTTCACCCTGGGCACCACGTCCTGGCGGATCGAGGACATCACCCACGACAAGGTCCTCGTCACGCCCGCCCCCGGCATCCCCGGCCGGCTCCCGTTCTGGAAGGGCGACGCCCTCGGCCGCCCGCTCGAACTCGGCCGCGCCCTCGGTGCGTTCACCCGCGAACTGGGCGCGCTCGACCCGGCGGCCGCCACCGAACGCCTCAAGCGGGCCGGCCTCGACGACTGGGCCGCCGGGAACCTCCTCGACTACCTCGCCGAACAGCGCACCGCCTGCGGCCACCTCCCGGACGACCGCACGATCGTCGTCGAACGCTTCCGCGACGAACTCGGCGACTGGCGGATCGTCATCCACTCCCCCTTCGGCGCCCAGGTGCACGCCCCCTGGGCCCTCGCCCTCGGCGCCCGGCTGCGCGAGAAGCACGGCCTGGACCCACAGGTCATGCACGCGGACGACGGCATCGTGCTCCGCCTGCCCGACGCCGACCTGCTCTCCCCCGACTTCGACTTCGCCGGTCCTTCCGAACGCTCCGCCGCGGACGAGGCCCCGGTCGGCGCCGACGCCGCCCTCTTCGACCCCGGTGAGATCGAGCGGCTCGTCACCGACCAGGTCGGCGGCTCCGCCCTGTTCGCCTCCCGCTTCCGCGAGTGCGCCGGCCGCGCCCTCCTGCTCCCCCGGCGCAACCCCGGCCGCCGCACCCCGCTCTGGCAGCAGCGCCAGCGCGCCGCCCAACTGCTCGAAGTCGCCTCCGAGTACGGCTCCTTCCCGATCGTCCTGGAGGCCGTCCGCGAGTGCCTCCAGGACGTCTTCGACGTGCCCGGCCTGGTCGAGCTGATGGGCGACCTCGAATCCCGCGCCGTCCGCCTGGTCGAGGTCACCACCCCCGAGCCCTCCCCCTTCGCCCGTTCCCTGCTCTTCGGCTACGTGGCCCAGTTCCTCTACGAGGGCGACTCCCCGCTCGCCGAGCGCCGCGCCGCGGCCCTGGCGCTCGACTCCCGGCTGCTGTCCGAACTCCTCGGCCAGGCCGAACTGCGCGAACTGCTCGACCCGCAGGTGCTCGCCGACCTGGAGGCCGAGCTCCAGCGCCTCACCCCCGAGCGCAGGATCAAGGACGCCGAGGGCGTCGCCGACGCGCTGCGCCTGCTCGGCCCGCTCGCCGAGGCGGAGCTCACCGCCCGCGGCGCCGAGCCGCTCTGGGCCCTGGAGCTGGAGGCCGCCCGCCGGGTCATCCAGGTGCGGATCGCCGGCGAGCAGCGCTGGGCCGCCATCGAAGACGCCGGACGGCTGCGCGACGCCCTCGGCACCCCGCTGCCCGTCGGCGTCCCCGAGGCCTTCACCGAGCCGGTCAAGGACCCCCTGGGCGACCTCCTGGCCCGGCACGCCCGCACCCACGGCCCGTTCACCGCCGCCGAGGCCGCCGCCCGCCTCGGCCTCGGCACCGCCGTCGTCACCGGCGTCCTGCACCGCCTCACCGCCACCGGCCGCCTCGTCCAGGGCGAGTTCAGGCCCGTCGAGGGCCACACCGCCGCCGTCGAGTGGTGCGACGCCGAAGTCCTGCGCCGCCTGCGCCGCCGCTCCCTGGCCGCCCTGCGCCAGGAGGTCGAGCCCGTCCCGCCGCGCGCCCTGGCCGCCTTCCTCCCCCAGTGGCAGCACCTCGCCGGCCACCGCCTGCGCGGCCCGGACGGCCTGCTCCGGGTGGTCGAACAGCTCCAGGGCACCGCCCTGCCCGCCTCCGCCTTGGAGAAGCTGGTCCTCCCGGCCCGCCTCGCCGACTACGCCCCCGGCCTCCTGGACGAACTCATGGCGGCCGGCGAGCTCGGCTGGTGCGGCGCCGGCGCCCTGCCCGGCAAGGACGGCTGGATCAGCCTCCACCTGGCCGAGAACGCCCACCTGCTGCGCCCGGAGCCCGTCCCGCCCGCCGTCACCCCGCTGCACGGCGCCCTGATGACCGCCCTCACCGGCGGCTACGGCCTCTTCTTCCGCCAGCTGGTCGAGCGGCTGCGTGCGGAGGGCGACGAGACCCCCGAGCCGGAGGTCGTCGAGGCCCTGTGGGACCTCGTCTGGGCCGGCTACGTCAGCAACGACACCCTCGCCCCGCTGCGCGCCCTGCTCGGCTCCGGCCGGACGGCGGGCGCCACCGCCCACCGCGCGCCCAGGGCCACCCCCCGCGGCCGCTACGGCGGCGCCGGCCGCGCCTTCGGCCGGGCCGGCGGCACCCTGCGCGGCGGCCCGCCGACGGTGGCCGGCCGCTGGTCGCTGCTGCCCGCCCCGGCCGCCGACCCGACGGTCCGGGCCACCGCCCAGGCGCAGGCCCTGCTGGACCGCCACGGCCTGCTGACCCGGGGCACGGTGGCGGCCGAGCGGGTGCCGGGCGGCTTCGCCGGGGTGTACCGGGTGCTCGCCGCGATGGAGGAGCGCGGGCGCACCCGCCGCGGCTACTTCGTCGAGGGCCTCGGCGGCGCCCAGTTCGCGATGGAGGGCGCGGCCGACCGGCTGCGGTCGGTCAACGGCCGCCTGGAGCGCACCCGGGGCGCCGAGTGGCCGGCCGGCCCCGCCGCCGAGCCGCCGCAGGTGCTGGTGCTCGCCGCCGCCGATCCGGCGAACGCGTACGGCGCCGCGCTGCCCTGGCCCGAGCCCCCGACGGTGCCCGGCGCCAAGGTGGCTGGGCACCGCCCCGGCCGCAAGGCGGGCGCCCTCGTGGTGCTGGTGGACGGCGAGCTCGCCCTCTACGTCGAGCGGGGCGGAAAGTCGCTGCTGGCCTGGCCGCAGGACGCGGCCACCCGGGCGCTCGCGGCCGCCGCCCTCGCCGGTGCCGTCCGGGACGGCGCGCTCGGAAGCGTCACCGTCGAACGGGCCAACGGCGAGCCCGCCCTCGGCTCGGCGCTCGGCGCGGCCCTGGAGGAGGCGGGCTTCCACGCCACCCCGCGCGGGCTGCGCCTGCGTCCGTGAGCACCGGGCCGGCCCCCGCGCCCGGGAACGCCGAAGGCCGCGGAGTCAACGACCCCGCGGCCTTCCCGCACGCTTCTCACCCGATCGGGGGCGTCGGCGCCTCCGCCCGGCCCACGGCCCCGCCCGCCCTGCGGCGGACCGGTCCGGTCGCGCTCCGGTCCGCGTGGACCGGGATCAGACCGAGCCCCCAGCCGCCGGCCGCGAGCAGGCCGAGCACCGCACCGTCGGCCAGCTGCCCCGGGACCACCAGGAGCCACCAGAGCAACCCGGCCGCCAGGGCCACCAGGACCCGGCGGGCCGGCCACGGCACCAGGCGCCGCAGCAGCGGCCGTATTCGGGCCACCGGGTGCGCCGTCGCGTCTCTCCGCACGACCGCCCTCCTTCGCTCGCCCCCGGGCCCTTCTCCTGCGTCGGACAGGCGTGCCGGGGATCGAGGCCGGGATCAGGCGGCGACCACGTCCATCGCGGCGGACTTGGGCGACATGGTCGCCCGGTCGGCGCCGGGGGCGGGCAGCGGTACCGGTTCGAGCACCGGCCTCAGCAGATCACCTTCGGAGAGGGTGGCCATCGCCGCAAGTTCGGCGAGCGACAGTTCGTCGCTGACCTCGCGCATGACCTCGGACATCCGGACGTCGAGCGCGTCGCAGATGGCGGAGAGCAGCTCGGACGAGGCCTCCTTCTGTCCCCGCTCGACCTCGGAGAGGTAACCGAGCGAAACCCTGGCGGCCGCCGACACCTCGCGGAGTGTGCGGCCCTGGCGCTGGCGCTGCCGACGCAGTACATCGCCCAGTAGGCGACGGAGCAGGATCATCGGTGCCTCCCTCCTCGGACTGCGGATCGAGATGTCACGCCCCCACCGTACCGCCTTGCCCGCTTCGCGTGCGGGGACCCTGGTCGTGTTCACTCTGGGCTGCAAGGCTGTCCCCCTCCTCGTTCCGGTGTCGTACCCGGGTCCGCGGGCCCCTCGTGGTACCCCTCGCGGGCCGCCCGGCCACCGTCACGCAACTCGTTCGCCACCTGGTTTCTGCCCAACCAGGCTGTCGGATGTAACACGATCCTCCAGCCGTACCGTCCCCGCACGCCACTTCGGGCGGATCCGGCCGACGGGGATCACGACAAGACGGGGACCACGACGAACGGGAGCCCCGGGCCGCGGTCCTCCGGGTCAGGCCGGCAGCCGGCCGACGAGCAGTTCCAGCGCGGCGGTCACGGCCCCGTGACGGATTGTGGCACGGTCCCCGGACAGCCGGGGCGAACTGACCAGAGTTCCCCCCGGACCGGCGACCGCCAGGTGTACGGTGCCCACCGGCTGCCCGTCCTGCGGCTCCGGCCCGGCCACCCCGGTCGTCGCGAGCCCGTACGTCGCCCCCAGCAGCCGCCGCACGCCCTCGGCCATCTGCCGGGCCACCACCGGGTGCACCGGCCCGTGAACGTCGAGCAGGCCCTCGTCCACCCCGAGCACCGAGGCCTTCAGCTCGGTCGCGTACGCCGTCACCGAGCCCCGGAAGGTCGCGGACGCCCCGGGGACGTCGACCAGCGCCGCCGCCAGCAGCCCGCCGGTCAGCGACTCCGCGACGGCCACCGTGCCGCGCCCGCCGCGCAGCGCCGCGTGCGCCCGCGCGGCCAGCGCGTAGTCCGCGGTCCCGTGCTCCGCCGTCCCGTGGTCCGTCACCAGGCCCCCTCGTTCACCGGCCCGCGCGGTCCGCGGCCGTTCCCTCGCGGCGCAGGCGCAGCGCCTGCCCGATGTAGTCCAGCGCGGTGCCGATGGTCAGCAGCACCGCCAGGCCCATCAGCACGGCCCGCGCGGTGGCGAGCCAGCCGGTCAGCTCCAGCACGTACATGCCGACCGCGATGCCCTGGGTCAGCGTCTTGAGCTTGCCGCCCCGGCTGGCCGGGATGACGCCGTAGCGGATCACCCAGAAGCGCATCAGCGTGATGCCGAGCTCGCGGGCGAGGATCACCGCGGTGACCCACCAGGGCAGGTCACCGAGGACCGACAGGCCGATCAGCGCCGCGCCCATGATCGCCTTGTCGGCGATCGGGTCGGCGATCTTGCCGAAGTCGGTGACCAGGCCCTTGCGCCGGGCGATCTCGCCGTCGAACAGGTCGGTGATCATCGCGATGGCGAAGGAGGCCCAGGCCACCGAGCGCCACTTGGGGTCGTGCCCGCCCTCGGCGAAGAGCAGCGCCACGAAGACCGGCACCAGCAGCAGCCGGAGCATCGTGAGCATGTTGGCGATGTTCCAGACGGTCGGCGCCGGCGGCGGCGCGGCGGCCGGTCTGTCCGGGTGGGCCGCGGCCGGGGCGCCGGGCCCCTTGGTCATTCCCCGGCTCCCGGGGCCTGCCGGACCCGCACCTGCTCCAGGGCCTCGGCGATCAGGTCGACGCCCTCGCTGGCCACCACCCGGGCCCGCCAGAACTGGCCGACCTTCGGGTCCTCGACGCCGGTGAGGGTGGTCAGGCCGTCCGTCTCGGGAGCCTGGTGGCCGGCGCGGCCCTCGACCACGTCGTCCTCGACCGACTCGATCAGGACCTCGACCTCGGTACCGATCCGCTGCTCGGCACGCTGCGCGGTCATCTCCTCGGCGAGCCGGCTGAGCCGGTCCAGCCGGTCGGCGACCACGTCCTCGGCCAGCTTGCCGTCGTAGGTCGCCGCCTCGGTGCCGTCCTCGTCCGAGTAGCCGAAGACGCCGATCGCGTCGAGCCCGGCGTGCGTGACGAAGCGCTCCAGCTCGGCGAAGTCCTCCTCGGTCTCGCCGGGGAAGCCGACGATGAAGTTGGAGCGGGCGCCGGCCTGCGGGGCCTTGTCCCGGATGGTCTTCAGGAGCTCCAGGAACTGGTCGGTGGAGCCGAAGCGGCGCATCCGGCGCAGCACCGCGGGCGCCGAGTGCTGGAAGGACAGGTCGAAGTAGGGCAGGACGTCGGCGGTGCCGGTCATCGCGTCGATCAGGCCGGGGCGCATCTCGGCCGGCTGCAGGTAGGACACCCGGACGCGCTCGACGCCGTCGATCTCCGCGATCTCGCCGAGCAGCGTCTCCAGCAGGCGGATGTCGCCGAGGTCCTTGCCGTACGAGGTGTTGTTCTCGCTGACCAGGACGACCTCGCGGACGCCCTGCTCGGCCAGCCACTTGGCCTCGTTCAGGACGTCGGAGGGGCGGCGGGAGATGAACGAGCCGCGGAAGGCCGGGATGGCGCAGAAGGAGCAGCGGCGGTCGCAGCCGGAGGCGAGCTTGACCGAGGCGACCGGGCTGTCGTCCAGGCGCTTGCGCAGGGTGCGCGGGCCGGAGGCGGGCGCGAGGCCTTCGGGCAGGTCGTCGATCGGCTCGGCCGGGGCCTCGGCGGGCCCGTGGCCGGGCAGCGCGACGCTCTCGGCGGCGGACTGCCGCTCCGCCGGGCTGATCGGCAGCAGCTTGCGGCGGTCGCGCGGCAGGTGCGGGGCGTGGTGGCCGCCGGAGAGGATGGTCTGGAGGCGGTCGGAGATGTCGGCGTAGTCGTCGAAGCCGAGGACCCCGTCGGCCTCGGGCAGCGCGTCGGCGAGCTCCTTGCCGTAGCGCTCGGCCATGCATCCGACCGCGACGACGGCCTGGGTGCGGCCGTGCCCCTTGAGGTCGTTGGCCTCCAGCAGGGCGTCGACGGAGTCCTTCTTGGCGGCCTCGACGAACCCGCAGGTGTTGACGACGGCCACGTCGGCTTCGGCGGCGTCGTCGACCAGCGACCAGCCGTCGGCCTCCAGTCGCCCGGCGAGTTCCTCGGAGTCCACCTCGTTGCGGGCGCATCCGAGCGTGACAAGGGCGACAGTACGGCGTTCAGGCATAGGCCCAAGATTAACGCGCGGCTCCCGGTGCCGTTCGCCCCGGAGGCCGCGCGCCTCGACAACCCGATCTTCTGCGGGCCCCGGCCGGTGCCGGTGGTCAGCCCGCCTGCGGGTCTCCGGGGGTGTACGTGACGTGCACCACCTGGCCGTCCTTGCCGAGCAGACCGAGGTCCTTGCCGTTGACGTACGCGTGCACGGCCCCGCCGTTGCCGAGCACCAGCTTGATCTGCTTGGGGTCGGTGAAGGTCTGGTCCTGGCCGTCGCTGATGTTGTTCTGGAACAGCGATTTGCCGTTGCCGTCTATGGCCGAGACCCAGCTGGTGCCCTCGGCGACCAGCTTCACGGTGACCTTGTCGGCCGGGACGGCCGCGATCGCCGCCGCGCTCGGCGCGGGCGCCGGGGGCTGCACGGAGGGCGAGGGCGCGGGGGCGATGGAGCCGGTGCCGGTGCCGCTGGGCAGCGGCGCGCTGGCGGAGCCGGTACCGGTGTGGCCGCCCTTGCCGCTCACCAGGTTGAAGCCGATCAGCGCGACCACCGCGACGATCGCGGCGACCATGGCGGCGGTCCAGTTGGGCCGGCCGCGCGAGGGCACCTTGATCGGGCCGCTCTCGATCAGCTGGGTGGGCCGCTTGGAGGCCGGCGAGCCGCCGTGCGCGGCGTCGTAGCGGGCCACCAGGGCCTCGCCGTCCACGCCGACCTCGCGGGCGATCGCGCGGATGTGCCCGCGGGCGTAGAAGTCGCCGCCGCAGCGGCCGAAATCGTCCTCCTCGATGGCGTGCACGATCGGCACCCGGACACGGGTGGCCGTACTGACCTGATCCACCGTGAGTCCGGCCTCCAGCCTGGCGGCGGACAGCACCCGGCCGATGCTCGGGGCATCGGCCGCCTGCACCGCGTCGCTCGGCTCTGCGGACGACGGGGCGTTCTCGCGGTCGGGGGACTTGCCGATGGTCACGGGGCACGCCTTTCGAGCGGATGGCCACCTGCTGGGGAACAGTCTAGGGGCGTGGACGGGTCGATTCTCAAGCGGAACAGGCCCGAATGCGCGCACCCGCCCCGGGTCGGGGAGGGGCCCCGCCGACGGTCGGCCGACGGGGTCACGCAGGGGGAGCACGGTGATCGCTTTCCGGCCATTGACGCGGTGTGCGGACGTTCGGTTCCCGCTCCCGCGCCTACCCTCCTCCGAACGAGTGACACCTCGTCCGGGACGGCCGGTTCGGGGCGCACGGTCCGTCAGCCGCGCAGGGTCACCAGCACCCCGTCGAGCTCGTCCGGCTTCACCAGGACGTCGCGCGCCTTGGAGCCCTCGCTCGGGCCGACGATCCCGCGCGACTCCATCAGGTCCATCAGCCGGCCCGCCTTGGCGAAGCCGACCCGGAGCTTGCGCTGGAGCATCGAGGTCGAGCCGAACTGGGTGGAGACCACCAGCTCCGCGGCCTGGATCAGCAGGTCGAGGTCGTCGCCGATCTCCTCGTCGATCTCCTTCTTCGGCCCGCCGCCGACCACGACGTCGTCCCGGTAGCGGGCGGCCAGCTGGTCCTTGCAGTGCTGCACCACCGCAGCGATCTCGGCCTCGGTGACGAACGCGCCCTGCATGCGGATCGGCTTGCCGGCGCCCATCGGCAGGAAGAGCGCGTCGCCCTTGCCGATCAGCTTCTCGGCGCCGGGCTGGTCCAGGATGACCCGCGAGTCGGCCATCGCGGAGGTCGCGAAGGCCAGCCGGGACGGCACGTTGGCCTTGATCAGACCGGTCACGACGTCCACCGAGGGCCGCTGGGTGGCGAGCACCAGGTGGATGCCGGCCGCGCGGGCCAGCTGGGTGATCCGGACCACCGAGTCCTCGACGTCGCGCGGCGCGACCATCATCAGGTCGGCCAGCTCGTCGACGATCACCAGCAGGTACGGGTAGGGCGTCAGTTCGCGCTCGCTGCCGAGCGGCGGGGTGACCTTCCCGGCGCGCACGGCCGCGTTGAAGTCGTCGACGTGCCGGAAGCCGAACGCCGCGAGGTCGTCGTAGCGCATGTCCATCTCGCGCACCACCCATTGGAGGGCCTCGGCGGCCTTCTTGGGGTTGGTGATGATCGGCGTGATCAGGTGCGGGATTCCCTCGTAGGCGGTCAGCTCGACCCGCTTGGGGTCGACGAGCACCATCCGCACCTCGTCCGGGGTGGCCCGGGCGAGGATCGAGGTGATCAGGCAGTTGATGCACGAGGACTTGCCCGCGCCGGTCGCGCCGGCCACCAGGATGTGCGGCATCTTCGCGAGGTTGGCCATCACGGTGTGGCCCTCGACGTCCTTGCCCATGCCGACGACCATCGGGTGGGTGTCCTCGGCCGCCGTGCGCGAGCGCAGCAGGTCGCCGAGGTTGACCATCTCGCGGTCCCGGTTGGGGATCTCGATGCCGACCGCGGACTTGCCCGGGATCGGGCTGATGATCCGCACGTCCGGGCTGGCCACCGCGTAGGCGATGTTCTTGGCGAGCGCGGTGATCCGCTCCACCTTGACGGCCGGGCCGAGCTCGACCTCGTAGCGGGTGACCGTCGGGCCCCGGGTGAAGCCGGTGACCTTGGCGTCCACCTTGAACTCGGCGAAGGTGCTCGTGAGCTGGGCCACCACCTCGTCGTTGAGGGCGCTGCGGGGCTTGGCCGGACCGCCGCGCTCCAGCAGGTCGAGCGGGGGCAGGCTGTAGGTGATGTCGCCGGAGAGCTGGAGCTGCTCCATCCGCACCGGGGCGCGGCCGTGCTCCTCGGGTGCGCCGGGGCCGCCGCCGCGGGCCGCCGGGACGAGGGGCTCCTCCGCCGGAGCGGTGCGGTCCTGCACCTGGTGCATCATGTCCGCCACCGCGGATGAGGCGGGCACGCCGTAGACCAGCGCGCCGTCCAGGTCGGCGGCGGCGCCCGCGGCGAGGTTGCGGGTGGTGAACGGGTCGTCGGAGGCGTCGCCGGCGGCCGCGGTGTCCTTGGTGAACGAGACGGGCTCGTGGGGCGCCTCGTCGTCCCCGGGCTGCGGCTTGCGCCGGCGGCGGCGTCGGCGGGCGGCCACCTCGTCGGCGAGGTCCTCGGAGTCGACGGTGAACGGCAGCGCCGAGGGGTCGGCGTCCTCCGGCGGTTCGGTGGACAGGTCGCGCTCCGGCGCACGCCCCTCGTCGTGCTCGTCGCCCGGCCCCGGCTCGACCACGCCGAGCCGCACGCCGGCCGCACGCAACCGCTCGGGGATGCGGTTGACCGGGGTGGCGGTGACCACCAGCAGGCCGAAGAAGGCCAGCAGCAGGAGCAGCGGCACGGCGAGCGCCGCGCCCGCGGCGGCCATCATCGGCGTCGACGCGGCCCAGCCGATGATGCCGCCCGCCGCCCTTATCCGGGACGCGCCGCTGCCCATCGTGGGCGCGCCGCAGCCGATGTGGACCAGGCCGAGGACGCCGACCACCAGCGCGCTCAGGCCGATCACGATCCGCCCGTTGGCCTCCGGCAGCTCCGGGTGGCGCCAGAGCCGGACCGCGATCCCGACCAGCAGGAACGGCACCAGCACGTCGAGCCGGCCGAACAACCCGGACACCACGGCGGTGGCCGCCTCACCGAGCCAGCCCTGCGGGCTGAACCAGGTACCCGCGGCCGTCACCAGGCCGAGCGCGAACAGCACGAGGCCCAGCCCGTCCTTGCGGTGGGCCGGGTGGAGGTTCTTGGCGCCGTCGCCGACGCCCCGGAAGATCGCGGCGATCGGGCTCGCGAGTCCGTTGAGCGCGCGCAGGACTATCGACCTGTTCGCCGGCGGCGGTGGCGGGGCCGACCTGGCCGCCGCCTTCTTGGCGGGGGCCTTGCGGGGCGCCGCCGCCCTCTTCACCGGCGGTTTGCCCGGGGCCTTCGCCGCGGCCTTCTTGGACGGTCCCGGACTCGTCTTACGTGCTGCGTTTCCGGGCGTACGAGTGGCCATGGGTCAGCAGCCTACCGGTGCGGGCCACCGGTGCACATGCGGTGAGCCGGGGCGCCCCGACGTGTCGCAGACACTCCGTCACGCTGACCGGATTTCACCCGGACGCCCGCGCGGTCCACCCGGTCGGGCCGGCCGGCACGGCTCCCGAGCGCCGTTACGGACTGCCCGGCCGCAGCGCGTCCAGGGCCCGGCGCAGCCCGGCCAGCTTCCGCTCCAGGTGCGCCGCGGTGGCGGCCACCCCGGCGTCGGCATTGCCGTCCAACTGCTTGCCCAGCGCCTCCGCCTGCTCCTCGACCGCCGCCAGCCGCGCCGACAGCTCGCCCAGCAGCGCCCCGCCGAGGGCCGGCTCGCCGCCGCCCGCCTCCAGTTGCAGCCGCAGCAGCGCGGCCTGCTCCTTCAGCTGGCAGTTCTTGACGTACAGGTCGACGAAGACGGAGACCTTGGCGCGCAGCACCCACGGGTCGAAGGGCTTGGAGATGTAGTCGACCGCGCCGGCCGCGTAGCCGCGGAAGGTGTGGTGCGGACCGTGGTTGATCGCGGTGAGGAAGATGATCGGGATGTCCCGGGTGCGCTCGCGGCGCTTGATGTGGGCGGCGGTCTCGAAGCCGTCCATGCCCGGCATCTGGACGTCCAGCAGGATCACGGCGAAGTCGTCGGTCAGCAGCGCCTTGAGCGCCTCCTCGCCGGACGCCGCGCGCACCAGCGTCTGGTCGAGCGCCGACAGGATCGCCTCCAGCGCCAGCAGGTTCTCCGGCCGGTCGTCGACCAGGAGGATCTTCGCCTTCTGCATCAGGGCCCGCCCTCCTGTCGCCTGCCTGCCCGGTGAGGGCACTCGCGTACTGCCCACCGCTACCCCGGTCATGCTAGCCGCACCCCCTCGCCCGGCACATCGCTGCGTCGCGACCCGGTTCGGCAGGGCGCGCGGCCGGTGCTCCGGCGCACGCTCAGCAGCGTGTCGCCGTCCGCTCACTGTTCGCAACGCTCGGTGACCCTACCGGGTTCCAGGCCCTCCCCGCCAGCAAACCGACCGCCGGCCCGGCGCGCACCCCGGAGTCCGCCTCCCGGTGCGCGCCCCGCCGCCCGCGTCCCCCTTGGGCGACGGGCCCTGGGGCCCTAGGACCGGTCGGGCCGCAGCCACTCGTGCATCACCGCCAGCAGGTGGTCGGTCTCCACCGGCTTGGTGATGTGGTCGGTGGCACCCGCCGCGAGGGACTTCTCGCGGTCGCCCTTCATCGCCTTGGCGGTCAGCGCGATGATCGGCAGGCCGGCGAACTGGGGCATCCGGCGGATCGCCTCGGTGGTCGCGTAGCCGTCCATCTCCGGCATCATGATGTCCATCAGGACCAGCGCGACGTGCTCGTGCTGCTCCAGCATCTCGATGCCCTCGCGGCCGTTCTCGGCGTACAGGACGGTCAGGCCGTGCTGCTCCAGGACGCTGGTGAGGGCGAACACGTTGCGGACGTCGTCGTCGACGATCAGCACCTGCTGGCCGCCGAAGCGCGCGTCGGTGCGCCCGGGGCGCAGCGGCACGGGCTCCACCGGGCGGCCCTCGGCGTGGAGGTCCAGGGCGGCGGTGCGACGGCGCTCCACGGCGCCGCGGCGGCGCTCCTCGGCGAGTTCGCGGACCTCCTGGGCCCAGTGGTCGGCCGGGTTCTCGCCCACCGGGACGGGCACGCCCACCGGGGTCACGCCGACGGTCGCCCGCAGCACCGGGGTACTGGGCACGGCCGCCACCGCGGCGCGCTCGGCGGGCGGGGTGTCCGAGTCCTCGGTGCGCAGCGGCAGGTAGAGCGTGAACGTCGAGCCCTTGCCGAACTCGCTCTCGGCGTGGATCTCGCCGCCGAGCAGCCGGGCGATCTCCCGGCTGATGGACAGGCCGAGGCCGGTGCCGCCGTACTTGCGGCTGGTGGTGCCGTCGGCCTGCTTGAACGCCTCGAAGATCTCCCGCAGCTTGTTGCCGGGGATGCCGATGCCGGTGTCGGAGACGGCGAAGGCGATCAGCGGGTCGTCCGGGTCCTTGATCGAGCCGGACTCCAGCAACTGCTCGCGCACGTGCTGGGGCACGTCCGGCCCGGCCGGGCTGATCGAGAAGTCGACGGCGCCCGCGTCGGTGAACTTCACCGCGTTGGAGATCAGGTTGCGCAGCACCTGCTGGAGCCGCTGCTCGTCGGTGTGCAGGGTGACCGGCAGCGCGGGCGAGACCCGGACGGCGAAGTCCAGGTTCTTGTCGAGCGCGACCGGCTGGAAGGTGGCCTCGACGTAGTCGACCAGCTGGACGAGGGCGATCCGGCTCGGGCGGACGTCCATCTTGCCGGCCTCGACCTTGGACAGGTCGAGGATGTCGTTGATCAGCTGGAGCAGGTCGGAGCCGGCGCCGTGGATGGTGTCGGCGAACTCGACCTGCTTGGGCGAGAGGTTGCCCTCGTTGTTGTCGGAGAGCAGCTTGGCCAGGATCAGCAGCGAGTTGAGGGGGGTGCGCAGCTCGTGCGACATGTTGGCGAGGAACTCGCTCTTGTACCGGGAGGCCAGGGCGAGCTGTTCGGCGCGCTCCTCCAGGACCTGGCGGGCCTCCTCGATCTCGCTGTTCTTGATCTCGATGTCGCGGTTCTGCTGGGCGAGTTGCTCGGCCTTCTCCTGCAACTCCTCGTTGGTGCGCTCCAGTTCCTCCTGGCGCGCCTCCAACTCGGCGGACCGCATCGAGAGTTCGGCGGTGAGTCGCTGGGACTCAAGCAGGAGGCCCTCGGTCTTGGTGTTGACGCTGATGGTGTTGACGGTGACGCCGATCAGGTCGGCGATCTGGTTGAGGAAGTCGAGCGCGACGGTCGTGAACGAGCTGAAGGTGGCGAGTTCGATCACGCCGAGCAGCCGGCCCTCGAACAGCACCGGCAGCACCACGATGTGGGCCGGCGAGGCCTCGCCGAGGCCCGAGGCGATCTTGAGGTACCCGGGCGGCGCCTCCTTGAGGATGATCGCCCGCTTCTCCACCGCGGCTTGGCCGATCAGCGACTCGCCGGGGCGGAAGGTGGTCGGCATCGCGCGCCGCTGGTAGCCGTAGCTGCCGATCAGGCGCAGCACGGTGTCGTTCTCGTCGTCGTCCTCGGTGATCAGCTCGGCGGTGCGGCCGGCCGGCTGGGCGAGGAAGAACGCGCCGTGCTGGGCGGAGACGACCGGGGTGAGCTCGGTCATGATCAGCGAGGCGACGGCCTCCAGGTCCCGGCGGCCCTGGAGCAGACCGGAGATCCGGGCCAGGTTGGTCTTGAGCCAGTCCTGCTCCTGGTTGGTGCGGGTGGTCTCGCGCAGGTTGGCGATCATCTGGTTGATGTTGTCCTTGAGCTCGTCGAGCTCCCCGGCGGCGTCGACGTCGATCCGCAGGCTCAGGTCGCCCCTGGTCACGGCGGTGGCGACCTGCGCGATCGCGCGCACCTGCCGGGTCAGGTTGTTGGCCAGCTCGTTCACCGACTCGGTGAGGTCCTGCCAGGTGCCGTCCACCCCGGGCACCCGGGCCTGGCCGCCGAGGCGGCCGTCGGTGCCGACCTCGCGGGCGACGCGGGTGACCTCGTCGGCGAACGCGGACAGCTGGTCGACCATCGTGTTGATGCTGGTCTTGAGCTGCAGGATCTCGCCGCGCGCGTCGACGTCGATCTTCTGCGACAGGTCGCCGCGGGCCACCGCCGTGATCACCAGCGCGATGTTGCGGACCTGGCCGGTGAGGTTGTTGGCCATCAGGTTGACGTTGTCGGTCAGGTCCTTCCAGATGCCGGCCACGCCGGGCACGCTCGCCTGGCCGCCCAGGGTGCCGTCGGTGCCGACCTCGCGGGCGACCCTCGTCACCTCGACGGCGAAGGACGAGAGCTGGTCGACCATCGTGTTGAGCGTCCCGGCGAGCGTCGCGATCTCGCCCTGCGCGTCGATGGTGATCTTCTTGGAGAGGTCGCCGCGGGCCACCGCCGAGGCGACCTCGGCGATGTTGCGCACCTGCCCGGTCAGGTTGGACGCCATGAAGTTGACGTTGTCGGTCAGGTCCTTCCAGATGCCCGACACCCCGCGCACCCGGGCCTGGCCGCCCAGGATCCCCTCGGTGCCCACCTCGCGGGCGACGCGGGTGACCTCGTCGGCGAAGGCCGACAGCTGGTCCACCATCGTGTTGACGGTCGTCACCAGCTCCAGGATCTCGCCCCGGGCGTCGACGGTGATCTTCTTCGAGACGTCGCCGCGCGCCACCGCGGTGGTCACCTCGGCGATGTTGCGCACCTGGCTGGTCAGGTTGTTGGCCATCAGGTTGACGGAGTTGGTCAGGTCCTTCCAGGTCCCGGACACCCCCGGCACACTCGCCTGGCCGCCGAGGATGCCCTCGGTGCCGACGTCCCGGGCGACGCGGGTGACCTCGTCCGCGAAGGCCGACAGCTGGTCCACCATCGTGTTGATGGTGTTCTTCAGCTCCAGGATCTCCCCGCGCGCGTCCACCTGGATCTTCTGCGACAGGTCGCCCTTGGCGACCGCGGTCGTCACCTGGGCGATGTTGCGCACCTGATCGGTGAGGTTGTTCGCCATGAAGTTGACGTTGTCGGTCAGGTCGCGCCACACGCCCGCCGCGCCGGGCACCTGCGCCTGACCGCCGAGGCGGCCCTCGGTGCCCACCTGGCGGGCCACCCTGGTCACCTGCTCGGCGAAGCCGGACAGCTGGTCCACCATCGTGTTGATGGTGTTCTTCAGCTCCAGCATCTCGCCGCGCGCGTCCACCTCGATCTTCTGCGAGAGGTCCCCGCGCGCCACCGCCGTCGTCACCTGGGCGATGTTGCGCACCTGGCCGGTCAGGTTGTCGGCCATGAAGTTCACCGAGTCGGTCAGGTCCCGCCAGACCCCGGCCACGCCCGGCACCTGCGCCTGACCGCCGAGGCGGCCCTCGGTGCCGACGTCCCGGGCGACCCTCGTCACCTGCGCCGCGAAGCCGTTGAGCTGGTCCACCATCGTGTTGACGGTGTTCTTCAGCTCCAGCATCTCGCCGGCCACCTCGACGGTGACCTTCCGGGACAGGTCGCCCTTGGCCACCGCCGTCGTCACCTGGGCGATGTTGCGCACCTGCGCCGTCAGCCGCCCGGCCATCGTGTTGACGGAGTCCGCCAGGTCCTTCCAACTGCCCGACACGCTGCGGACCTTGGCCTGGCCGCCCAGCTTGCCCTCGGTGCCCACCTCGCGGGCCACCCGGGTCACCTCGTCGGTGAACTCCGAGAGCTGGTCCACCAGCCCGTTGACCGTCCGCCCGATCTTCAGGTACTCGCCGCGCAGCGGGTGGCTCACCCCGTTGCTGTGCAGCGAGCGCAGCTCCATCTTCTGGTCCAGGTCGCCCTCGGCGATCGAGGTCAGCACCCGGCCCACCTCGGCCATCGGGCGGGCCAGGTCGTCGATCAGCGCGTTGCAGTTGTCGACGGCGGCCATCCAGGCGCCCTCGCCCGCACCCGTCTCCAGCCGCTCGTTCAGCCGGCCCTCGCGGCCCACCGCCCGCCGCACCCGGGCCAGTTCACCGGTCAGGTGCTGGTTGCGCTCGGCCACCTCGTTGAACACCGCGGCGATCTCCGCCAGCGGCCCGTCCCCCGGCACCGTCAGCCGGCGCCGGAAGTTGCCGTCGCGCATCGCCGTCAGCGCCGACAGCAGCTTGCGCAGCTCCGCCGGTTCCGCGCCCCGGCCGTGGTTCACCCGTCGGCCGGCCGCGGTCCGCGGCGCGGCCCCGGGGCGAGCACCGCGCTGGGCGGCCTGCGTCGTACCGGTTGCGTCCTTGGTGGCCGAACTCAACGGGCCCCTCCCACATCGTGAACTGTCCGGTGGCCGTCCGCGCCCCGGCGGACCGGGGCCCGGGCACCGCCCCGGCTTGGGCTGCACACCGGCCGCACCTCACGACGCACCGGCACCCGCATCGACCGTACTGCCCCGACCGACCGTCGCGGACCCCCCAGTCTGGCAGCACCGGCCCCGGGTATACGGCCGGTTGCACACGGTTGTTACCGCCTCTCCCGAAACGCGTGGGCAGAATCACCCTCTGGTGCCCGTTTCGACGCCCCGCCCCCACGGGGAACCAAGCGGAAAGTAGGGTGGAGCGCTGCACCGGGCCACGACCCGCCCCAGCACCGCCGCCCACCGCCGGCGCGTACCGGGAGTCGGGGCCGCACCCGGACAGCCAGGGCAAGAGCAGCAGAGGAGAAGTGGCAACGTGGTCACCGCGCGCGCAGCCGCCACCTTCGACCCCGACGGCCGGTCCGCGGCCGCCGCCCGGGGCTTCGTCCGGGACGCGCTGCTCGGCTGGGGGCTGCCGGAGGTCGTCGACGACGCCGTCGTCCTGGTCAGCGAACTCGTCACCAACGCCGTCGTGCACGCCGGCACCGCCGCCGAGGTCGGCTGCCTGCGTGAGGAGGGCACCGTCCGGATCGAGGTCACCGACCACCACCCCGAACGCGGCCTGCCCGCCTTCACCGACGGCCCCGTCACCGCCTCGGACCGCTACGCCGACCCCGACGGCGAGGGCGGCCGCGGCCTGCTGATGTGCTCGGCCCTCGCCGAACGCTGGGGCGTCGAGTACTCGGCCGGCCGCAAGACCGTCTGGTTCCGCCTCGCCCTGCCCGTCCCCGTCGCCGGCACCCGCTACGCCGTCCCCGCCAGCCCCGGCAGTGACCTGCCCAGCGGCCCCGGCCCGGTGCACGTCGCCGTCGTCCAGCTCGACGACGACGGCCGCGTCCTCGCCTGGAACCCGGACGCCGAGGCCCTCTTCCAGCACCCCGCCGACACCGTCCTCGGCCGCCCCTGGGCCGACCTCGCCGTCTGGCCCGACACCCCCGCCCGCGGCCTCGGCCTCGCCGAGACCCTGCGCCTCGCCCGCTGGGAGGGCGGCTTCGCCGTCCGCCGCGCCGACGGCCGCACCGAGGAGGTGTACGGCGTCCAGGTCCGCGTCCGCGACACCGAGGGCGTCCCGTCCACGCTCTGCCTGCTCGTCCTCGAGACCGACCGCGCCGTCCTGCGCTCCCCCGCCCGCACGCTGCCCGGCGACCGCCCCGACCCGACCGGCCCCCGGCTCGACCTGCTGGCCGGCCCGGTCGCCACCGACGACCTCGACACCCTGCTCCAGCGCACCGTCGAACGCGCCCGCGACCTGCTCGACGCCGACGCCGCCTACCTGCTCCTCACCACCGAGGACGAGACCGAGTTCGAAGTCCGCGCCGCCACCGGCCTCACCACCGGCCACCGCCGCCACAGCCGCTTCCCGGTCGGCCACGGCAACCGCTACGACTCCGCCCGGCTGCCCACCGTCCACGACGACCTGACCGCCCGTCCGGCCGGCCTCCCCCTCCTCGACGGCAGCGGCATGCGCTCCCTGGTCACCGTCCCGCTCAAGGTCGAGGGCCGGCTGATCGGCTCCCTCGGCATCGCCACCGCCGCCCCCGGCCGCTACGACAACGAGGACGCGCTGCGCCTGCAGTTCGCCGCCGACCGGGTCGCCCTCGCCGTCGAGAGCACCCGCCTCACCGAGCTCGAACGACTGCGCCGCGGCTCGCTCTCCTTCCTCGTGGAGGCCTCCGACCTGCTCGCCGGCACCCTCGAACACGAGCAGACCCTCGCCCTGATGGCCCAGATGGCCGTCCCCACCCTCGCCTCCTGGTGCGCCGTCTACACCAAGGGCGACAACGGCGCCGTGCCCAACCTCGCCTTCGTCCTGCACGAGGACGAGGACCGCATCGACGCCCTGCGCGGCCTGCTCGACAAGACCCCCGTGCCCGACCCCGGCCCCGCCAACAGCGCCCGGTTCTGGCCCGCGCCCACCGAGACCGCCGCCGCCGGCGGACTCACCGACAGCCCCGAACTCGCGGGCGTGCTCGGCGAGACCGTCGTCCTGCCGCTCACCGCCCGCAACCGCGTCATCGGCCTGCTCGCCCTCGGCACCCCGACCGGCATCCGCTTCCGCCAGGAGATCCTCGAACTCGCCGAGGACCTCTCCCGCCGGGCCGCCCTCGCACTCGACAACTCCCGCCTGTACTCCGAGCGCACCGCGACCAGCCAGGCCCTCCAACGCAGCCTCCTGCCGCCGGACCTGCCCGAGATCCCCGGCGTCGAGGTGGACGTCTACTACCAGGCCGCCGGCGAGGGCAACGAGGTCGGCGGCGACTTCTACGACCTGTTCACCATCCGCGAGGGGACGTACGGCTTCGCCATCGGAGACGTCTGCGGCACCGGCCCCGAGGCCGCCTCCGTCACCGGGCTGGCCCGCCACTCGCTGCGCCTGCTCGCCCGCGAGGGCCTGGACGCCCCGCAGGTCCTCACCCGGCTCAACGCCGCCATCCTGGACGAGGGTTCGCGCAGCCGCTTCCTCACCCTGCTCTACGGCGAACTGACGCCCCGCCCGGACGGCAGCACCGAGCTGTCGCTGGTCTGCGCCGGCCACCCGCTACCGCTGCGACTGCGCACCGACGGCCAGGTCGACCGCGCCGCCACCCCGCAGCCCCTGCTCGGTGTCATGGACGACCTCGACCTCACCGCCGAGCACCTCGTGCTCGCCCCCGGCGAGGTCCTGCTCTGCGTCACCGACGGCGTCACCGAACGCCGCGAGGGCAGCCGGATGCTGGGCGACGACGGCCTCGCCGAGGTCCTCACCGGCTGCACCGGCCTCACCGCCGGAGCCGTCGCCATGCGCGTGCAGCGCGCCGTCGAGCGCTTCGCCCCGGAGCCGCCGTCCGACGACATGGCGATCCTGACGCTGCGGGTGCCCGCCCAGCGCGCCGGTTGAGCCCGGCTCGCCCCACCGGCCGGGTAGGCGTCGGGTAGGCGCCGGAGCGGACGCCGCCGGGCTCCCTCCACTGAGCAGATCTGCCCCGGCCCGGCCCGCCCGGCGGCCGATCCTGAGCGTTCCACAGCTGACGGCGCCACAAATTGTGCGATTCACAAGGGTACAAGCCTGGTCGGCCCGGGTACACCGACCTCAGCGGGGACTTCCCCGGAACATCCGGCCCTCGGCCCACCACCTCTGACCGCAGCCCGCGCACGCTCCTGCCGTGCGCCCTCGGCGCGGTCGCGCGCACCTCTCGCAACCACTCCTTCGGACCAACCCACTGCGTTGACTGCGCCCTGCGCGCGCCCAGAGTGAAAGGAGCCTCCGGTGAGCAACGACGCCTCCGGGGCAACGACCGCACGTCCCACCGGAGCCGACGCGGGTAACCTCGGCTACCTCGCACTCGGCCTCACACTTCTCGCCTACGGCCTGCTCTCGACCGGGATCCTCAAGGGCACCGGCGCCGGGGACGCGGCCCACCTCGCCCACGTCGTCGGCGGCATCACCCTGTTCGTCGCGGGCCTCTGGCAGCTCCGCGTCGGCGAGGGCTTCACCGGCACCGCCTTCACCGGCCTCGGCGCCTTCTGGGCGACCTGGTCGGTGGCCGGCGGCGCGAGCAAGAACGCCGCCGGGCTGTTCCTGCTGCTGTGGGCCCTGCTCGCCCTCACCCTCACCGCGGCCGGCTGGGGCGCGGGCCTGTACAGCCGCGCCGTCTACGGCCTGCTGACGCTGTCCCTGCTGGTCGCCGCCGTCGGCGCGTTCGGCAGCCATGGCAGCCTCACCAAGCTCGCGGGCTGGATCGCGGCGCTCTCCGGGCTCATCGCCTGGTACGGGGCCACGGCCAAGCTGAGCAACGGCAAGTGGGGTCGGATCGCGCTGCCGCTCAAGTGACCTGCCCGGTCCGCGAACCGGACCCGCTGCGGGGCCGGTTCTCCGTCGAGACGGAGGACCGGCCCCGCCGGCGTGCCCCCAGCGCCAGGACGGCGTACGCGAAGAGCAGGATCGTCACGGCGACGATGCCGTCCGCCCAGAAGTGGTTGGCGGTCACGACGACCACCGCCACCGTCAGGACGGGGTGCAGCAACATCAGCCAGCGAAGCGGGCTCCGCGCCACGTGGATCACCGCGACCGCCGCCAGCACGCACCACGCCACGTGCACCGACGGCATCGCGGACAGCTGGTCCGCCACCACCATGCCGCCGACCGCACCCCCGTACACGGACTGCCCGTACTCCGCGGCCACGTCGACGAAACCGTTCCCCGGGAGCATCCGCGGCGGTGCCACCGGGATGAACTGGACCAGGAGGCAGACCGCGGTGGTGATCACGACGGTGTTCCGCACCCAGGCGTACCGCTCGCGGTGCCGCAGGAACACCCAGAGCAGCACGACCAGCATGACGCCGAAGTGCATGACCGCGTAGTAGTAGTTCGCCAGCCGCACCAGCACCGGGTACGGCGTGATCGCCGCCTGCCACGACGCCTCGTCCGGCAACCCGACCGCCAGCTCCGTCCGGTGGATCCAGTCGGCCCGGTCCAGCGCGTGGTCCGCGCTCATCACGGACAGGTGCCCCACCAGCTGCCACAGCGCGAACAGGGCCAGCAAAGTGCCGGCCTCCCGCAGGAGCGCCGACAGGGACGGCTTCCGGACCCTCGCGGCGATGTACGCGCCGCCGTAGAGAACGACGGCGATGCCCCCGGCGGACTGCCAGGTCAGGGTCAGGTTCTGCATTCGCAGAGGGTAACGCAAAAAGACCCACTCCCGGATCGGGAGTGGGTCTTTTCGGAATGATTGTTCGGCGGCGTCCTACTCTCCCACAGGGTCCCCCCTGCAGTACCATCGGCGCTGTGAGGCTTAGCTTCCGGGTTCGGAATGTAACCGGGCGTTTCCCTCACGCTATGACCACCGAAACACTATGAAACTGT
>NZ_JAQYXB010000211.1:0-375 GCF_036322405.1 Streptomyces sp. SP17BM10 | reverse complement strand
CCTCCCGCGCACCGCGGAACTGCTCGTCGCCCTGCTCGCCGTCCAGAAGTCCGGAGCCGGCTACGTCCCGCTCGACCCCCAGCACCCGGCCGAGCGCCTCGGCTACGTCCTGACGGACGCGCGGCCGTCCCTCCTCCTCACCACCCGCGCAACGGCGGAGGACCTGCCCGGGACACCGACTCTGTTGCTGGACGACCCGGCGGTGTCCGCGCAGCTCGCCACTCAGTCGTCCGAGCCTCTCGAGGTGGTCCACGACGGCCGGACGCCCGCCTACGCGATCTACACCTCCGGCTCCACCGGCCGCCCCAAGGGCGTCGTCATCCCCCGCGCCGCACTCGACAACTTCCTCACCGACATGTCCGCCCGCGTCCCGAT
>NZ_JAQYXB010000210.1:0-369 GCF_036322405.1 Streptomyces sp. SP17BM10 | reverse complement strand
CCTCCCGCGCACCGCGGAACTGCTCGTCGCCCTGCTCGCCGTCCAGAAGTCCGGAGCCGGCTACGTCCCGCTCGACCCCCAGCACCCGGCCGAGCGCCTCGGCTACGTCCTGACGGACGCGCGGCCGTCCCTCCTCCTCACGACGCGGGAGACGGCCGCCACCCTCCCGGCGACCGGCACCGCGGTGCTGCTGATCGACGACCCCGCGGTGTCCGAACAGCCGGACGGGCCTCTCGAGGTGGTCCACGACGGCCGGACGCCCGCCTACGCGATCTACACCTCCGGCTCCACCGGCCGCCCCAAGGGCGTCGTCATCCCCCGCGCCGCACTCGACAACTTCCTCACCGACATGTCCGCCCGCGTCCCGAT
>NZ_JAQYXB010000209.1:0-337 GCF_036322405.1 Streptomyces sp. SP17BM10 | reverse complement strand
GGGGGGGGTGCGGGGGTCGTGGTGTTGGGTGGGGATGCGGTGGTGGCGTCTCCTGGGCTGCCACACCTAAGGGGGCAACTGGGGGTTGTGGTGTTTGGGTGGGCCGTGTTGTGGGTGGGGGGGGGGGGGTGGGGGGGCCCCCGGGGGGGGGGGGGGGGGGGGGCGGGGGTTGAGCACCCCCCCCCGGCCCCCCCCCGGCGGGGGCCACGGGCCCCGCCCCCCCCCCCCCCCCCCGGCGCCGCCCCCCCCCCCCCGCGCCCCCCCGGCCGCTCAGCCCACACACGCACCCCACCACCCACCAACCCAACCACCCCCACCCCAACCCCCCCCCCCCCCC
>NZ_JAQYXB010000207.1:0-306 GCF_036322405.1 Streptomyces sp. SP17BM10 | reverse complement strand
CTCCGCCTGCGCCGCCCGGACCAGACCCCAGACCGGAGCCTGCGCCAGACCCACCAGCGACCCTTCACCAACGGCCACCGCCCCCCGCGTCACCACCACCAGACGCGACCCCGCGAACCGCTCCTCCGCCAGCCACGCCTGAACCACGCGCAGCACCTGCTGCGTCACCTCGCGCACGGCCGCCGGAACGTCGCCGCCAGGGGCGACCAGGGTCGCGCAGTCGAGGACGACGGTCTCGGGGGCCGGGCCCTCGGCGGGCAGGGCGTCCCAGGCCGTCCACTCCGTACCCGCGGCCGGAGCGGCCGG
>NZ_JAQYXB010000206.1:0-372 GCF_036322405.1 Streptomyces sp. SP17BM10 | reverse complement strand
GGTTTTTTTGTTTTTTTTTTGTTGGTGTGGTTGTTTTTTTTTTGTGGGGTTGTGGTTTTGGGGTGTGGTGGGGGGGTGTGGTGGTGTGTGGGGGTGGGTGTGTGTGGGGGTGGTGGGGGGGTGTTGTGGGTGTGCACCTGCAGGCCGTGGGGGCGGTGGCCGTCGATGGTGATCGGGCCGTGGACTTTGACCAGGCGGCCCACGGGGAGGGCCTGGGGGGGGTGTATGGGGGTTAACGTTTTGGTGGGGTGGTTTTGGTGGTAGGGGGTGGCGTGGGGGGGGGGGGGCGGGTGGGGGTGGGCCGCGTCGAGCAGCGGGGGGGCGGCGTCGGGGGGGCGGCCCTTTTTCACTTGGGGTTTATGGTTGGGGGCG
>NZ_JAQYXB010000205.1:0-436 GCF_036322405.1 Streptomyces sp. SP17BM10 | reverse complement strand
GGGGGGGGGGGGGGGGGGGGCGGGGGGGGGGCGGGCCCGGGCGGCCGGCGGGCCGCGCGCACCCGCCCACCGCAGCCCCACGAACACCCCACCCAGCACCCGGACACCGGCGGCCCACACCCCCCCCCCCCCCCCCCACCCCCCGCCCCCCCCCCCAACCCCCCCCCCCCGCCCCCCCCCCCCCGGGGGGGGGGGGGGGGGGGGGGGGCGGGGGGGGGGCGGGGGGGGCCCCGGCACACGATGGCGGCGCGCCCGGGGCCCCCCCGGCGCGCGCCGCAAGGAAGGCGGTGGAAGCCCCGACAGCTCCGCCCGCCCCGCCGACGAACATCTCGCCCTTGACCCCGCGCGGGACCGGATTCATCTCCTCGTCGAGGATGACGATGCGCAGGTCGTCGATCGGGAGGCCGATCGGGCTGGCGGCGCCGAGGGCGTCGGC
>NZ_JAQYXB010000204.1:0-311 GCF_036322405.1 Streptomyces sp. SP17BM10 | reverse complement strand
CCGTCAGGTCGGCCAGGAAGGGGTGGGACCAGGAGTGGTTGCCGACCTCGTGGCCGGCGTCGGCGATCCGGCGCAGCTCGTCGGGCAGCGCCGCGGCGTGTTGGCCGACGCAGAAGAACGTCGCCCGCACCCCGTAGCGGTCCAGGAGCTCCAGCACGCTGCGGGTGTGCTCCGGGTCGGGGCCGTCGTCGAAGGTGAGCGCGACCCGGGGGACGTCCCGGCGGCCGTGCTCGAACCAGCGGCCGGCGGCGACCAGGGCGGCCTTGGTGGGCTCGCTGCGCCGGACGACCTCGTGGAACTCCTCGGCGCGG
>NZ_JAQYXB010000203.1:0-330 GCF_036322405.1 Streptomyces sp. SP17BM10 | reverse complement strand
CAGGCGTGGCTGGCGGAGGAGCGGTTCGCGGGGTCGCGTCTGGTGGTGGTGACGCGGGGGGCGGTGGCCGTTGGTGAAGGGTCGCTGGTGGGTCTGGCGCAGGCTCCGGTCTGGGGTCTGGTCCGGGCGGCGCAGGCGGAGAACCCCGGCCGCTTCGGGTTGCTGGACACGGACGGGGAGGTGATCGTGACCGCTGAGCCGGAGTGGGCCGTGCGGGGCGGATCCGTTTATGTTCCTCGTCTGGTCCGGCTTCCGCTGCCGGAGGGTCGGATGCCGGTCGGTGTGGGTGACACGGTGTTGATCACGGGTGGTACGGGTGGTCTGGGGGCT
>NZ_JAQYXB010000202.1:0-8433 GCF_036322405.1 Streptomyces sp. SP17BM10 | reverse complement strand
GCCCCAAAAGACGCGGGGCCGGCCTGAGCCTCTACCAAGTCGTCCGCGAGCTCCAGATCCTTCTGGCGACCTGGGCCGGCGCCTGCCCCACCTGCCACCGCGACATACCCACACGAAAACAGACCTGACCAAGCCCTACTAATGGCTCGTCAACAGCGGCCTTATGCGCACGAATTGGAGATGAAGGTGGCCGAAGGACTGCCCGCTGCGGGGGACGGTGGCGCGGACGGCGGGCCGGGGGCCCGGCTGCACGAGCGGGAGGCCGAGCTGCGTGCGTCCTCAGAGGCGATCGGCGCGCTCGCCCGGCCCGGCAACGGGCCCGGCAGGAACGACGGCGGCACCGGATCCGGCGCCGACGGCGCCACCGGGGAGGTGCTGCTGTACACCGGCGCCGCCGGACTGGGCAAGACCGCGGTGCTGACCGAGGTCCGGCGCCAGGCCGCGGGCGCGGGCTGCACCGTGCTGTTCGCCCGGGGCGGGGAGCAGCGGCGCCACGAGCCGTTCCACGTGGTGCGCCAGCTGGTGCAGCCGGTGCTGGCGGCGCTGTCCGACGGGGAGCGGGCGCGGGTGCTGGGGCCGTGGGAGGACATCGTGGGCCCGGCGGTGGGGCTGCTGCGGCCCGGCGGGCAGCTGGACCCGCAGGGGGTGCGCGACGGGCTGGACTTCGTGCTGACCCGCCTCGTCCAGCTGCGCCCGCCGGTGGCGGTGATCGTCGACGACCTGCACTGGGCGGACCCGGAGTCGCTGGGCTGGCTGGCGGGCGTGGCGGTGCGCGCCCGCGAGCTGCCCGCCCTGCTGGTCCTGGCCTGCCGCGACGAGTTCCCCGACGGCGTCCTCGCCCTGGAGCGGGCGCTGGCCGCGGCGGCCGACCGGCGCCACCGGCTGCGGCCGCTGCGGCCCGCCTCGGTCGCGCGCCTGGTGCGCGAGGCCCTGGGCGACGGCGCGGAGGACGCCTTCTGCCGCGACGTGTGGTCGGTGACCGCCGGCAACCCGTACGAGACCACCGCGCTGCTGCGCGAGGTCCTCGACCAGCAGCTCGACCCGGTCGGCGAGAACGCCGCGCAGCTGCGCGAACTCGCCGCCAACGCCCGGGGGATGACTCTGCGGCACTGGCTCGACAAACTCGGACCCACCACGCTGCGCTTCGCCTGGGCGGCGTCGATGCTCGGCACCGACATCCGCCCGGAGCTCGCCGCCGCGATCTGCGCCCAGGGGCCGGAGACCGCCGCCGGATCGGTGCGGGAGCTGCGCCGCCACCGGGTGCTGACCGGCGCGCCGGGCGGGCGGCTGGAGTTCGTCCACCCGCTGGTGGCGACCTCGCTCTACCAGTCCATGCCGCCGGCCACCCGCACCGGGATGCACGGGGTGGCCGCCGTCGAGGTGGAGAACGCGGGCCTCGGGCTGCTCGCCGCCTCCCGGCACCTGCTGGAGCTGCTGCCCGAGGGCGACGGCGCCATCGTCGCCAAGCTGCGCCGCGCCGCCCGCGAGCACCTGGCCATCGGCGCGCCGGAGGCCGCCCAGCGCTGCCTGCGCCGGGCCATCAGCGAGCCGCCCGCCGACGAGGACCGGGCCACGGTGCTCTACGAACTCGGCTGCTCGGCCCTGCTCACCGATCCGGCGACCACCGTCAACCAGCTGCGTCTGGCGCTCGCCGAGCCGGACGGGCTGGACGCCGCGACGCGGGTGGACGCGACGTTCCGCCTGGCCCAGGCCCTGGCCCACAGCAACCGGCTCGACGAGGCCGCCGCGGTGTGTGCCGAGGAGGCCGCGCGGACCTCGCCGGGGCCGGGGCGGCTGCGCCTGGAGGTCGCGCACTTCATGTTCGCGGTGTTCCAGTCGGTGGACGAGGACGGGCCGGCGCGCTCGGAGCGGCTCGCGGCGTTCGCCCGGATGCTCGGCACGGTCGGCCTGGCCTTCACCGACGCCGAGGCCGGCGCCGACACCGGCGCCGGGGTGGAGGACGGCGCGCTGTTCGAACAGGACGGCCTGGTCCACGCGGTGGCCGTGCTGCGCTGCTGGGACCTCACGCTGCGCGGCGCCGACCGCCAGGAGGCGCTGGCCCTGGCCGAGTCCGCGCTGCCGCACGGCCGCCTGCCGCGCAGCCTGGGCTGGACCAACACCACCTGGGGCTTCGAGCTGCCCGGCATCCTGGGCATCAGCTACCTGTACGCGGACCGCGTCGACCGGGCCGAGGAACTGTTCACCGAGGCGGTGCGCGCCTACGAGGTCGCCGGGTGGAGCGGCGGCCACCTCGGCTTCGCCCACCTGCTGACCGGCATGCTCCGCTTCCGCTGCGGCGCCCTCGCCGAGGCGGAGGACCACCTGCGCCGGGCGCTGCGCATCGCCGGGCGGATCGGTCCGGGGATCCCGCTGCACTGGGACGCGGTCGGGGCGCTGGCCGAGACGCTGGCCGCACGGGGCCGGCTGGCCGAGGCGCTGGAGCTCGCGCACGAGCACGGGTTCGGGCCGCCGTACCCGAGCGTGATGGTGCTGCCGGACGCGCCGACGCTGTACGGCCGGCTGCTGCTGGCCCGGGGCGACGCGCCGGGCGCGGCGCAGGCGCTGGCCGCCGCCGGCGAGGCCCTGGACGCCCGGGGGTGGCGCAACACGGTGTGGGCGCCGTGGCTGGGCCACCTGGCCCGCGCGGTGGCGGGAAAGGAGCCGGAGCGGGCCCGCGCGCTGGCCGGGGAGGCGGTGCGCCGGGCCAGGGAGTCGGGCACGGACTCGGCGATCGGCAGCGCGCTGCGGCTCAGCGCCTCGGTGCACGATCGCCCGCGCGCCGCCGAGCTGCTGGCCCAGGCCGTCCGGCACCTGGAGCACTCCCCCGCCCGCTACGAGCACGCTTTGGCGCTGGTCGACCTGGGCGAGGCGCTGGACGCGGGCCCCGACGCGCGCGAGGCGCTCGCGGGCGGGCTGGAGCTGGCCGTCCGGTGCGACGCGGACGGCCTGGCCGAACGGGCGCGGGCGCTCCTGGGCTGAGTCAGAGCGGGAGTTCGACCGTCAGGGGCCGGTGGTCGGACACCGGGCTGCGGGAGGTGCGTGCGTCGGGGACAGCGGCGACGCCGTTGGTGAGGATGTGGTCGAACTGCACCAGCGGGCGGTGCGAGGGATACGTCCGCGCGCGGACCGCATCGCGCCAGGCACCGTTGCGCTGACCGGAGTCGTGCGGTGCGGCGAGCAGTTCGGCGGCGTTCAGGACGGTGCGCGGGAGGGCGCCGACCAGGTTGAGGTCGCCGAGCAGGACGTGCGGGCGCGGCAGGCCCGCGATCCAGCGGCGCAGGAACAGCAGCTGACGCACGTTCTGCCCGGGGACGGTCGACAGGTGCGCGGCCACCACGGTGAACGGCCCGCGCCGCCCTTCGACGACCGCCGCCAGTGCCGCGCGCGGCCGGTCGCGGGACCAGACGAGGCCCGGCTTGCCGGGTATCCGCAGCGGTACTGCGATCGGCGCCGGCGCCAGGCGGGCGGCCTGCCAGGCGCGCACCGGCAGACGCGACAGCAGCGCGACGCCGTGCGAGGGGCCGCCGGCATCCGGGTCCACGTCATCGGGCCCGTACACGCGCAGCCCGGGACGGGACGGGTCGAGGATCCAGCCGCGCCCGAGGACGGCGTGCCCGTGCAGGGCGGAGGCGTAGCGCCAGTGGCCGGCCCCCACCGCAAGCGCCACCGCTGCGGCCTGGTCGACGCCGCCCGAGCGCTCCTGGAGCCGGTCGACCTCCTGCAACGCCACGACGTCGGCCTCGAGCGCGGTGACGGCCTCGCACAGCGGCCGCTCCGGCGCGGCCATGCCCTTCATGGACGCCGGTCGGCCGTCCGCCGCGACCGGCCGACCGTGCAGGACGTTGAACGTCGCCAGGCGCACCCGCTGGGTCGTCGTCATGCCCGGGACGCTACCCGGCGCTTCAGCCCTGCGGCCACCCGGGGACGCTGACGGGCCCGACCCCGGCCATCACCCAGGACGGGAAGTGGGCGAGCGGGATCGCGGCCGAGGCGGGGGCGTCCGGACGGACCGATCCGGCCGGGAAGAACGCCACCCAGCAGCGCCGGCACAGCCAGCCGGCCTGCCACACCCGCATGTGGCGCTGCCACATCGCCTGCCGCTCCGGCAGGCCCTGCTCGGCGGCCCAGGTGCGCTTCGCACGGGCCTTGACGTGCACGACGAGGCCGATGGCCGTCAGGATCCCGGGCAGGAGGAACACCCCGACGATGCGGCCCGCCCGATAGGCGACGTTGCCGTCGTCCAGGCTCGCGGTGGAGTTCAGCAGGGAGACGAGCCCGGACAGGAGGAAGAACCCGGCGACGGAGAAGAGCACGATCGAGGCGGTGTGCATGCGGACGCGGACCGGCTCCGGCTGGGGCGGCGGGGCCAGCAGCGCCCGTACTCCCCCGTCGAGGCGGACGTCCGCCAGGGCTTGCGGCACGGGGACGCACTCGTCCGGCGCACCACACTGGGGGCAGGCCACGGCCATGGGTCAATTCCTCCTACGGGCAGGCAAGTTGTTCATACGGGCACTTCGGGTCCGAACGGCCGCGCGAATGCGGACGTTATCAGTGCCTTCGCGCGCGCTCAACGTCGATTGCCGGGGGCGGCTGCGCCGTGGGGAACCGGGCCCGGCGGGCACTGGCCACAGCCGGCGAGGAGCCTCACCCGCTTGACCGGCTTGCCCCCGCCCTCCTGGAGGGCGGGGGCAACGGCGTCGGTGTAGACCGTCGCCGACTCGTGCCCTTCCCAGTCCTTAAGGCGGGGGCTTCGTTGCGCCTGGGACCTGTGACCAACCGGGGCTCGCTGCCAGTCCAGGACCTGCCGCAAGTTTCCGCAAACACCTGTGCCTCACCTGCGGCAGCCTGCAAGCTGTTGTTCCAGCGGATCACCGACCAGTCACAGGGAGCCACCATGGCGCTGCACAAGCTGGGGCAGGACCCGGACAGCCCCGAGGGAAAGTCCCCGACGCTCTACTTCGACGACGCGACGGGGAACTACATCATCCAGGGCTGGAAGGTCCCGGACGCTGAACGCCTGAGCCAGATGGACATCCCCGAGCACGAGACGGTCATCGAGTTCCCCCGCCGCATGATGCGGTTCTTCCCGGAGGTCAACGGCCATGAGCCTCGCGCCCTTTGATCAGCTCTTCGCCTCCTGTGAGCGGTCGGCCGTCCACCTGGAGATGCGTGACGCCTACATGCTGGACGACCCGATGTTCCTCGCGTGGAAGGCCGGCGATGTCGAGGCATCCGGCCGGGCGGAGAGTCCGTGGCTTGCTCTCATGGCCAGCACCACGGGCCGGGGCGTCGAGGTCAGGCGGGCGCGGATCGTCTCTGAGCCGGTGAGCGAGTACGTGCGCTTCGAGTACGACATCACCGACCTGCACAACATCGCGGTCGGCGAACAGGTTCGCTGGCTGCCCCGTCGCCGCACCACCGATCTGGCACTGCCCGGCAACGACTTCTGGCTGTTCGACAGCCGGACGGTCCTGATCAACCACTTCACCGGCCAGGGCGACTTCGTGGACCACGAGGTGACCGAGGACCCGGACGTCGCACGGCTGTGCGCCACCGCGTTCGAGGCCGTGTGGGCGCGGGCGACCTCTCACGAGGCGTACGAGCCGGCCTGAGACCCTCACACCATGTCCGACTCCGCAGTCTCAAGCGTGCAGCAGGCCCGGCAGGCGCTGGGCCTGCGCCTACGTGAGATCAGGAAGGAAGCGAACCTGACTGCGCGCGCGCTGGCCCGTCTCACGGGCTGGCACGAGTCGAAGTGCTCGCGCATCGAGAACGGTCGCATGACGCCGTCACCAACGGACATCAGGACATGGACCGTTCACTGCGGCGTCCCTCACGAGACTGAGGACCTCCTCGCCGTCGCCCGGGGGATCGACGGCGCCTACGTCGAGTGGCGTCGTCTCGAACGGCCCGGACTGCGGCGGGCCCAGGAGGCCGTCCTGCCGCTGTTCGAGCGCACCAGGCGGTTCCGCATGTACCAGTCCTGGGTGGTACCGGGGATTCTCCAGACGCCCGCGTACACCCGGGCTGTACTGGAGACCATCGTCGCTCTGAGAGGCGTGCCGGATGACGTGACGGAGGCCGTCGCCGTCCGGATGGACCGGCAGAAGGTGCTGCACGTCAGTCAGCGCCGCTTTGCTGTGCTGGTGGAGGAGTGGGTCCTTCGGACGGTGATCGGCAGCCCGGAGATCACCGTGGCACAGCTGGGGCACCTGATCGCCGTGGCGGCCACGCCGTCGGTGAGCTTGGGGATCATCCCGCTGGGACGGGTGCGTGGCGGGGGCTGGCCGGTGGAGTCCTTCACCATCTACGACGAGGCGCAGGTGAACGTGGAGTTGGTCTCCGCTCACCTCACCGTCACCCGGCCCGGCGAGATCCATGAGTACGCCCGCGCGTTCGTGGAGCTGTCCGATCTTGCGGTGTACGGAGCCCAGGCCCGCGCGCTGATCACGTCCGCCATAGACGCGTTCGGGTGACCATCTGCAAGTTTCCGCACGCTCCTTGAGGCCCGCACCGCCGTCTCCCTACCGTCGACGGCATGGCAGACCACTTGGTCGCCCTGTTGCCGGGCGAATAGCCCCCGGCGGCCTGAAAGATCTGGAGCGCCCATGCCGACTGCCGAGCGTCTTCCCAACGCCCCGGGTCCGGTGGACACCGATCCCGAGCTCCGCCGCCGACCGGCGCGGCGCCCCCCGAGCAAACCGGCCTCGGCCTCACTGATCGCCGCCTGCCGCGCGGACTACCAGCAGGGGCAGGCCGAGGCGCGGCGCCGGCCCCCTGACCCCTACAGACACACGCCCCTGACGTGGGAGTACCACCGACGCAACGGGGGAACTCGTGTCGCTCCATGAAGCTGAACAGCACGGCGCCACCAGCGGGTTCGGGTGCCTCGACTGCGACTACTACGTCCGCGCCACGCGCCAGTACCCGGCCACGGACTACCCCGTCATCAACGGGCGGCTCGCCCGGCGTTGGCAGCAGCACGTCGATGACGGCGAGTGCCCGGTGGGGGTCTCGGGTGACACATGAACCGGACCCCCGAGCACCGAGCTGGACGCAATTCCTCGGCGGACCCGTGCCATACGACGACACCGACGGACAGGACGGCCCTGATCCGCTTCCCGCGACCCTGGAGCCGGTGACCGAGTCACTGACGCTCCAGCGGCTCCGGGCCGAGGTGCGCACGATCAACAGCCGCTACTGGCGCCTCTGATGCGCCCCTGATGGCTCCCGCCGCACTGGCGCCGCGTGCGGCGGGATTCCTCGGGCCGGCCGCCGACCAAGGGTGAGGGCCCTTCCACCCGACCCCGCCGCCGACCAACCTGCTCAACCCACAGATTCCCGCCCCGGCCGTCGTCCCTGCTCGACAACAACGAGGGCATGAGCGTCGACATGGCATGGCGCATCGTTCGCGAGGCGCTCGCGTTCGTCGCCACGGGCGCCCGTCGGCCGGACCTGGCCATGGCGCCGAGCCGCATCGTGGACGAGGGCTGGCACGCGCTCATCGTCCACACCGAGGCCTACGCCGAGCTGTGTGCCCGCGAGGGCGTGTTCGTCCACCACAGCCCCGGCTTCGACCCGGACAACTTCGACCCGGACATCCTGGAGCAGTCCCAGGACGCCATCCGGGCACAGGGGTTCGACATCGACCCGGAGCTGTGGCGTGCGCCGACGGACAACAGCCTGGTGTCCGTCGCGGCGAACTGCCAGCACGCGCCGTCGTGCGCGATCCGGCCCATGCCGAAGCCGGAGAAGCCCTGCAACAAGCCGAGCAGCATGGCCTGACAGGCGCGTACGCTGCCGGGCACACGAGGAGGAGGCAAACCGATGGAATGGATCGACCCGCGGTACGCAGACCTGGTCGCGGAGTTCCGGCAGCAGGACGACGACCTCGACGCCGTCGCCCCGTACGGCGCCCCGCTTCGGCGGGTCGACGGTGAGCTCGTACCCGCACGTCTCGGGTTCATCGTGGAACCGCTCAGCGAGTAGCGCAACTCCCCGCCCAGCCGCTGTTCTCCGCCAGGATTCCGGCGGCCGGGCGGGTCTGCAAAACCGAACGGCCGGTCACCACCCGGTGTCCGGTCCGGACGCCTTGTCAGCCGTACCAACGGGACCCTCAGGGAGCAGACATGGGAGGGCACGGCGGAGGATCGGGCGGCGACAAGCCCGGCAAGGCGGGCGGGGGCAGCGGCGGGGGCCACTCCGGCAAGCCCGAGACCGCCCCGCACGACGGCCGGCGTGATGCCCCGCCGACCAACCTGCCCAAGCCCTCGAAGCCGTAGGGGACGCCATGGCAGGGCCGATGGTGGTTCCTGGAGTGCAACCCGTCCGGCCAGTGGTACTGGCTGGAGCCCGAGACCGGCCTGCCGATGCTCACGGCGATGGCCGACCTGCTGGAGAGGAAGACCGGATGACCCGGACCGACGGCGACAG
>NZ_JAQYXB010000201.1:0-328 GCF_036322405.1 Streptomyces sp. SP17BM10 | reverse complement strand
TCGTCGTTCCCGGCCTGACTGGTTGCCCCGGGGGCGGGGCTGCGAGCGCTCGCCCGGCCATCGTCCCTGACCCCACGGGTGGGGGCCGTGGGGGGGGGGCCCCCGGGGGGGGCCCGTGGGGCCATAAAGGGCGGCCGGGGGGCGGGGCCCGGCGCCCAAGAGGGCCGCGGGGGGGCCGGGGGGGGGGGGGGGGGGGGGGAGGGGCCGCCCGGGGGCGGCGGCCGGCCGTACGGCTGGCCTTGGCCGACGCCGGGTGCTCCGAAGGCGTCCTGGCCCGTGCCGGGGTACGGAACGCCACCGTACTGGCCGCTGCGGTCGTCGGGCGGTG
>NZ_JAQYXB010000200.1:0-328 GCF_036322405.1 Streptomyces sp. SP17BM10 | reverse complement strand
CTGGGTCGCCTTGCCGGACTCCCAGGCCGCCTTCTTCGCCTTCACGTCGGCCGCGCGGGAGGCCTCTTCGGCGTTGGCCATCTCGGTGGCCTGCTGCTTGGTGAAGACGGCGGCCTTGGCCTCGTCGGCGGCCTTCTGCGCCTCGTCCTTGCTCTTGTTGTCGGCGGCCGCCGAGTCCTGGGCCAGGTCGGAGGCGGTCTACGCATAGGACGCGGAGCGGAGCGGCGGCGTGGCGTGGCTGGTGGACGCGAGCGCCGAGTAACTGGCGCTGCGGCCCGCCGCGTCCGCGGAGGCCGCGGGGGCCGGGGGGGGCGGGGCGGGGGGGGCG
>NZ_JAQYXB010000199.1:0-213 GCF_036322405.1 Streptomyces sp. SP17BM10 | reverse complement strand
GGTGCCGGCCGAGGGCCACTGGGACCGGAACGCGATGAAGCTCGTCGCCGGGGACTTCAACGGCGACGGCCGCACCGACCTCGCCATGCTCTACCGCCGCCCCGACGGCTCCATCGACTACTACACCGCGCTGGCGGACACGAGCGGGCACATCGGCGCGTTCAAGTCCTCCCCCAAGTCCACCCCCGCCAGCGGCAACTGGGACTGGAACGC
>NZ_JAQYXB010000198.1:0-307 GCF_036322405.1 Streptomyces sp. SP17BM10 | reverse complement strand
GCGTCTCGGCCGCCGTCGGCCCTGAGCGCGTTCTCGCGGGCGTCGACGAGGTTGCGGATCGCCGTCAGGGCGGTGTAGCTCTCGGTGAAGGCGGTCGGAAGGGCGCTCGCCGGGTCCGTGGTGCGGTGGTGGGCGTGGTCCGCGGGGCGGTGGCCGGGGCGGGGGCGCGCGTGCAGGGGGGGGGGGGGCGCGGGGGCGGGGGGGGGGGGGGGGCGGGCCCCCCCCCCCGCGGCGGGGGGGGGGGCGGGGGGGGGCGGGGGGGGGGGGGGGGGGGGGGGGGGGGGGGGGGGGGGGGGGGGGGGGGGGG
>NZ_JAQYXB010000197.1:0-741 GCF_036322405.1 Streptomyces sp. SP17BM10 | reverse complement strand
CGAGACCCGAAGCCGCGTCGTCCTGCGCTCGGCGAAGTGCGCCTCGATCGCCGCGACAGCCTCCTCCGCCCCGGACACGACGACCGACCGCGGACCGTTGATCGCGGCGATCGACACGAACTCGCCCAGCAACGGCAGGACGTCGTCCTCCGTCGCCTGCACCGCCAGCATCACACCACCCGCCGGCAACGCCTGCATCAGACGGCCACGCGCCGCCACCAGGGCGCAGGCGTCAGCCAGGCTGAACACTCCCGCCACGTGCGCCGCAGCCACCTCACCGATCGAGTGCCCCGCCACGAACTCCGCCCGGACGCCCAGCGATTCGACCAGCCGGTACAGCGCCACCTCGACGGCGAACAACCCGGCCTGGGCATACGCAGTCTGATTCAGCAGCTCCGCATCCGAACCCCACACGACGCTGCGGAGGGGCTGCTCGAGGTGCGCGTCCAGCGCCGCGCAGACGGCGTCGAAGGCGTCGGCGAACACTGGGAAGCGGGCGTGCAACTCCTCTCCCATGCCCAGGCGTTGCGAGCCCTGGCCGGAAAAGAGGAACGCGTTCTTGCCGTCGGCCGCCGTACCACGGACGAGCTCGACGCCGTTCACGAGCACCGCGCGGTGCGGGAAGGCCGTCCGCCCGGCCAGGGTGAACGCCACATCGGCGGCCTGGAGTTCATCCAGCTCCGTCAGGCGCGCGACCTGGGCGTCCAACGCCGCTTCGCACGTGGCGGACACCACCCAGGG
>NZ_JAQYXB010000196.1:0-405 GCF_036322405.1 Streptomyces sp. SP17BM10 | reverse complement strand
CCCCCCCCCCCCCCCCCCCCCCCCCCCCCCCCCCCCCCCCCCCCGCCTTTTTCATCCTCATCCGGCCAACCGGCCTCCACCGCTTGTCCGGGTGTCACCACGGTTCCTTTACGGTGCACGTCATCGAGCACGCCCCCTGCCCGGTCAGGTTGGACGCCATGAAGTTGACGTTGTCGGTCAGGTCGAGCCACACGCCCGACGCCCCGGGCACCTGCGCCTGTCAGATCTGGATAGCAGACGTCTGAACGACAGTGACTACGTTGGATCGCGGTTGGGCGGGCCGCAGCTCAGCGGAGCACCCCACGGCTCTCCTGACAGCCCGATGGAGGAGCTCGTCGGCCGTCGGCTGCTAGGTGCGGGGGGGGGGGGGGGGGGGGGGGGGGGGGGGGGGGGGGGGGGGGGGGG
>NZ_JAQYXB010000195.1:0-327 GCF_036322405.1 Streptomyces sp. SP17BM10 | reverse complement strand
GCCCGCGCCGGGCACGCAGTCGAACAGGATGACCGGGGTCTTGTTGTCCCAGGTCGGGCCCGGGCCGGCGACGTTCAGGCAGCGCTTGCTGGCCGGGTTGAACAGCGCGGCGCCCGGCCAGGCGCGCCGCGAGACGGCGGCGCCGAGGTCGAACCCGTGGTCGGCGCCTGCTCCGAGGCGGTCCAGGTGTCGGCGTCGGGCGAGCTGTTCAACCCGGCCAGCAAGCGCTGCCTGAACGTCGCCGGCCCGGGCCCGACCTGGGACAACAAGACCCCGGAACAGCGGGGGGGGGGGGGGGGGGGGGGGGGGGGGGGGGGGGGGGGGGGG
>NZ_JAQYXB010000194.1:0-337 GCF_036322405.1 Streptomyces sp. SP17BM10 | reverse complement strand
CGGGTCTCGCACGCGTTCCACTCGCCGCTGATGGATCCGATGCTGGAGGACTTCCGTGAGGTCCTCGATGGGCTGACGTACAACGCGCCGTCGATCCCGCTGGTCTCCAACCTGACCGGCGCGCTCGCCGAGGGCCTGACAGAGCCCGAGTACTGGGTGCGCCACGCGCGTGAGGCGGTCCGCTGCGCCGCCGGCGACCGCACCCTCCACGAGGCCGGCGTCCGCCGCTACCTCGAACTCGGCCCCGACACCGTCCTGTCCGGCCTGGTGCAGGGCGTCCTGGACGACCCGACGGCCGCCGGCACGTGCGTCGTGCCCGCCCTGCACGCGGACCGCG
>NZ_JAQYXB010000193.1:0-369 GCF_036322405.1 Streptomyces sp. SP17BM10 | reverse complement strand
CCCCCCCCCCCCCCCCCCCCCCCCCCCCCCCCCCCCCCCCCCCCGTCCGACCCCCCCCCCCCCCCCCCCCCCCCCCACCCGCGCCCCCCCCCCCCCCCCCCCCCCGGGGCGCGCCCCGCCCCGCCCCCCGCCCCCCCCCCCCCCCCCCTCGGCCCGCAGTCGCCGGACTACGAGCTCCACCCGCGCGACGGGCGGTCAGACGTGTGCTCGTCCGTCCTCGTCGCCGCCGACCGGCTTGAGCACCAGATCGGAAGAGCGGCGGGGAGGGAAAGAGTGTCCCTTCGAGTGTAGATCGCGGTGGTCGCCGTAGCCGTCAACACGGGGGGGGGGGGGGGGGGGGGGGGGGGGGGGGGGGGGGGGGGGGGGGGG
>NZ_JAQYXB010000192.1:0-252 GCF_036322405.1 Streptomyces sp. SP17BM10 | reverse complement strand
TGCCCTGGTCATCTCCCTCCAGCGCCCCAGCCAGTTGTTACCCCTCCAAGGGGCGATGAGGACAGGACCCATACGGACCACCCCCGCCCCGACGCACGACGCACTGTTGTTACCACTCCAAGGGGAGATGTGGACCGGTGTGCCGGGGGGAGGGAGTCCTCCGGGGTTGGGTGTTGTTACCCCTCCAAGGGGCGATGAGGACCCCTGGGGGACAGTCACGGCGGGGGTGGTGTCCCCCACGTTGTTACCCCT
>NZ_JAQYXB010000191.1:0-326 GCF_036322405.1 Streptomyces sp. SP17BM10 | reverse complement strand
CGCGCCTGGAGCGGGCCCTGCGGCAAGTGCTCGTCCTGCTCCACGTGCACCTCGTGCCCCTCCCGCCGCACGTGCCCCTCCCGCGGCTCCTGCGCCTCGTGCACTTCCTGCGCCTCGTGCACCTCGTGCCCCTCCCGCGGCCCCTGTGCCTCCCGCGGCTCCTGCGCCTCGTGCACTTCCTACGCCTCGTGCACGTCCTACGCCTTGTGCACCTCGTGCACCTTGTGCCCCTCCTGCCCCTCCTGCGGCTCCTGCGGCTCCTGCGCCTTGTGCTCTTCGTGCACTTCCTGCGCCTCGTGCGCCTCGTGCCCCTCCCGCGGCTCCTG
>NZ_JAQYXB010000190.1:0-348 GCF_036322405.1 Streptomyces sp. SP17BM10 | reverse complement strand
CCCCCCCCCCCCCCCCCCCCCCCCCCCCCCCCCCCCCGCCGTTGTAATGATACGTCGACCACCGTGATCTACACTCGATGGGACACTCTTTCCCTCCCCGCCGCTCTGACGATCTCCGAGATCAACATCGAGGAGGACCCGGCGTCGGCGTAGATCGTATTTTCACTCTACTGATGAACACTCACTCTGCAGACGGTCGTTTTCACGCCGGCGGGCGGAGGGGGGCGGGTGGGCGTGAGCGGCCGGGGCGGGGTGTTGTGGGGGTGGGGCGGCGGGCGGGGGCGGCGGGGGGGGGGGGGGGGGGGGGGGGGGGGGGGGGGGGGGGGGGGGGGGGGGGGGGGGGGGGGG
>NZ_JAQYXB010000189.1:0-266 GCF_036322405.1 Streptomyces sp. SP17BM10 | reverse complement strand
CCCCCCCCCCCCCCCCCCCCCCCCGCCCCCCGCCCCCACCCCCCAGCACGACTCGGCAGACGCGCTCCACCAGAGGGACTGGAGTTCCGACGTGTTCTCTTCCGATCTCCTCGTCCACCCCGACCGCCGCCAGCCCCCCCCCCTCCGGCCGTTCCATGCTCTCGTAGTGATACGGGTTCCAACTGTGTGACTGGAGTTCCGCCGTGTGCTCGTCCGCTCTCTCCTTGGGCACCGCCGTACGCCACTGACGCCCTTCGAGCTCCAGC
>NZ_JAQYXB010000188.1:0-350 GCF_036322405.1 Streptomyces sp. SP17BM10 | reverse complement strand
CCGCCGACCCCCACCCTGTGGAGTGAGCCGGCGACCACCGAGATCTACACTCGAATGGAGACTCTGTCCCTCCCCGACGCTCTTCCGATCTCCTGCGAGGAGGAGAGTGCGTACATGTGCGGCTACTCCCTTGTGGTGGCGTGCGTGTTCGACATCCGGGTAGCTCGCCTCGCTACTACAGTCCGACCGTAGCGGCCACGGACGCGACCGCCCACCAGGCCCAGGACGGCACTCGAACGGAAGAGCACACCGCGGAACTCCCCTCCCACGGGGGGGACTCCTATTCGGCCGGCGGCTGCAAGCTGGTGGTCGCCGGGGGGGGGGGGGGGGGGGCGGGGGGGGGGGGGGGG
>NZ_JAQYXB010000187.1:0-476 GCF_036322405.1 Streptomyces sp. SP17BM10 | reverse complement strand
GTCACCCGCTTCCGGAAAACGAGACCGTTATCAAGCGACTCTCCGACCGGACTCAAGCGCCTTACGGACGGTTACCGACCGTTTCCAGTCGCTTCACGACCAGGTCCCAGACCACGTCCGCGAGCACCTCCTTGGGGCCGCCCGGAACGGCCGTCTCACTGCCGTCGGAGCCCAGCACCACGGCCTCGTTGACGTCCGTCCCGAAGGCCGTGCCGTCGCCGACCTCGTTGACGACGAGCAGGTCGCAGCCCTTGCGGGCGAGCTTGGCGCGGCCGAACGCGAGCACGTCGTCGGTCTCCGCCGCGAAACCCACGACCAGTTGGCCCGAACGGGTCCGGGGGGCGGACAGCTCGGCCAGGACGTCCGGATTGCGGACCAGCGCGACCGGCGCCGGCTCGACCCCCTCGACCTTCTTGATCTTGCCGGTGACGTACTCGGCGGGCCGGAAGTCGGCCACCGCCGCCGCCATGACCACG
>NZ_JAQYXB010000186.1:0-319 GCF_036322405.1 Streptomyces sp. SP17BM10 | reverse complement strand
GGGGTTGTTGGGTTGGGTGTTGGGTTGGGGGGTGGGGGGGGGGGGGGGGGGGGGGGGGGGGGGGGGGGGGGGGGTGGGGGGTGGGGGTGGGGGGGGTTGGTGGGTGTGGGGTTGTGGGGGGGGGGGGTGTGGGGGGGGGGGGGGGGGGGGGGGGTGGGGGGGGCGGGGTGGGGGGGGGGGGGGGGGGGCGGGTGGGGGCGGGTGGGGGGTGGGGGGTGGGGTTGGGGGGGGGTGTTGTGTTGTGCGTGCGTCTTGAGCGTGGCTCCGCCCCCCCCCCCCCCCCCCCCCCCCCCCCCCCCCCCCCCCCCCCCCCCCCCCC
>NZ_JAQYXB010000185.1:0-292 GCF_036322405.1 Streptomyces sp. SP17BM10 | reverse complement strand
CCCCCCCCCCCCCGACCGCACCCCCCCCCCCCCCCCCGCCCCCCCGGCCCGGGCGCCCCCCGCCCCCCACCCGCCCCCGCCCCCCCCCGACCCCCCCGTGGTTAATGATCCGGCGACCTCCGAGATCTACACTCGAATGGTATGGTCGCGAACGCCGGCACGCCTCCACTCCCGACCTCCGGCGCCCCCACTGAGCGGAGGAGCACACGACTGAACTCCAGACAGTCGGGGGGATCGCGGAACCCCGGGCCGGCCTGCACGCCCGGGGGGTGGGGGGGGGGGGGGGGGGGGG
>NZ_JAQYXB010000184.1:0-209 GCF_036322405.1 Streptomyces sp. SP17BM10 | reverse complement strand
CCCCCCCCCCGCCCCCCCCCCCCTCCTCCAAGCGCAAGCCGCCCAACGCGAACCACCAGCTCGACGATCCGCCGCTCCCGCTCGGGCGCGTCGGGGTGGAGCTCGCCCAGGCTCTCGAACAGCTCCAAAAGTCGGGGGGGGGGGGGGGGGGGGGGGGGGGGGGGGGGGGGGGGGGGGGGGGGGGGGGGGGGGGGGGGGGGGGGGGGGGG
>NZ_JAQYXB010000182.1:0-442 GCF_036322405.1 Streptomyces sp. SP17BM10 | reverse complement strand
GGGGGGGGGCCGCCCCCCCCCCGCACCCCAGAGCCGACCCCCCCACCCCCCCCCCCCCCCCAACCCAAACAAACCCCCCCCCCCCACCCCACCCCCCGCCCCCCCCCCCCCCCCCCCCCCGCGGGCGGCCCCCCCCCCCCCCCACCCCCCCCCCCCCCCCCCCGCCCGCCGCCCCCCCCCGCCCCCCCCCCGCCCCCCCCCCCCCCCCGCCCCCCCCCCCCGGTACACGCAGACGACGCCAACCGCGCTCCCCCGGAGGGCCAGGAGGTCCGCCGTGGTCACGCCCGACAGGGTGGTCTGCCCGCGGCGGCCGAGCGAGCGGGAGAAGATCGGTAGAGCGTCGTGGAGGGACAGAGTGTCCATTCGAGTGTAGATCTCGGTGGGCGCCGGCTCATGAATGACGGGGGGGGGGGGGGGGGGGGGGGGGGGGGGGGGGGGGGGG
>NZ_JAQYXB010000181.1:0-344 GCF_036322405.1 Streptomyces sp. SP17BM10 | reverse complement strand
CGCCGGGCCCGGCCCCCCCCCACCGGGCGGCGGGGGGCCGGGCGGGCGCGCGGGGGGGGGGGGGGCGCGGTGTCGGCTCTCTTGGCGCCCGGGGTGGGGGGGGGGGGTGTTGGGGGTGTGTGTTTTTTTTGTTTTTGTTGTGTGTTGTTGTTTTGTGGGTGGGGGGGGGTGGTGTGGGGGGGTGTGGGGGGGGTGGGGGGGGGGGGGGGGGGGGGGTGGCGCCGGAGGCGGCCCGCCGGGGCGGCCGCGGGGGAGGGGGGGCGCGCCTGGGGGGGGTGGGGGGGGGGGGGGGGGGGGGGGGATGCTGGGTGGGGTGAGGGGGGGGGGGGGGCGGCGGGGGGGGG
>NZ_JAQYXB010000180.1:0-380 GCF_036322405.1 Streptomyces sp. SP17BM10 | reverse complement strand
GCATCGCCGAGCGGCGCTTCCCGATCCTCGTGCTGTGGAGCGAGGTCGCCGCGGGCGGGCACTTCCCGGCGCTGGAGGTGCCCGAGCTCCTCGCGGGCGACCTGCGCTCCTTCGCCCGCGCCGTCCGGGCCCACGAGGCCGCCGCCGAGCAGCCCAAGCCGGCGCCCGTCCCGTCCCACGAGCGTGACCGGCGTTCCGACGTGTTCTCTGCCGCTCTCTTCGCACTGGTGTTGGGCGTCACCGCCCCCGGCGACTCCAAGGTGACCGCCGTAATACGCCGGAAGGCAGAGAAGCTGACCGCCGACCAGGGCGGCAAGGTGACCATCGACCAGCTCCGTGAGCTGGGCCTGAGCCGCCGCACGGCGACCGACCTGCGCCGT
>NZ_JAQYXB010000179.1:0-402 GCF_036322405.1 Streptomyces sp. SP17BM10 | reverse complement strand
GGTTGGGGGGGGGGGGGGTGGGGGGGGGGGGGGGGGGTGGGGGGGTGTGTTGTGGGGGGGGGGGGGGGGTGGGGGGTGGGGGGGGCCCCATATCCTATTTTTGTCGAGTGGGGGGTGTGGGGGGGGGGTGGGGGGGGGGGGGGGGGGTGGGGGGGGTTGGGTGTGTTGTGGGGGGGTTGGGTTTTGGTGGGGGGGGGTGGGTGGGTGGGGGGGGGGTGGGGGGGGGGGGGGGGGGGGGGTTGGTTTTTTGGTGGTGTGGGTTGTTGTGTTTTGTTTTGTGGGGGGGTGGCTGTGGGGGGGGGGTTTTGTGTTTGTTTTTTTTTTTGGTGTTTTTTTTTTTTTTTTTGTTTGGTTTGTTTTGTTTTGTGTTTTTGTTGTTTTATGTGGCCCCGGCCCCCCCCC
>NZ_JAQYXB010000178.1:0-410 GCF_036322405.1 Streptomyces sp. SP17BM10 | reverse complement strand
TGTTTGGGGGGGTATTTTCACCTGTGTTTTTTTTTTTGTTTTTTTTTTTATTTTTTTTTTTTTGTTTTTATTCCTTGCCCGGGCTGGGGGTCACGGGGTGGTTTTGTTGTTTTTGTGTGTGGTCCCCCCCGGTTTAGCCCCCCCCGGGCCGCCGCCCCGCGCCCCCCCCCCCCCACCCCCCCCTTTTATAAAGATACCGCGACCACCGAGTTCTAGTATCGATTGTACTCTCTTTACCTACACGACGCACTTCCGATCTCCGAGGTCGTGTCACTCTCCGAGATGCCCGCGAACACCGCCCGCGCCACCGAGCAGCGGAAGCTGCACAGCACGTGCGTCCTCCGCACGGCAGCATTGCGCCACTCACTGCTCCACCCGGCCACCGACCTCGCCGTCGTTGTGGCGCGCGC
>NZ_JAQYXB010000177.1:0-382 GCF_036322405.1 Streptomyces sp. SP17BM10 | reverse complement strand
CGGGGGGGGCGCCCCCCCCCCCCCCCCCCCCCCCCCCCCCCCCCGCCGGCGCCGCGCGGCGCCCCCCCCCCGCCCGCGAGCCCACCCCGCCCCCCCCCAACCCCCCGACCCCCGGCCCCCCGCGCCCCCCGCAGGGCCCGCCGGTCGTCGCGGTACGCCTCGCACCCGCCGGAGCGGCGCGCCGCCCTGTGCACGAGCGTCCTCGGGAGTCCCGGCTGGGCGGCGCGGGAGATCCGAAGAGCGTCGGGTAGGAAAAGAGTGTCCATTCGAGAGAAGATCGAGGGGGGCGGCGGATCATGACAACGGGGGGGGGGGGGGGGGGGCGGGGGGGGGGGGGGGGGGGGGGGGGGGGGGGGGGGGGGGGGGGGGGGGGGGGGGGGGG
>NZ_JAQYXB010000176.1:0-393 GCF_036322405.1 Streptomyces sp. SP17BM10 | reverse complement strand
GTGGGCGGCAGGCCGGCCCGAAACACGGCTGCCCGGGGTCCCCACCAACACGCCGGGCGGGGCCGGTCCGCGGGCGGCCGGGGGGGGGTCCCCCGAGGCCCGGATAACCCCCTGGGTGTTTCCTGCGACGGTGGGCACCGAGACCGGCCCGCGCGGGGACCGTCCCCCCCGGGCGTTTTGTGGTGCCCCCGTGGCGGCGGTGATTGGGGCCGGCCGCGCGGCCGGGGTTTGCCCGGGGGGCTGGGGGTGGGGGGGGTGGGTGGCGGCCGGCGGGGTGTACGGCGGCGGCACGGGGAAGGTCGGCGCGGTGTGGACGAGCCATGCGACGAGGAGCGAGCGACCAGCAAAAAGGCCGCCCAGTAGGCGGCCGTATCGTCAGCGGAGTGACGATAC
>NZ_JAQYXB010000175.1:0-331 GCF_036322405.1 Streptomyces sp. SP17BM10 | reverse complement strand
GCCCCCCCCGCCGTGTGCCCGCCCCCACCGGTGTGTTGTCGTGTGGGGGGGGGGGGGTGTGTGTTAGGTCCGCGCCCCCCCCCCCCCCCCCCCCCCCCCCCCCCCGTGGTACTGATCCGGCGACCCCCGCGATCTACACTCGAAGGGCCACTCTGGCCCGACCCGACGCTCTTCCGCTCGGTCGAGGTCCCGGGGCGCGGCCGCGGGCCCGTCGGCCGGGGGCTCCGCGCGGAAGGGCACCCGGCGGTCCTCCCGGCACGCGGGTGGGGCGGGGGGGCCGTCTGCGGGGGGGACGCCGGGGGGGGGGGGGGGGGGGGGGGGGGGGGGGGGG
>NZ_JAQYXB010000174.1:0-465 GCF_036322405.1 Streptomyces sp. SP17BM10 | reverse complement strand
GCGACCACCGCGATCTACACTCGAATGGACACTCTTTCCCTCCCCGACGCTCTTCCGATCTCGGAGGGGCGCTCGCCACGGTCATCGCGACGGAAACCACCACGGTCGACACGGTCGACAATGAAGAAACCACACGTCCGCACGTCTACACTGAACCCAACTCCACACGTCCGAACTCCACTCACTACTCTTCGTAAACCACCCCGGTCGTCACGGTCGCGGTTGAAGCCGCCGGAGGGGCGGTCGTCGCGGCGGAAGCCACCGCCGGACGGGCGCTCGCCACGGTCGTCACGGCGGTAGCCGCCGCCCTGGCGGTCGTCGCGGTCGCGGTTGAAGCCGCCGGAGGGGCGGTCGTCGCGGCGGCAGCCACCGCCGGCGGGGCGCTCGCCACGGTCCTCGCGACGGAAACCACCACGGTCGTCACGGTCGCGGTTGAAGCCGCCGGAGGGGCGGTCGTCACGACGG
>NZ_JAQYXB010000173.1:0-313 GCF_036322405.1 Streptomyces sp. SP17BM10 | reverse complement strand
GGGGGGGGGCGGGGCCCCCCCCCGCGCCGCCCCACGAACGGCGGCACACACCGATAACCCCCAGCCGGTGCCCCGCCCATCGCCCGGCGCGGGTGGAGGCTCTTTGAGGGTCGCGCCGCGCGCGTCGGGCCCCCGCCCCGCCGCCCCCCCGGAGCGCCCCCGCGGCCCCCCGGCCCCGGCCTGCCCCGCCGACCAGATCCTCGACGCGGCCCGCCGGGTGGCGCCCGGCGGCCCGGCGACGGACCCGGCCGTCAGCGCGCAGCGGCGGCAGCCGACCGCCCCCCGCCCGGGGCCGTTGCTGAGGCTGGCCCCG
>NZ_JAQYXB010000172.1:0-226 GCF_036322405.1 Streptomyces sp. SP17BM10 | reverse complement strand
TAAACACTAGCGAGGACGCAGTGCGCGGGATCACCTTATTCCGGTGGTTGCCGTGCCGCTCAACGCGGGTGTGAGCCCGATGACGGGTAAGCATTCACGGAGAGTTTGATCCTGGCTCAGGACGAACGCTGGCGGCGTGCTTAACACATGCAAGTCGAACGGTGAAGCCCTTCGGGGTGGATCAGTGGCGAACGGGTGAGTAACACGTGGGCAATCTGCCCTGCAC
>NZ_JAQYXB010000171.1:0-255 GCF_036322405.1 Streptomyces sp. SP17BM10 | reverse complement strand
CCGGCGGCAAGCCGGAACCCGGCGAAACCCATGAACAGGCCCTCGTCCGAGAGATCGCACGGGAACACGGCGTAACTCAAGACGCGGCCGAGCACCCAGGAATGCTGCTCGTGGAAGCCCCCGCCTGCAAGGTCCCCGCCAATGCCGCGCCCCCACCTCCCCACGACTGACGGGAGTAACTTCTCGCCCACTTCCTCACCGGCCTCTATTACAGCGACCACCACCCCGTAGAATGCCGGGCCGCCATCGCCGCGT
>NZ_JAQYXB010000170.1:0-311 GCF_036322405.1 Streptomyces sp. SP17BM10 | reverse complement strand
GGTGTTTTTTTTTGTTTTTTTGTTGTGTGTGTGGGGTTTTGTTTGGGGTGGTTTGTTTGTTTTTGCTGGGGGTGTTGGGGTGGTGGTGGCGCGGTCGCGTTTGTTGGGGGGGGGGGGGGGTGTGGGCTGGTGTCGGTGTGAGGGCGTGTGGGGCAATGTGGGGGCGGGGGGGCCGGGGCCTCGGGCGGCCGGCGCCGCCACCCCGGGCCCCCGGGGGCCCCCGCCCCCCCCCCCCCCCCCCCCCCCCCCCCCCCCCCCCCCCCCCCCCCCCCCCTACGGGCCACCCCCCCGGGCCCCCCCCGCCCCCCCCC
>NZ_JAQYXB010000169.1:0-256 GCF_036322405.1 Streptomyces sp. SP17BM10 | reverse complement strand
CCCCCCCCGCCCACCCCCCCGACCCCGCCGCCTCCCTTCTTCTCGCAGAAGAAGGCATACTAGTTCAATAAGAGTTACTGGAGTTCTTTGGTGTGCTCTTGCTATATGGGGACGGACGGGATCGAGAAGGCCTTGACGAAGAAGGTCTTGATATAAAATGGGTGGGGGGGGGGGGGGGGGGGGGGGGGGGGGGGGGGGGGGGGGGGGGGGGGGGGGGGGGGGGGGGGGGGGGGGGGGGGGGGGGGGGGGGGGGGGG
>NZ_JAQYXB010000168.1:0-405 GCF_036322405.1 Streptomyces sp. SP17BM10 | reverse complement strand
GGGGGGGGGGCGGGCCCCCACCCCCCCCCCCACCACCCGACACCCCCACCCCCCCCCCGCCCGCCCGCCGCCCCCCACCACACCCCCGGCCGACCCAGCCCCAGCCCGGCCCCCCCCCCCCCCCCCCCCCCGGGCCGGGCCGCGGGGATGGAGCCCCCCCCGCCCCCCCCCCCCCCCCCCCCCCCCCCCCCCCCCGCCCCCCCCCCCGCCAAGCCCCCCCCCCCGCCACCCCCCCCCCCCCCCCCCCACGCCCCCCCCCCCCACCAACCCCCCCCCCCCCCCCCCCCCCCCCCCCCACCAAAACCCCACCCACCCCCCCACCCACCCCCCCGCCCACCAAAAACACACCCCCCCACACCACAATCACAAAACCCCACACACCCCCGCCCCCCCCCCCCGACACTC
>NZ_JAQYXB010000167.1:0-973 GCF_036322405.1 Streptomyces sp. SP17BM10 | reverse complement strand
TGGCGGCGGGGGAGCCCGCGAACTCCGTCGTGACGGGCTCCGCCGAGAGCGACGACGCCGACGTGGTGTTCGTCTTCCCCGGCCAGGGCACGCAGTGGGCCGGCATGGGACGCGAACTCCTCACCACCTCACCGGTGTTCCGCACCGCGATCGAGGAAATCGACGCCACGATGGCCGAGTTCACCGACTGGTCGCTGGTGGACGTCCTCAACGACGCTCCCGGCGCGCCCTCCCTGGAGCACGCGGACGTCGTCCAACCCGCCTCCTTCGCCATGATGGTCGCCCTCGCGCGAGTCTGGGAGTCCTACGGGGTGAAGCCGGCCGCCGTCATCGGCCACTCCCAGGGCGAGATCGCCGCCGCCCACATCGCCGGCGCCCTCACCCTCACCGACGCCTGCCGCATCAGCGCCCTCCGCAGCCGCACCATCGCCCGGCACCTGTCCGGCCACGGCGCCATGGCCCACGCCTCACTGCCCGCAAGCGCCGTCAAGGAACACCTCACCCCCTGGACCGGCCACCTCGACATCGCCGCCCTCAACGGCCCCGCCTCCACCGTCATCAGCGGCGAACCCACCGCCATGGACGAATTCCTGGCCCACCTCACCGCCCAGGGCCACCGCGCCCGCCTCATCCCCGTCGACTACGCCAGCCACTCCCACCACGTCGAGAGCATCCACACCCAACTCCTCGACACCATCGGCGAGATCACCACCGCCACTCCCCGCATCCCGATCCACTCCACCCTGCTCTCGCGCCGTCTGACCGAGCTCGACGCCCTGGACGCCGAGTACTGGTACCAGAACCTCCGCAGCCCGGTCCTGTTCCACGACACCATCGCCGGCCTCGCCGCCGACGGGCACACCCACTACATCGAGATCAGCCCGCACCCCGTCCTCACCAACGCCATCCACGACACCCACGAGGCCACGACCGGCGAACCCCCCGCCCTCGCCACCGGCACCCTGCGCCGCGA
>NZ_JAQYXB010000166.1:0-386 GCF_036322405.1 Streptomyces sp. SP17BM10 | reverse complement strand
CCCCCCCCGCCCCCCCCCCACCCCCCCCCCCCGCGGGTGTGTCATGAGACGGCGCCCCCCGTGATCTAGTCTCGAATGGACACTCTGTCCCTCCACGACGCTCGTCCGAACTTCACCGGGGGCCGCATCGTCAACGCCCTGCTGGCCGCGGACGGCGGAACAGCGCCCGTCGAAACTCAAGACACTCGGCGGCAGCTCGTATGCGGGGGGGTGGAGCGAAACGTGCGCGCGGCGGTCGGGGGCGGCGCGGGCGCAGGCGGGGCCGCGCGCTGGGTGGGGTGGGGGAGTCGTGGTTGATCACGGAGAGGTAGTGGTCACGGCTGACCTGGTGGGAGTCGGGTGGGTCGGGGTGGGGGTGGGTGGCGTGTTAGTCGGGGGGGGGGGGG
>NZ_JAQYXB010000165.1:0-378 GCF_036322405.1 Streptomyces sp. SP17BM10 | reverse complement strand
CCCGCCCCCCCGCCCGCGCCCCGCCCCCCAGCGCCCCCGCCCGCCTCGCCCCGCCGCGGGGCGCCGCGCCCCGCCCCGCGCCCCGCCGCCCCCCCCCCCCCCCCCCCCCCCCCCCTCCCCCCCCCCCCCCCCCCCCCCCCCCCCCCCCCCCAGTGCTACGGATACGGCGCCCACCGAGATCTTCACTCGCATGGCCACCCTTTCCCTCCCCGACGCACTTCAGATCTAGCAGGTCACGGTGCAGGGCGCGGGCGGGCGGCGATTGTCAGAACGGAAGGGCACGCGTGTGAACGACAGTCAGGAGGTGGGCGCGGGGGTGCGGGGAGGTGGAGGTTTAGCTGGGGGGGCGGGGGGGGTGGGGGGGGGGGGGGGGGGGGG
>NZ_JAQYXB010000164.1:0-389 GCF_036322405.1 Streptomyces sp. SP17BM10 | reverse complement strand
CGGTCACCCCCCCCGAGCCGAGCGCCAAAACCGACTGGCCCATCTGCTCGGTGGAGCCCGTGGGCGGGTGCGGGGCGAAGGCGGCCAACGGGTCGAGCCATGCGTCGATACCGGTCTTCACCTGGCTGGTGGTCAACGCGACCGCGGTGGCTTTGACCACCAGCAAGGTTAAGACCGGTATCGACGCGTGGCTCGACCCTTTGGCCGCTTTCGCCCCGAACCCGCCAATGGGATCCACCTAGATTATGGGCCTGTCGTTTTTGGCGCTGGGCTGCGGAGGTGTGACGGGTTGCGTCCTAGGCCTTGTTCGGTACTGTCTGATAATATTCGCTGGCAGGATCGACTTCTTCGTTGTCTGATTCGGTGATGTTCTCGTACTGGGCGTCCTG
>NZ_JAQYXB010000163.1:0-327 GCF_036322405.1 Streptomyces sp. SP17BM10 | reverse complement strand
CCCCGCGCCGGGCGCCGCCGGGGGCGCGGGGGGCCGCGGGGGCGCGCGACCCGCCCCCCCCCCCCGCCCCCCCCCCGCCCCCCCCCCCCCCCCGGGCGCACCTCCGTTCTCCCGCTGTTGTTCCCACACCGAGGGGAGATGAGGGACTGGCGTTCCGGCGTGTGCTCGTCCGTCCACCCCGGGTTGTTACCCCTCCGAGGGGCTACGGAAGACCGCCGCCGAGGCAAAGACACCCCCTTCGACCTACGATATATTACCCACCCGGGGCATTATAAAGAGGGGGGGGGGGGGGGGGAGGGGCGGGGGGGGGGGGGGGGGCGGGGGGGG
>NZ_JAQYXB010000162.1:0-495 GCF_036322405.1 Streptomyces sp. SP17BM10 | reverse complement strand
CCGGCCGCTCCGGCCGCGGGTACGGAGTGGACGGCCTGGGACGCCCTGCCCGCCGAGGGCCCGGCCCCCGAGACCGTCGTCCTCGACTGCGCGACCCTGGTCGCCCCTGGCGGCGACGTTCCGGCGGCCGTGCGCGAGGTGTCGCAGCAGGTGCTGCGCGTGGTTCAGGCGTGGCTGGCGGAGGAGCGGTTCGCGGGGTCGCGTCTGGTGGTGGTGACGCGGGGGGCGGTGGCCGATGGTGAAGGGTCGCTGGTGGGTCTGGCGCAGGCTCCGGTCTGGGGTCTGGTCCGGGCGGCGCAGGCGGAGAACCCCGGCCGCTTCGGGTTGCTGGACACGGACGGGGAGGTGATCGTCACCGCTGAGCCGGAGTGGGCCGTGCGGGGCGGATCCGTTTATGTTCCTCGTCTGGTCCGGCTTCCGCTGCCGGAGGGTCGGATGCCGGTCGGTGTGGGTGACACGGTGTTGATCACGGGTGGTACGGGTGGTCTGGGGGCT
>NZ_JAQYXB010000161.1:0-2400 GCF_036322405.1 Streptomyces sp. SP17BM10 | reverse complement strand
TGGGTGCCGGTGAGGTCTTCCGATGCGCCGGAGTTCGTGGCGGTGGCGTCGCTGGCGGAGGTGCCGGCGGAGGTGCCGCCGGTGGTGGTGGTCCGGTCGGCGGACGGGGACGTGCACGTGGGGACGGCCCGCGTGCTGGAGCTGGTGCAGGGCTGGCTGGCGGAGGAGCGTTTCGCCGGGTCCCGTCTGGTGTTCGTGACGCGCGGCGTGGTGGCGGGTGAGGACCTGCCGGGTGCGGCGGCGTGGGGCCTGGTGCGGTCGGCGATGTCGGAGGAGCCGGGCCGGTTCGGCCTGGTGGATCTGGCGGGTTCGGAGGAGCTGCCGCCCGGGGTCCTGGGCCTGGACGAGCCGCAGCTGCTCGTCCGCGACGGCGAGGTCTTCGCGGCCAGGCTCGTGCGCGCCGAGTCGGTGGGCGGGTCGGCGGGCGAGCCGGTCGTGTGGGCCGGCGAGGGCACGGTCCTGATCACCGGCGGCACGGGCGGCCTGGGCCGGGTCATCGCCCGGCACCTGGTGGCCGAGCACGGCGTGCGTGACCTGCTGCTGGTGAGCCGCCGTGGCGCGGACGCCGAGGGCGTCGACGAGTTGCTGGCGGAGCTGGGCGCGGGGGCCGTCGTCGAGGCCTGTGACGTGTCCGACCCGGCCGCCGTCGCCGACCTGTTCACCCGGCACGAGATCCGCGCGGTCGTCCACACGGCCGGGGTGATCGACGACGGCGTGATCGGCTCCCTGACCGCCGAGCGCGTCTCGGCCGTCCTGCGTCCGAAGGCGGACGCGGCCCGGAACCTGCACGAGGCCACGAAGGACCGCGAGTTGGCGGCCTTCGTCCTGTTCTCCTCCGTCTCGGGCGTCTTCGGCGGCCCCGGCCAGGCCGCCTACGCGGCGGGCAACGCCTACCTCGACGCGCTGGCCGTCCACCGCCGCTCGCTCGGCCTGCCCGCCGTGTCGCAGGCCTGGGGCCCGTGGGCCCGCGACGGCGGCATGACCGGCACGCTCGCCGACGTCGACCTGCACCGGATCGCCCGCTCGGGCATGCCGGAGCTCACCCCGGCCGAGGGCGCCGCCCTGTTCGACGCCTCGCTCGCGGCGGCCGAGCCCGTGATCCTGCCCGTGCGCTTCGACCTCGCCGCGCTGCGGGCCCAGGACTCGGTGCCCGCCCTGCTGCGCGGACTGGTGCGCGGCCGGGTCCGGCGCGCGGTGGTCGCGGGCTCGGCCGCCTCGACGGGCCTGGCGCAGCGGCTGTCCGGCCTGGGCGGCGGCGAGCGGCGGGCGAGCGTCCTGGAGCTGGTGCGCGACGAGATCGCCGTGGTCCTGGGCCACGACGGCGGCTCGGTCGTCGACCCGTCGCGGGCGTTCCAGGACCTCGGCTTCGACTCGCTGACGGCGGTCGAACTGCGCAACCGGCTGCGGTCGGTCACCGGTCTCCAGCTGCCGGCCACGGTGGTGTTCGACTACCCGACGGCGAACGCGCTGGCCGGCTTCGTCCTGGAGGGCCTGTTCGGCGCAGAGGAGGCCGAGGAGCTCCCGGCCGTGCTCCCGGTGCTGTCGGACGACCCGGTGGTCATCGTCGGGATGGCCTGCCGTTACCCGGGCGGCGTCGAGTCGCCCGAGGAGCTGTGGCGGCTGGTGGCCGACGGCGTCGACGCGGTGTCCGACTTCCCGGCCAACCGCGGCTGGGACCTCGACTCGCTCTACAGCGAGGACCGGTCCGTCCCGGGCACGTCCTACACCCGGCGCGGCGCGTTCCTGCACGACGCGGGGGAGTTCGACCCCGAGTTCTTCGGCATGAGCCCGCGCGAGGCGCTGGCGACCGACGCGCAGCAGCGCCTGCTGCTGGAGACGTCGTGGGAGGCGTTCGAGCGGGCCGGCATCGATCCGGTGTCGCTGCGCGGCAGCCGGACCGGCGTCTTCGCGGGCATCATGTACACCGACTACCGCTCGCTGCTCGACGGCGAGGAGTTCGAGGGCTTCCGGGGCAACGGCAGCGCCCCCAGTGTCGCGTCCGGCCGGGTGTCCTACACCTTCGGCTTCGAGGGCCCGGCGGTGACGGTCGACACGGCGTGCTCGTCGTCGCTGGTGGCCATGCACCTGGCGGCGCAGGCCCTGCGCAGCGGTGAGTGCTCGCTTGCGCTGGCGGGTGGCGTGACGGTGATGTCGACCCCGGGGACGTTCGTGGAGTTCTCCCGGCAGGGCGGTCTGTCGGCCGACGGTCGGTGCCGTTCGTTCGCGGACGCGGCGGATGGGGTGGGCTGGGGTGAGGGTGTCGGTCTGGTGGTGCTGGAGCGGTTGTCGGATGCCCGTCGCAACGGGCACCGGGTGCTGGCCGTCCTGCGGGGCTCGGCCGTCAACCAGGACGGGGCGTCGAACGGTCTGACGGCGCCGAACGGTCCGTCGCAGCAGCGG
>NZ_JAQYXB010000160.1:0-236 GCF_036322405.1 Streptomyces sp. SP17BM10 | reverse complement strand
GTCGCCTCGACGGACACCATCGCTCCCCCACCGGGGAGTTGCGACATCAGCCGCGCCCGGGCCGCGACCAGCGTGCAGGCGTCCTCCAGCGAGAACACCCCCGCCACGTGCGCCGCCGCGACCTCACCGATCGAGTGCCCCACCACGAAGTCCGGCCGCAGACCCCACGACTCCACCAGCCGGAACAGCGCCACCTCCAGCGCGAACAGCGCCGGCTGCGCATACCCCGTGTCGTC
>NZ_JAQYXB010000159.1:0-370 GCF_036322405.1 Streptomyces sp. SP17BM10 | reverse complement strand
GTCCGGCGGGCGCTCGGCGTGCGCACGCAGCGGCGGGCGCTCGTCGTCACCGACTCCGAGTTCTCGGTGGAAGGCGACGCCGCCCCGCGGCCCGCGCTCTCCGCCGCGGGCCGCGCCGACGGCGCCGCGCTGCGCGCCGACGCCGTCCTCACGCGGACGGGGCGCGCCCGGGAGTCCGTACGGGTGCAGCTCGAGCTCGCCGGGAACGACTAACTCGGCCTCGCCGGGCACGCGGGGGGCTCCGGGGGGGGGGCGGGGGGGTGGGGTGGTTGGTGTCGGGCTTGTATAATCGGGGTGTTTTTGGTGTTTTGTTTTTTTTTTTTTTTTTGTTGTTGTTTATGTTGTGGGGCTCGGCGCGGCCCCCCCCCCT
>NZ_JAQYXB010000158.1:0-442 GCF_036322405.1 Streptomyces sp. SP17BM10 | reverse complement strand
CCCGCCCCCCGACGCGTGGCCGAGGCCGGTTTTGTTTTTTTTTGTTGCTTCGGTTATTTTTTTTTTATTGATTTTTTTTTTTTTTTTGGGGGTGTGTGTGGGTGTGGTTTTTGTGGGTTGTTGGTGGGGGGGGGTGGGTGGTTTTTGTTGTGTTTGTGGGGGGTGGGGGGGTTGGTTGTGTGGTGGGGGTGTTGTTTTTTTTTTGTTTGGGTGGGGGTTGTGGTGTTGGGGTGGTGGGGTGTGGGGTTTTTGGGGGGGGGGGTGTTGGGGTGGGGGGGGGTTTTTTGGGGGTGTGTTGGTTTCTGGGGGGGTTTTGGGGGGGGGGGGGGGGGGGGGCGGTGGGTTTGTTGTGGGGGGTGGGGGGTGTGTGGGTGTGGGGGGGGTGGTTGTGGTTGGGGGTTGGGGGGTTGGGGTGGGGGGGGGGGGGGGGGGGGGGGGGGGG
>NZ_JAQYXB010000157.1:0-4085 GCF_036322405.1 Streptomyces sp. SP17BM10 | reverse complement strand
GGCGCGGTCCCGGGGGAAGCCCTCGGACATGCACAGCAGGAGGCCGTCCGCGGAGACCACCACGGTGTGGGACACCCCGGGGGTGTTGTCCACGAAATTGGTGATCAGCCAGTTCAGGTTCTGTGCGGCCTGGCTCATCTGAGTCAACTCAACGCTCCTGGTGGTTCGAGCCGCCGAAGAGATCGGTGCTGCGGTTCTGTCCGTTGCCGGACTGGTCTACCTGATCGGGGTCGATCCGGAAGCTTCCGGTGTTGCCGGCGGTGCGGCCCTGCTCCACGCCGCGGCGCAGGTTCGTGAGACGGCCACGGACCTCCTCGGGGCTGCGGGAGACCTGCGGCCCGTCCTGCGGGGTGGGCTTGGCGTTGCCGGCCACCAGGTTCTGCTTGGGCACGCGGCGCGGCAGGCCGGCCTGGGTGGTGCCACCGGACGCGGGCTCGCGCAGTTGCTCGGCCCGCTGCCAGGCGTTGTCGTTCGGCGACTGCCAGGCGGAGTTGGCGGTCGGACCGGTCGGGCCGTAGCCGCCGAGCGCCGACACGTCGTGCCCGCGGGACTCGGAGGACGTCGAGGTGTCCTTGGCGCCGGCGAACCAGTTCGGGGTCTCGCCGTCGGCACCGGCGGGCGCGGGCGTCACGGCCGGGCCGCCGGTGGCCAGCTGCTGGCCGGGGCGGCGCTGCGGCAGCCCGGACGGCAGGGTGGTGGCCGGGGCCTCGGCGGCGGGCAGCGCGGGCGGTTCCGGGGCGTACGGGTGGCCGGCCGGGGCGTCCTGGGCCTGCTGGGCGTACTGGTCGCCGGCGTAGCCGTCGTGGTAGCCCTGGTAGCCCTGCTCCTGGTAGTCCTGCTGCGCGTACTGGTCGTCCGCGTAGCCGGTCTGGTCGTAGCCCTGCTGCTGGTACTGGCCGTACCCGTCCTGCCCGTAGCCGTCCTGGCCGTAGCCGTCCTGGGCGTACCCGTCCTGCCCGTAGCCGTACTGGTCGTCGGCGTAGGGCTGCTGGTAGCCCTGCTGCGGGGCGTACTGGTCGTAGCCCTGCTGCGGGTACTCCTCCTCGACCTCGGCGTCCAGGACGGGCTGCTCGGCGCCGCCGTGCGGGCCGGACTCCAGCGCGGCGCGGCGGACCTGGTCGAGGCGCTGGGAGCGCTGGACGGACTCCAGGGCCGGGCTGAAGCCGGAGGATCCGGCGTTTCCGTTGCCGGTGAGGTGGTCGTCGAAGCCCAGTTCGGCGGCGCTGCGGGTGCGGGCGTCGACGGCCCACTCGGCGGCCGGCTCCTGCTCGGCGAAGATCCGCGAGACGGTGAACTGCTCCTCGGGCTCCGGCGCCGGGCCGCCCTTGGTGACGAACGGCGGGAGCATGACGAGCGAGGTGGTGCCGGCCGACTCGCCGGACGGGCGGAGCTGGACGCGGATCTCGTGGCGCTGGGAGAGCCGGCCGACCACGAAGAGGCCCATGCGGCGGGAGATGGTGGCGTCGACCGTGGGCGGCTCGGCCAGCTTCTCGTTGATCTCGGCGAAGTCGTCGGCGGTGAGGCCGATGCCCTTGTCGTGGATCTCGACCAGCACGCGGCCGTCCGGCAGGCGGGTCGCGTTGACCAGCACCCGGGTCTGCGGGCTGGAGAAGGAGGTGGCGTTCTCCAGCAGCTCGGCGAGCAGGTGGACGAGGTCGGTCACGGCAGCGCCGACGACCTCGACCTCCGGGATGCCGGACAGCTCGACGCGCTCGTACTGCTCCACCTCGGACGCGGCGGCGCGGAGCACGTCGACCAGCGGGACCGGGGTGTTCCAGCGGCGGCCGGCCTCCTCGCCCGCGAGGACGAGGAGGTTCTCGCCGTTGCGGCGCATGCGGGTCGCGAGGTGGTCCAGCTTGAAGAGGTTCTCCAGCTGGTCCGGGTCGGCCTCGTTGTTCTCCAGGTCGGTGATCAGCGCCAGCTGGCGCTGGATGAGGCCCTGGCTGCGGCGCGACAGGTTGGTGAAGATCGCGTTGACGTTGCCTCGCAGCAGCGCCTGCTCGGCGGCGAGCTCGACCGCCTGGCGGTGGACCTGGTCGAACGCCCGGGCGACCTCGCCGATCTCGTCCTTGCCGTGCAGGGGGATCGGGGTGACGGAGGTGTCGACCCGCTCGGGGTCGGTCTTGGAGAGCTTCTCGACGAGGTCCGGCAGGCGGTTGTCGGCGATCTCCAGGGCGGCGTTGCGCAGGGTGCGCATGCCGAGAATCATCGAGCGGGCGACGTAACCGGTGAGCAGCCCGGCCAGGATGAGCGCGGCGACGACGATGACCGTGTTGAGGATGGCGTCGTAGAGCGCGTTGTCCTTGAGGCTCCGGGAGTCCGTGAGCACGTCGTCGAGCAGCTGGACTTCGGTGTTCCGCAGGGCCTGGATGTGGTTGCCGGCGGCCTGGTTCCAGTTCTCCGGGGTCAGACCGGCGTCCTTGGCCTCCTTGAAGGCGGCGTCGGCGGCGGCCTTGCCCTTGGTCTGGCCGTCTGCGGCGGCCTGGCTGTAGGCGGCGGCGAGGTTCAGCAGCGACTGCATGGTCGGCGCGGTGCCGTTCGGCATCTTGTACGCCGAACGCTCCTGCGCGGTGGCCAGGGCGACCTGCGCGTCCGCGTACTTCTTGGCGTCGACCGGGTCGCTACCGGTGTTGAACTCCGTGAGTGCGGTCTGCTCCAGCTTCTCCGAGACGATGATCTGCTCGGTGAGGTCCTGGTTCTCGTAGCGCGTCACGGAGTTCGACCCGATGCCGACCAGCAGGTGCAGCATGAGGGCGCGCTGGGTCGAGGCCGAGGCCTTGGCCAGCGACATGGCGTAGATCGCGCGGCCCTTGCTGGTCGCGTTGGTGGAGCCGAGGCCGACCGAGTTGTCGAAGGCCAGCAGCGGCGCGAACAGCGTCGAGTAGGCGTCCGCGGTGGCGCTCGCGAACAGCTCGCCGCCGTACGCGTTGGCGCGCAGGTGCGGCAGGTTGATCACGAGGTCCTGGAAGGCCTGGTGGCGGCGCGGGAGCTCGCCGGACTTGTCCGAGGCGTCGTAGGCGGCGTTGTACGCCTTCAGCGCGGTGTCCGTGGCGGCGCGGGTCTTGGCGACCGTGCCGTCCGGGTCCTGCTTGGTGAGGATCGGTATCAGCGTCTTGTCGCGCTCGTTCTCGAGCGCCTCGGCGAGCTCGGTGGCCGCCTTGGCGAGCTCGGCGGTCTTCTCGGCGCGGGACGCCTTGATGTAGCCGTCGACCGAGGTGTTCACGCGGAGGCCGCCGAACACGAGGCTGATGATGACCGGGATCAGGAGGATCGCGATCAGACGCGTCGGCACGCGCCAGTTGCGCGGCCTGAGGAAGTCGTAGCGGCTGGAGCTCTCGGAGCCCGTCGTACCCGTCGAGCCGCCGCTGCGGGGCTCCTTCGGGCCGCCCGGGGGGTTCACGGGCTGCGGTGCCGGTGAGCGCTCCTCGGTCGGGGTGAACGCGGAGAATCCGGCCGATTCCGTTGCGGTACCGTTCGGCTCGCTCTGGCGGGGCTCGGAGCGCCGCTGCGGGGCGGGTTGCTGCTTACGCCTCACTCGACAACTACCTCTCGGCCGACAGTCGGCCATGGATCAATCCAGCGCTGCCCCGGGCCACGGTCCGCCGCCGGTGGGCCGGGCGGAAAAAGCTACAGGGGTAGCTGGAATTTCAGCACGTGCAGGGATGGGGGACAAACAGGCTCCGAATGCCGCCCGCGTCGGCACAATTTGGACATTCGCTGACATGACGGCGCAAAACCGTGGTCTTCTGGCGCTGAGTGACGTGATTCGGCCACGCAGCGTCACTGTTGATCACGAAATGCCTACCGAACCGTTATCCACCGCTTATGCGCGGGTCTTGCGGGGCGCCCCTGTCGGACACCTGCCGGTAAGCACCCCCGCCCCGGCGCACCGTCGGCAGGACGGTCCGCCGGGGCGGGGGGTCGCTCGCGCTCTCGCGGTCCGGTCACCGCAGCCGGGCGAGGAGGGCGTGTTCGACGAGGGTGATGAGGGCGCTCTTGGCGCTGTCGCGGCGGCGGGCGTCGAGGGTGATGACGGGGGTGTCGGCGCCGAGTTGGAGTGCTTCGCGGACTTCGTCGGGGGTGTG
>NZ_JAQYXB010000156.1:0-402 GCF_036322405.1 Streptomyces sp. SP17BM10 | reverse complement strand
GGGGGGGGGGGGTGGTGGGGGGGGGGGGGGGTGGGGTGTGTTTGTGGTGGTTGTGGGTGGGGTGGCGGCCGGGCGCCGGCGGGGTGTGGGTGTGGGGTGTTGTTTTTTGGCTTGTCCGGGGGGGCGCCGGGCCCCGCCCCCCCCCCGCCACCCGCACCCCCCGCCCCCCCCCCCCCCCCGTACTACCACCCCCCTACCCCGTAACCTAAGCCACACCCAGACAGGTCTCCACCCCTGGGCACTTCACCTGAACGGACGCGGTCGGCCGCACCGGCCCCGATACAGAACTCAACAGCGACTGCTAGGCAAAGAGAGACCAAGCGCGCATAGATAGCCGGGGGCGCCGACTCATAAAAAACGGGGGCGGGGGGGGGGGGGTGGTGGGGGGGGGGGGGGGCGGGG
>NZ_JAQYXB010000155.1:0-3947 GCF_036322405.1 Streptomyces sp. SP17BM10 | reverse complement strand
TGCTCGGCCCAGAAGCCCAGGCGGTCCTCGGAGGCCTGCGCGTACGCGGCCGCGGTGACGTTGGCCGCTGCGGCGAGCTCTGCCGGGGGAGCGAAACGACGCTCCTCCTTGAGCAGGTTGGCCAGGCTCTCGTTGCTCAACGACTTTCTCCTCTTGCTCCGTGCTTGCTTCTTGCCGCTTCGACGCGTCTTCCGGCGCCCGCCGAAATTCTGACGGTCCGAACGTCGCCGGTGGTTCCGAGGCGGGTGGTTCCGTGGCGGGTGGCGACCGGTGGTGGTGCGGGGGATGACGGCGAGCCGCCCGGCCCCGTCACGCTAGAACCGCACCGTCCGCCGGAACATGACGGGCGGTACCGAAAGGTCTGGCGCGGCCGCCCCGTGGCCGTGGGGAACTCCCGGCCGTCGGCGCTGACCGGCTGTTGACAGGACGTTGACGCGCCCGGGTGAGAATCGACCGCGAGCGGCCCGGTCCGGTCGTGGCGTCGCGGATTCCGCGGGTCCCGGCCCTCCACCGCTCCGGTTCCCCAGCGTCAACCTGCTCCTCCACGGTCCCGCCACGGAGGATGGTGGCGCCCCGCAGAAGGACAGCCCCGGTGTGACATGGCGACGAGCCCAACGGTGATCGATCTCGGTGAAGCGGCCGCACCGCAGGTGCAGGACGTCCTGTACGGACGCGCGCGCGAGTCGGAGGTGCTCCGGCACCTGCTGGCCTCCGGGGGAGACGGCTGCGTCTCCGTGCTGCTGGAGGGAGCCTGGGGCAGCGGGAAGACGGAACTGCTGCGGGAGGCGCTGGCCGGCGTCCGTCAGGACCAGGACGTCCTCGTGCTGTCGGCGGCGCTCGATCCGCTCGAACGCGGGCTCCCGTTCGGCCTGGTCCGCAGGTTCTCCGACCACCTGTCGCCGTGGGACGCACCGGAACCGGCCGCCGCGAACAGCGTGGCCGAACCCGATCCGGTCGCGCTCGACGACCTGTACGGGCGGTTGGTCCGCTCGACGGGCGGCAGGCGCCTGGTCCTGGCCGTCGACGACCTCCAGCGGGCCGACGCCCGTTCGCTGCGCTGGCTGCGCTACGTGCTCCGGCGCGGTGCCGAACTGCCCCTGGTCCTCCTGGCCACGCTCGGCGAGGAGGGCGTGCACCCGAACGCGGACGTCCTCGCCGGCGTCGTGCCGCTCTTCCGGCACCGGATGACGCTGGGAGGCCTCGCCGAGGACGCGGTCGATGCGCTGGCCGAGGACGTCCTCGGCCGGCACCCGGGCCGGGCCGTGGCCCCGGCCTGCCGGGAAGCCACAGGCGGGAACCCGCTGTTGCTCCGCGCCCTGCTGCGCGGACTCCGCGATGCCGGAACGGAGCACGCGGGGGAAACGTCGGCGGCACGGATCACCGAGTACGTCCCGGCCGACGTGGGCCCGGCCCTGCTCGCACGACTGGAGGCGCTCGCACCGCACGCCGCGACCGTGGCCACGGCGGCCGCCGTCCTGGGCGGTGTCCCGGACGCAGACCTGAACGTCGATCTGCTGGTCGAGGCCACCGCCCTCGACGAGCCGCAGGTGGAGGACGCCCTGCACGCACTCGTGCGGGCCGAGTGCCTGACCCGCACCGGCCCGGACGGGACGGCCTTCGGCTGTGCGGCCCTCGCCGCCGCCGTGGCGTCCACCGTGCTGCCCAGCCGGCGGATGGCACTCCACCGCGCAGCGGCCCGCTTCCTGCGGTCGCGCGGCGCCTCCGCACAGCGGATCGCCGTTCACCTCCTGCCCGGTCCCCGGGGCGAGGCGTGGGCACCGGAGGTCCTGGCCGCGGCCGCCGAACGGGCGGCCGAGGAGGGCCGCACCACGACGGCCGCGGCGTACCTGCGGCGTGCCCTGCGGGAGGAGACCGGCGAGGAGTCGCGGGCCGGACTGCTGGCCTCGCTCGGGCGGCTGGAGCTCGCCTCCAGCGTCCCGGTGGCCGTCCGCAGCCTGGAGAGCAGCCTCCGGTTGTCCCGGAACCCGGTCGAACGGACGGCGGTGGCACGCCGACTGGCCGGCGCGATGCTGGCCGTGGACCGCTACCCGGAGGCGCTGGAGGTGCTCCGGCGCACCAGCGAAAACATCCGGGAGGCGGACCCCGCCGACGCCCTGCGGCTGGAGATCGACCGCATCCACATCGCCCTGACCAACCTGGCCTCCGCCCCGGACGCCGTGGAGCGGCTGATGGGGATGAACGTCCTCGACGCGCCGGACAACGCTGTCCGGCGGCCGCTGGCCGCGCTGCTGAGCCTGCGCGCGGTCATGGTCGGCCGGTGCCCGGAGGAGGCCGTGAGCCTGGCGGAACTGGCGCTGGTGGAGGGGGCGGACCCGCTGTCCGCCGAGTCCTTCGTCCATGTCGACGCCCTGGTCGCCTTGCGGGCCGCCGGCGGGACGGTGGCGGCGCTGGAGCACGCCGACGCCGCCGTGCGGCAGGCACAGGCCCGTGGCTCGGTGCTCGGGCGTCTGCAGGCGCTCAGCGTGCGGGCGAACCTGGCGGGACGGGTGGGGCGCCTCGCGGACAGCCAGGCGGACGCGGTCTCGGCGCTGGAGGAACTGCGGGCGATAGACATCGGGCCGGCGCACAGCGTCGCCGTGTTCGCGACCGCGACGTCGATGGACTCGCTCGTCCGGCAGGGAAAGCCCGAGGACGCCGAGGGCCTGCTCCATTACGCCGGGCTGGACGACGAGTTGAACGCCAACTGGGTCAATGACCACGTCCTGATGGTCCGCGGCCGGCTGCGGGTCGCGCAGGGGCGGCTGGACGAGGGGCTCGCCGACTTCCTCCTCTGCGGCGAACGGGCCGTCGCCCGTGGGATGTCCGGGCCCGGTTTCCACTCCTGGCGCTCCGAAGCGGCGCTGGTCCAGGCGGCGCTGCGGCGCGGCGCCGCCGCCCGGTCGCTGGCGGAGGAAGAACTCGGGCTGGCCCGGACCTGGGGGACGCCGGAGGCCGTGGGCACCGCCCTGACCGCGCTGGGCGTGGTCCTCGGCGGAGGGGAGGGGCTCGACCTGCTCCGCGAGGCGGTCGGCGTGCTCGAAGACGCCCCCGCACGCCTGCGGTACGCCCAGGCGCTGGCCGACTGCGGCGTCCTCGCACGAAAGGCCGGGCGACTGCCCGAGGCCCGCACCTGCCTCCAGCGGGCGGCCAGCGTCGCCGACGAGTGCGGAGCGGCCCCGCTCGTCGACCTGGCACTCGCGGAACTCCGCGCCGTCGGCGACCGCCCGCGCACCCGCACGTTCCACGGCGTGAACGCCCTCACCCCGACCGAACGACGCGTCGCGGACCTCGCCCTCCAGGGCATGACCAACCGCGAGATAGCCCAGCACCTCTTCGTCGGCCTGCGAACGGTGGAGGTTCACCTCACCAACGTCTACGGCAAACTCGCCATCGACGGCCGATCGGGCCTGCCCACGGCCCTGGCGTCCACCGGGGGAGGCAGCCGCGACGAATCTCCTGAGCGCTTTGCCTCGGGGGCGGAGTGGGAGTAGTGTTCCCTAGTCGCTCGGCAGGGAGCACCGGACACGCATCGGCGCGGACGGTCCCGGGGCGGCCAATCCTCTGAAACACCACTTCCCAGCTCGGGCCGGGTCCGGCTTGCCATGCGCAGGTCCGGCTCGATGTGCATGGGGCGTACGTGTTTATCGGGATTGCATTCGGACTTCGGCCGGATTCGCTCTACGGAGCGGGGATCGGCTAGAGTTCGAAACGTCGGACGGGGCGCCAAGCACCGAAAGACGCCAGCGAATCGGATGAATGAAACTCCGGAAAACGGAGCGGAAAACGTCTGATAAGCTGGAAACACGGAAGAACGAAGCGCCCGGAGGGCCCGCTGGAAGGCGGCTCGAAGGAAGCGTCCGTTCCTTGAGAACTCAACAGCGTGCCAAAAGTCAACGCCAGATATGTTGACATCCCCGGCCTCGATCGTCTGATCGGGGTTGGAGATT
>NZ_JAQYXB010000154.1:0-303 GCF_036322405.1 Streptomyces sp. SP17BM10 | reverse complement strand
GGGGGGGGGGGGGGGGGGGGGGGGGGGGGGGGGGGGGGGGGGGGGGGGGGGGGGGGGGGGGGGGGGGCGCGCGGGGGGAGGTCGCCGCGCCCCGCGCCCCCCCGCCCCCCCCCCCCCCGCCCCCCCCCCCCACGGCCGTTGCTACCCGTTGCGGTCAGCCGCTATCCAAGAGTGTGACTGGTGTTCAGACGTGGGTCTTCCGATCTTCTCCGAGTCGTGTGCGGGAGGACCGCTTCGACCGGCCATAAAGCGGGGGGGGGGGGGGGGGGGGGGGGGGGGGGGGGGGGGGGGGGGGGGGGGGGG
>NZ_JAQYXB010000153.1:0-274 GCF_036322405.1 Streptomyces sp. SP17BM10 | reverse complement strand
GGATGGCCGGGAGCAGGACGGCGGCGACCAGCGGGTAGTGGTCCTTGTTTAGCATGACAAAACCTCTGAAGTCCACTAAGTCTGTAGGATAGCGTATGACGGCTGTGCCCAGAATAAGCAGCGTGAGCGGGGTGCGCAGTTCGTGGGAGGCCCAGGCGGGGGTGAGAAGGGTCGAGCACACGGCTGAACTCCAGTCACGCTGTTGGGTGTAGTATGACTGGTTCTGGTTGGTGAGGTCGTCGGGGGGGGGGGGGGGTGGGGGGGGGTGGGGGGG
>NZ_JAQYXB010000152.1:0-364 GCF_036322405.1 Streptomyces sp. SP17BM10 | reverse complement strand
GCTTTGTGTGTGTTGTTGTGGCGGGGGGGGTGGGGGGGTGTGTGGGGGGGGGTGGTGTGGGCGGGGCGCCGCGGCCGCGCCGGGGGGGGGCGCCGCGGCGGGGGGGGGGGGGGGGGGGGGGGGGGGGCCGCCCCCCCCCCCCCCCCCCCCGGGCCCCGCCCCCCCCCCCCCACAACCCCCCCCCCCCCCCCCCCCCCCCGCCGCCCGCCGCGCCCCCGCCCCGGCCGGCCCCCGGCCCCCGCCCCCGCCCACCGGGGGACAGCCCCCGACCCGCCGCCCGTCACGCCGACGGCGCTGCCGGCGCCGCCCCTCGCGAGGGACCGCACCACGGCGCCGCCGGCCGGGGGGGGCCGGGGCCGGCCGC
>NZ_JAQYXB010000151.1:0-370 GCF_036322405.1 Streptomyces sp. SP17BM10 | reverse complement strand
TTGTCGTCGTCGCGGGCCTTGAACTGGCCGACGGCCAGGAACGCGCGGACGTCGTCGATGGTGCCGTCCAGGGCCTAGCCGGCGGCTGCCTGGACGGCCGTTCCGCCGGAGGCCCTTAGCTGGGAGAGGGGGGCGAGGGGGTGGGCGTCCGTGGCGGGGTCCGTTGAGGGGGCCTGTACGGGGGGCGGGCGAGCGGGGGGCGCGTGCTCCGGATTGGCCGCGCGGCGGGCTTGTTGTTGGTTGGGGGCGTCGTTCTGTTCCACACACCGCGGTGTCCACTTGTTGGTTCTGTTGCGGGCCGCCGCGTTGGCGGAGGCGGCGGAGGCCTGGGCCTGCTGGGCGTACTGCGCGGCCTGCTGGGCGCTGGCCT
>NZ_JAQYXB010000150.1:0-1955 GCF_036322405.1 Streptomyces sp. SP17BM10 | reverse complement strand
GCGCGTCCAGCGCCGCCTCCGACTTCGCCGAGACCACCCACGGCACCACACCGGCAACGACCGACGGCTCCTCGGCCGCGGCGTCCTCCTCCACCGCCTCCTCGACGATCACGTGCGCGTTCGTCCCACTGATCCCGAACGCGGACACGCCCGCGCGGTGCGGCCGGTCCACCTCCGGCCAGGCCCGGGCCTCGGTGAGCAGTTCGACGGCTCCCGCCGACCAGTCCACCTCGGCGGACGGTGCGTCGACGTGCAGCGTCTTCGGCAGCACGCCGTGCCGCAGCGCCATCACCGTCTTGATGACGCCGGCCGCGCCGGCCGCCGCCTGGGTGTGACCGATGTTGGACTTCAGCGAGCCGAGCAGGAGCGGCCGTTCGCGGTCCTGCCCGTAGGTCGCGAGGAGCGCCTGGGCCTCGATCGGGTCGCCGAGCGGCGTGCCCGTCCCGTGGCCCTCGACGGCGTCGACCTCTCCGGCCGACAGTCCGGCGGCGGCCAGCGCCTGGCGGATGACGCGCTGCTGCGAGGGGCCGTTGGGCGCCGTCAGCCCGTTCGACGCGCCGTCCTGGTTGACGGCCGAGCCGCGCAGGACGGCCAGCACGGGGTGCCCGTTGCGGCGCGCGTCCGACAGGCGCTCCAGCACCAGGACGCCCGCGCCCTCGGCCCAGCCCGTCCCGTCCGCCGCGTCGGCGAACGCCTTGCAGCGCCCGTCCGGGGCCAGTCCGCCCTGGCGGGAGAAGCCGGAGAAACTCATCGGCGTCGACAGCACGGTGACCCCGCCCGCGAGGGCGAGCGTGCACTCGCCGGCCCGCAGCGCCTGCGACGCCAGGTGCATCGCCACCAGCGAGGACGAGCACGCCGTGTCGACCGTCACCGCCGGGCCCTCCAGCCCGAAGGTGTACGACACCCGGCCGGACAGCACGCTCGCCGTCAGGCCGGTGGTCGCGTGGCCCTCCATGTCCTCGTCCGAGTTCATCACCACGCCGACGTAGTCCACGCCCGCCGTGCCGACGAACACGCCGGTGCGGGTGCCGCGCAGGCCGCTCGGGTCGATGCCGGCCCGCTCGAACGCCTCCCAGGACGTCTCCAGCAGCAGGCGCTGCTGCGGGTCCATCGCGAGGGCCTCGCGCGGCGAGATCCCGAAGAAGGCGGCATCGAACTCGCCGGCCGCGACGAACCCGCCCTCGATCGAGGCGCTGCTGCCGCTGCCCTCGCCGAGCAGCGCCGCGATGTCCCACCCGCGGTCCGCGGGGAACCCGGTGATGCCGTCCCGCCCGTCCGCGACCAGTTGCCAGAGCTCCTCGGGGGTGGTCACCCCGCCCGGCAGGCGGCACGCCATGCCGACGATGGCGATCGGCTCGTGCCGGCCCGACTCGGCCTCCAGCAGTCGTTGGCGGGTCTGGTGCAGGTCGGCCGTGACCCACTTGAGGTAGTCAACGAGCTTGCTGTCGTTCGACATGGGGGGTGGTGCCTTCCTGTGATGAGGCGGGGTCGGTCAGCGGTTGCCCAGACGGCCGAGCTCGTTGTCGATGAAGGCCAGGACCTCGTCCGCGCTCGCTGCTTCGAGCCGCTCCGCAATGGCGTCCTCGGCATTCTGCGCGTCCTGGTTTCGCAATTTCTCCAGCATTCGGCGCAGCCGGAGGGAAACCGCGCCGCGCGTCGCCTCGTCGGTGTCCGCGTCGGCCAGGGCCGCGTCCAGGCGGTCGAGTTGGCCGAACAGTGCGGCGCCGTCCGCCGCGTCCTGCTCGTCGAGGAGCACGCCGAGGAGGTGGGCGCCGAGGACGGCGGACGTCGGGTGGTCGAAGACCAGGGTCGCGGGCAGGCGCAGGCCGGTGACGGCGGTCAGGCGGTTGCGCAGTTCGAGTGCCGTGAGGGAGTCGATGCCGAGGTCGTGGAAGTCCCGGTCGGCGGCGACGGCCTGCGGTGAGGCGTGGCCGAGGACGGCGGCGGCCTCGGTG
>NZ_JAQYXB010000149.1:0-483 GCF_036322405.1 Streptomyces sp. SP17BM10 | reverse complement strand
GGGGGGGGGGGGGGGGGGGGGGGGGGGGGGGGGGGGGGGGGGGGGGGGGGGGGGGGGGGGGGGGGGGGGGGGCGGCGGCCCGCGCCCCCCGCGCCCGCGCCGCGGCGGACCAGCCAGGGCCGGGGGGGGGGGCGGGCGGGGTGCCGCCCGCCCGCGTCGCCGCGCGGGGGCGGGGGGGGGTGGGGCGGGGGGAGGGGGCGCGGGTGGGGGGCGGCGGGGTGGGGGGGGGGCGGGGGGGGGTGGGGGGGGGGGCGGGGGGGGTGGGGGGGGGGGGGGGGGGGTGTGGGGGGTGGGGGGGGGGGGGGGGGGGGGGGGGCTGTGGTGGGGGGGGGGGGGGGGGTGGCGGCGGGCGGGGGGGGGGGGGCGGGGCGGGGGGGGGTGGGGGGGGGGGCGGGGGGGCGGGGGGGGGGCGGGGGGGGGGCGCTCGGGCCGGGGTTGGGGGGGGGGGGGGGGGGGGGGGGGGAGGTGGGGTCGGCCGTTCGG
>NZ_JAQYXB010000148.1:0-388 GCF_036322405.1 Streptomyces sp. SP17BM10 | reverse complement strand
CCCCCCCCCCCCCCCCCCCCCCCCCCCCCCCCCCCCCCCCCCCCCATCTTTCCAGCCGTCGCCGGCCTACCCGAACCCAACGTGGGGAGGGAGGTGCCCCGGGTGCGCCTGCGCAAAATTGACCGGGTCGTCACTCCCGCCCCCGCCCGCCCCCGACCCGCGCCAGGCCGTACACGACCTCCCGCGCGACGCCCAGCACCAGCTGGCCGTGTGTGTCGACGGCTTCTCCCACGACCTGCCGGCGGTGGGGCCGGTCGGCGAGGCCCTGGTCCGGCGCCAGGAGAGCGGAAGAGCGTCGGGGAGGGAAAGAGTGTCCAGTCGAGGGTCGATCTCGGTGGGCGCCTGATCATGAAAGATGGGGGGGGGGGGGGGGGGGGGGGGGGGGGGG
>NZ_JAQYXB010000147.1:0-317 GCF_036322405.1 Streptomyces sp. SP17BM10 | reverse complement strand
GGGGTCCTCATCGCCCCTCCGAGGGGTAACAACCGTCCACGATCGCCTTCTGGGCGACCGGCGTTGCGGTCCTCATCGCCCCTCCGAGGGGTAACAACGGCTTGGCTGCCGGGGGGGGGGGCGCTGGTTCCCCGGGGAGGAGGCCGCGTCCGTCCGATGGGAAAGATCAGGCGCCGTGGGTCTGGGCCGGGGGCCGTCGGGGCGGGTGCCGGGCGTTGAGGACCGGGCCGGTCCGCGCCGAGCTGTAGGTCGCCTTCGCGTTGTTACCCCTCGGAGGGGCGATGAGGACACGATTGAGGTACGGGATGGGAACGCGG
>NZ_JAQYXB010000146.1:0-375 GCF_036322405.1 Streptomyces sp. SP17BM10 | reverse complement strand
GGTGGTGGGGTTGTGTGTGGGGGGGGGTGTGGGGGGGGGTGGTGGGGGGGGGGGGGGGGGGGGTTGTGTGGTGGGGGTTGGGTTTTTGGGGGGTGGGGTGGGTTGGGTGGTTTTTTTTTTGGGCGGTGGGTGGGGGGGCCCCCCCCCCCCCCCCACCCACCCACACCAACCCCCCCCCCCCCCCCCCCCACCACCCCCCCCCCCGCCCCCCCCTCCCAGTCCCACCCCGACCACCGAACACGCCCACCCACATCGTGACGGGAGATCCCACGTGTGCTCTTCCGCTCTCAGCGCGGGCCGGTTCACCCGGGGGCTCATTCAATACGGTGGGGGGGGGGGGGGGGGGGGGGGGGGGGGGGGGGGGGGGGGGGGGGG
>NZ_JAQYXB010000145.1:0-330 GCF_036322405.1 Streptomyces sp. SP17BM10 | reverse complement strand
GGGGGGGGGGGGGGCGGGGCGGCCCCCGCGGGGGGGGCGGCGCGGCGGGCCGCCGGGCCCCCCGCCAGCCCCCCGCCCCCCGCCCCCGGCCCGCCCCCCCCCGCGGCCGGGGGGGGGGGGGGGGGGGGGGGGGGCGCCCCCCCCCCCCGCCGGCGGGGCCGGGGGCGCCCGGGCAGGGCGCTCGGACGGGCCGGGGGGGGGGGGGGGGGGGGGGGGGGCAGGCGCCGGGCGCGGCCGGCCCCCCCCCCCGCTGCCGGGCACCGCCGACTCGGGGTAGCGCATCCGTGCGACCTTGGCGACGTGCCGGGCGAGGTCGCCGCAGCGCTCCAG
>NZ_JAQYXB010000144.1:0-326 GCF_036322405.1 Streptomyces sp. SP17BM10 | reverse complement strand
GGGGGGGGGGGGGGGGGGGGGGGGGGGGGGGGGGGGGGGGGGGGGGGGGGGGGGGGGGGGGGGGGGGGGGGGGGGGGGGGGGGGGGGCGGGGGCGGGGGGGGGGGGCGGCGCGGGGGGTGGGGGGGGGCGCGGGGAGGGCGGAGCGGGCGGCGGGGGCGGACCCCCCCGGCCGCCGCCCGACCCCCCCCTCTCCCGGGGGGGGGGGGGGGGGGGGGGGGGGGGGGGGGGGGGGGGGGGGCGCCCGGAGGGGGGGGGGGGGGGGGGGGGGGGGGGCTCCTGCGTCTTTGTTTTTTGCCCCGCCGGGCCCCCCCCCCCCCCCCCCCCC
>NZ_JAQYXB010000143.1:0-261 GCF_036322405.1 Streptomyces sp. SP17BM10 | reverse complement strand
CGCTCGCCGGGTTCGCCCCGGCCACCCGGGCCTGGTTCACCGGCGCCTTCCCCGCGCCCACCACCGCCCAGGCCGAGGCCTGGCGCGCCATCGGGCGGGGGACGGACGTCCTGGTGGTCGCCCCCACCGGCTCCGGCAAAAAACGGGGGGGGGGGGGGGGGGGGGGGGGGGGGGGGGGGGGGGGGGGGGGGGGGGGGGGGGGGGGGGGGGGGGGGGGGGGGGGGGGGGGGGGGGGGGGGGGGGGGGGGGGGGGGGGGGGGG
>NZ_JAQYXB010000142.1:0-352 GCF_036322405.1 Streptomyces sp. SP17BM10 | reverse complement strand
GAGCAGTACGACCGGGCGCGTGGGACGTGGATGCGGATCGGGTCTCCCGGGAGCGGTTTCGCCGCCACTGGCGACCACCTGTACGGAGTCAGCGTCGATCACCACGGGGTCTTCGAGTACACCGGTGCCGACGACACCTGGGAACAGGTCCGCGGCGCGACCGACCGCATCTTCACCAGCGCGACGACGCTGTACGCGACGGACCCGGCGACCGGTGACATCGAGCAGTACGACCGGGCGCGTGGGACGTGGATGCGGATCGGGTCTCCCGGGAGCGGTTTCGCCGCCACTGGCGACCACCTGTACGGAGTCAGCGTCGATCACCACGGGGTCTTCGAGTACACCGGTGCCG
>NZ_JAQYXB010000141.1:0-1893 GCF_036322405.1 Streptomyces sp. SP17BM10 | reverse complement strand
GTTGAGCAACGAGAGCCTGGCCAACCTGCTCAAGGAGGAGCGTCGTTTCGCTCCCCCGGCAGAGCTCGCCGCAGCGGCCAACGTCACCGCGGCCGCGTACGCGCAGGCCTCCGAGGACCGCCTGGGCTTCTGGGCCGAGCAGGCCCGCCGCCTGGACTGGGCCACCGAGCCCACCCAGACGCTCGACTGGACGAACCCCCCATTCGCCACCTGGTTCGCCGACGGCACCCTCAACGTGGCCTACAACTGCGTCGACCGCCACGTCGACAACGGCCACGGCGACCGCGTCGCCATCCACTTCGAAGGCGAACCCGGCGACAGCCGCTCCATCACCTACGCCCAGCTCAAGGACGAGGTCTCCCAGGCCGCCAACGCCCTGCTCGAACTCGGCGTCACCAAGGGCGACCGCGTCGCCATCTACCTCCCGATGATCGCCGAAGCCGTCATCGCCATGCTCGCCTGCGCCCGCATCGGCGCCACCCACTCCGTCGTCTTCGGCGGCTTCTCCGCCGACGCCGTCGCCTCCCGCATCCACGACGCCCAGGCCAAACTCGTCATCACCGCCGACGGCGGCTACCGCCGCGGCAAGCCCTCCGCCCTCAAGCCCGCCATCGACGAGGCCCTCACCAAGACCGAAGGCGTCGAACACGTCCTCGTCGTGCGCCGCACCGAGCAGGAGATCCCCTGGACCGAGGGCCGCGACGTGTGGTGGCACGAGATCACCGCCCGCCAGTCCACCCACCACACCCCCGAGGCACACGACGCCGAACACCCCCTGTTCATCCTCTACACCTCCGGCACCACCGGAAAGCCCAAGGGCATCCTCCACACCTCCGGCGGCTACCTCACCCAGGCCTCCTACACCCACCACGCCGTCTTCGACCTCAAGCCCGAGTCGGACGTCTACTGGTGCACCGCCGACATCGGCTGGGTCACCGGCCACTCCTACATCGTCTACGGCCCCCTGGCCAACGGCGCCACCCAGGTCATCTACGAAGGCACCCCCGACACCCCCCACCAGGGACGCTTCTGGGAAATCATCCAGAAGTACGGCGTCACCATCCTCTACACCGCCCCCACCGCCATCCGCACCTTCATGAAGTGGGGAGACGACATCCCCGCCAAGTACGACCTCTCCACCCTGCGCGTCCTGGGCAGCGTCGGCGAACCCATCAACCCCGAAGCCTGGATCTGGTACCGCGAACACATCGGCGCCGGCCACACCCCCATCGTCGACACCTGGTGGCAGACCGAGACCGGCGCCATGATGATCAGCCCCCTGCCCGGCGTCACCGAGACCAAGCCCGGCTCCGCCCAGCGCGCCCTGCCCGGCATCGCCGCCACCGTCGTCGACGACAACGGCACCGAAGTCCCCAACGGCTCCGGCGGCTACCTCGTCCTCACCGAGCCCTGGCCCTCCATGCTCCGCACCATCTGGGGCGACGACCAGCGCTACATCGACACCTACTGGTCCCGCTTCCAAGGCCGCTACTTCGCCGGCGACGGCGCCAAGAAGGACGACGACGGCGACATCTGGCTCCTGGGCCGCGTCGACGACGTCATGCTCGTCTCCGGCCACAACATCTCCACCACCGAGGTCGAATCCGCCCTCGTCGGCCACCCCACCGTCGCCGAATCCGCCGTCGTCGGCGCCACCGACCCCACCACCGGCCAGGCCATCGTCGCCTTCGTCATCCTGCGCGGCGGCGCCACCGAAACCCCCGAACTCATCGAGGAACTACGCGCCCACGTCGGCCGCACCCTCGGCCCCATCGCCAAACCCAAGCAGATCAAAGTCGTCGGCGAACTCCCCAAGACCCGCTCCGGCAAAATCATGCGCCGCCTCCTGCGCGACATCGCCGAAGGCCGCGAAGTCGGCGACACCACCACCCT
>NZ_JAQYXB010000140.1:0-340 GCF_036322405.1 Streptomyces sp. SP17BM10 | reverse complement strand
GTGGGGGGGGGGGGGGGGCGGGGGGGGGGGGGGGTGGGCCCTCGCGGCGGGGGCGGGCGGGCGCGGGGGGCGGGGCGGCTCGCGGGGGGGGGGGGGGGGGGTGGGGGGGGGGGGGGCGCGGGCCCGGGGGGGGGCGGGGGGGCGGGGGCGGGGGCGGGGCGCCGGGCATGGGGTGGGCGGGGGGGCAGGGGGCGGGGGGGGTGGGTGGCGGCCGGCGGGGTGTACGGCGGCGGCACGGGGAAGGTCGGCGCGGTGTGGACGAGCCATGCGACGAGGAGCGAGCCGACGAAGGCGAGGGCCGCGATGGTGACGGCCAGTGACCGGGGGGACTTGGTGATCC
>NZ_JAQYXB010000139.1:0-360 GCF_036322405.1 Streptomyces sp. SP17BM10 | reverse complement strand
CCCCCCCCCCCCCCCCCCCCCCCCCCCCCCCCCCCCCCCCCCCCCCCCCCCCCCCCCCCCCCCCCCCCCCCCCCCCCCCCCCCCCCCCCCCCCCCCCCCCCCCCCCCCCCCCCCCGCTTTTTCGGGCTTGCGAAGGAATTAGGAATCACCGACGTGGTAGAGGAAGAGGAGGCGGCCGAGCTGGCCGCCGCAGGTCCGGCCGCCGCAGAGACGCCCGGTCCCTCACCAGCAGCACCCCGCTGCCGACGTCCCACCCGGCGCCCTGGTGGATCGCGGTTGCAGGCGTCTGCGGGGACAGTGGGGGGGGGGGGGGGGGGGGGGGGGGGGGGGGGGGGGGGGGGGGGGGGGGGGGGGGGGGGG
>NZ_JAQYXB010000138.1:0-1480 GCF_036322405.1 Streptomyces sp. SP17BM10 | reverse complement strand
TCCGGATCGGGGACGTGGACGTCCTCAGCGAGAGCGAGCGCGAGCTCGTCCTCGGCCAATGGGCCGGCGAGAGCGTCGAGCTGGCTCCCGCCACGTTCCACGGGCTGTTCGAGGCCGCCGCCGACGCCACCCCGGCCGCGCCCGCGATCGCGAGCGGCGAGCTCGTCCTCACGTACGCCGAGGTGGAGGAGCGCGCCAACCAGGTCGCCCACTGGCTGCGCAGCCAGGGCATCGGCACGGAGAGCACCGTCGCGCTGCTGCTGCCGCGCTCGGTCGACATCGTCATCGCCCAACTCGCGGTCCTCAAGGCGGGGGCGGCATACCTGCCCATCGACCCCGACTACCCCACCGACCGCATCACCTACATGCTCGACGACGCACGCCCCGCACTCGTCCTCCGCGAACTCCCCTCCGTCGAGGGGCAGTCGGCTCAGCGTCCCGATGTCGCCGTGGACCAGGCGAACCCCGCCTACCTGATCTACACCTCCGGCTCCACCGGCCGCCCCAAGGGCGTCGTCGTCACCCACACCGGCATCGCCGCCTTCGCCGCCGCCGAACTCCACCGCTTCGACGTCACAGCCCACAGCCGCGTCCTCCAGTTCGCCTCACCGAGCTTCGACGCCTCCGTCCTCGAACTCGTCATGACCTTCGCCGCCGGCGCCACCCTCATCGTCCCCCCGCCCGGCCCCCTCGCCGCAGACGTCCTCGCCGACGTCCTCACCACCGAGCACGTCACCCACTCCCTCATCCCCCCGGCAGCCCTCGCCAGCGTCCCCGCAGGCCACTTCCCCCACCTCCACTGCCTCATCGTCGGCGGCGACGCCACCTCAGCGGAGTTGGTCGACCGCTGGGCCCCCGGCCGCCGCATGATCAACGCCTACGGCCCCACCGAATCCACCGTCGCCGCCACCATCTCCACACCCCTGGAAGCCGGCACCGGCCTCCCCAGCATCGGCACCCCCATCCCCAACACCCACACCCTCATCCTCGACGACCACCTCCGCCCCGTCCCCCCCGGCGTGACCGGCGAGCTCTACCTCACCGGCCACGGCCTCGCCCGCGGCTACCTCAACCGCCCCGCCCTCACCGCCGAACGCTTCACCGCCAACCCCCACGGCACCCCCGGCACCCGCATGTACCGCACCGGCGACCTCGCCCGCTGGACCCGAAACGGCCAACTCGACTACCTCGGCCGCACCGACGACCAAGTCAAGATCCGCGGCTTCCGCATCGAACTCGGCGAAATCGAAACCGTCCTCGGCACCCACCCCGCCATCGCGCAGAACGCCGTCGTCGTCCGCCAGGACCAGCCCGGCATCAAACGCCTCGTCGCCTACCTCGTCCCGGCCACCCCCGGCACCGCCCTCGACACCGAGGCCCTGCGCACCCACATCGCCGCCGCGCTCCCCGACTACATGGTCCCCTCCGCCTTCGTCCCGCTGGAGCAGCTGCCGCTGACGGTCAACGGCAAGCTCGACCG
>NZ_JAQYXB010000137.1:0-236 GCF_036322405.1 Streptomyces sp. SP17BM10 | reverse complement strand
GTGAGGAGGAGGGACGGCCGCGCGTCCGTCAGGACGTAGCCGAGGCGCTCGGCCGGGTGCTGGGGGTCGAGCGGGACGTAGCCGGCTCCGGACTTCTGGACGGCGAGCAGGGCGACGAGCAGTTCCGCGGTGCGCGGGAGGGCGACGGCGACGTAGCCCTCGGCCCTGGCGCCGCGCTGGAGGAGCAGGCGGGCCAGCCGGTTGGAGCGGGCGTCGAGTTCGGCGTAGCTGAGGCG
>NZ_JAQYXB010000136.1:0-382 GCF_036322405.1 Streptomyces sp. SP17BM10 | reverse complement strand
GGGGCGGTGGCCAGTCTGCGCAGGGTGCAGAACGCGTGGGCGAGAGAGACGAGCGTGACGTGGTGATGCCAGCCGGTGAACGTGCGGCCCTCGATGTGGGCCTGGCCGTGGGCCTTTTTCATCTCCGGTTTGTCGTGCTCGATCCGCCAGGGGAGCTTGGCCATTCGCACCAGTGTGGTCAGCGGGGTTTCGGCGGGCTGGTTCTAGAGCCAGAACTGTATCGGCTCGGCTTCCTTGGCGGGCCATTCGGCCAGCAGCCAGCACTCGGCCAGCTACACGCCCTCGGTGGCGTCGCGGCTCTCGCGTCCGGCCGGGCGGATCCGCAGCGCCACGAAGCGCGAATACATCCGCTTGAAGCCGCTCTTCGCCTTGCCGGGGCGCG
>NZ_JAQYXB010000135.1:0-305 GCF_036322405.1 Streptomyces sp. SP17BM10 | reverse complement strand
GGGGGGGGGGGGGGGGGGGGGGGGGGGGGGGGGGGGGGGGGGGGGGGGGGGGGGGGGGGGGGGGGGGGGGGGGGGGGGGGGGGGGGGGGGCGGGCGCGGGGGCGGGGGCGGGCGCGGGGCGCGGCGGGGGGGGGGCGGCGGGCGGGCGCCCGCCGCGGCGGGGCCCGGCGGACTACCGCGAGGGCCGCGCGGGGTTCTACGTGCGGCAGTGGGCGGTGGCGCCGGCTCAGCGGGGGTCGAACGCGCAGCCGGCCGCTCTTCTGGTTCTTCTCGATCACGGTGGTCATCGGGTCGTCACCTCTTCT
>NZ_JAQYXB010000134.1:0-1422 GCF_036322405.1 Streptomyces sp. SP17BM10 | reverse complement strand
GGTAGGCAAATCCGCCTCACATGTAAGGCTGAGACCTGATGCCGAGCCGATTGTGGTGAAGTGGATGATCCTATGCTGTCGAGAAAAGCCTCTAGCGAGTTTCATGGCGGCCCGTACCCCAAACCGACTCAGGTGGTCAGGTAGAGAATACCGAGGCGTTCGGGTGAACTATGGTTAAGGAACTCGGCAAAATGCCCCCGTAACTTCGGGAGAAGGGGGGCCATTCCTGGTGACGGCTCTTGCAGTCTGAGCTGGGGGTGGCCGCAGAGACCAGCGAGAAGCGACTGTTTACTAAAAACACAGGTCCGTGCGAAGCCGTAAGGCGATGTATACGGACTGACGCCTGCCCGGTGCTGGAACGTTAAGGGGACCGGTTAGCTCTGATTCGTCGGGGCGAAGCTGAGAACTTAAGCGCCAGTAAACGGCGGTGGTAACTATAACCATCCTAAGGTAGCGAAATTCCTTGTCGGGTAAGTTCCGACCTGCACGAATGGCGTAACGACTTCTCGACTGTCTCAACCATAGGCCCGGTGAAATTGCATTACGAGTAAAGATGCTCGTTTCGCGCAGCAGGACGGAAAGACCCCGGGACCTTTACTATAGCTTGATATTGGTGTTCGGTTCGGCTTGTGTAGGATAGGTGGGAGACTGTGAAGCGGCAACGCCAGTTGTCGTGGAGTCGCCGTTGAAATACCACTCTGGTCGTGCTGGATGTCTAACCTGGGTCCGTGATCCGGATCAGGGACAGTGTCTGGTGGGTAGTTTAACTGGGGCGGTTGCCTCCTAAAGGGTAACGGAGGCGCCCAAAGGTTCCCTCAGCCTGGTTGGCAATCAGGTGTTGAGTGTAAGTGCACAAGGGAGCTTGACTGTGAGACTGACGGGTCGAGCAGGTACGAAAGTAGGGACTAGTGATCCGGCGGTGGCTTGTGGAAGCGCCGTCGCTCAACGGATAAAAGGTACCCCGGGGATAACAGGCTGATCTTCCCCAAGAGTCCATATCGACGGGATGGTTTGGCACCTCGATGTCGGCTCGTCGCATCCTGGGGCTGGAGTAGGTCCCAAGGGTTGGGCTGTTCGCCCATTAAAGCGGTACGCGAGCTGGGTTTAGAACGTCGTGAGACAGTTCGGTCCCTATCCGCTGTGCGCGTAGGAGTGTTGAGAAGGGCTGTCCCTAGTACGAGAGGACCGGGACGGACGAACCTCTGGTGTGCCAGTTGTTCTGCCAAGGGCATGGCTGGTTGGCTACGTTCGGGAGGGATAACCGCTGAAAGCATCTAAGCGGGAAGCCTGCTTCGAGATGAGCACTCCCACCTCCTTGAGAGGGTAAGGCTCCCAGTAGACGACTGGGTTGATAGGCCGGATATGGAAGCCCTGTGAGGGGTGGAGTTGACCGGTACTAATAGGCCGAGGGCTTGTCCTCAG
>NZ_JAQYXB010000133.1:0-1445 GCF_036322405.1 Streptomyces sp. SP17BM10 | reverse complement strand
TAGTAGGGCTTGGTCAGGTCTGTTTTCGTGTGGGTATGTCGCGGTGGCAGGTGGGGCAGGCGCCGGCCCAGGTCGCCAGAAGGATCTGGAGCTCGCGGACGACTTGGTAGAGGCTCAGGCCGGCCCCGCGTCTTTTGGGGCGGTGGCCAGTCTGCGCAGGGTGCAGAACGCGTGGGCGAGAGAGACGAGCGTGACGTGGTGATGCCAGCCGGTGAACGTGCGGCCCTCGAAGTGGGCCAGGCCGAGGGCCTGTTTCATCTCCCGGTAGTCGTGCTCGATCCGCCAGCGGAGCTTGGCCATTCGCACCAGAGTGGTCAGCGGGGTGTCGGCGGGCAGGTTCGAGAGCCAGAACTGGATCGGCTCGGCTTCCTTGGCGGGCCATTCGGCCAGCAGCCAGCACTCGGCCAGCTCCACGCCCTCGGTGGCGTCGCGGATCTCGCGTCCGGCCGGGCGGATCCGCAGCGCCACGAAGCGCGAATACATCCGCTTGAAGCCGCTCTTCGCCTTGCCGGGGCGCGACCCCTCCCGCCACGACACCGGCCTGGCCGCTTTCGGCCCGGCAGCGATGGCCAGGTCCTTCACACTGCGGGCCTTGTCCGGGTACTTCGCCACCGGCGGCCGGCCGGTGCCGCTGTAGGCGGGCGTGACGGGCCGGGCTTCGGCAGGGTGCGCGGTCGGCGTGGTGGAGATCCCCAGCACGTAGTGCAGGCCGCGTTGCTGGAGGCCGAGGCGGAAGGCCGCGGCGTCGCCGTATCCAGCGTCGGCGATGGCGAGCGGGACGTGGACACCCCAGCACCGGGTCTCGTCGATCATGTCCAGGGCCAGCTGCCACTTCTCCACGTGGCCCAGGCCTGCGGGGATGCCGCACCGGTCTCGCCGGGCGACCTTGTCCGGGTCGGCCTTCGTCGATTCGGGGTCCCAGGACGCGGGGAGGAACAGCCGCCAGTTGACCGGCGCCGAGGCGTGGTCACGGGCCAGGTGGAGCGAGACGCCCACTTGGCAGTTGGTGACCTTGCCCGCGGTTCCGGTGTACTGCCGCGACACACACGCCGACGCGTCGCCGTCCTTGAGGAACCCCGTGTCGTCGATGATCAGCGCGGTCGGATCGATGGCGTCCTGCATCCTCCAGGACAAACGGGCCCGGACATGCGCCGGATCCCAGGGGCTTGTCGTGACGAAGTGCGCGAGAGCCTGCCGGTTTCCGTCCTCCCCGAGCCGCGCGGCCATCGGCTCCACCGACTTCCGCTTGCCGTCCAGGAGCAGCCCACGCACGTACGCCTGCCCCCAACGCCGCTGGTCAGCACGCGTGAACGCTTCGAACAACCCCGCCGTGAACGCCTCCAGGTCCTCCCGGACCTCGGCCATCTCCCCAGGTGTCACACACCAACAACGCGCCACCTACTCCCCAGGACACGCCACCACGGCACCGACCTGACCAAGCCCTA
>NZ_JAQYXB010000132.1:0-363 GCF_036322405.1 Streptomyces sp. SP17BM10 | reverse complement strand
GGCGCGATCGAGGACGACCTCAACGCCGCCTACCTCCCCCACATCGGCCAGTCCGAGCCCGCCGCCTACACCCACCGCCGCCCCGCCGCCGCCCACCAGATCGGCGAGCTCGACATCGAGCTCTCTCAGCACGCCACCCCCCCGCAAGGCCGCCCGCGACCCGTACGCCCCCGACCACAAGGCCACGCCTGACAGCGAGCCCAGCCCCGCCCAACACCCCCCCCCCGCCCCCCCCACGCCCCCCCCACCCCCCCCCCACCCCCCCCGCCGCCCCCCCCCACCGCGGGCGGCCCCCCCGGAAGGACGTACCCCCCGTGACGACGGACACCACCCACACCCCCCACCCGAGATCGGAACAGCGGC
>NZ_JAQYXB010000131.1:0-302 GCF_036322405.1 Streptomyces sp. SP17BM10 | reverse complement strand
GGGGGGGGGGGGGGGGGGGGGGGGGGGGGGGGGGGGGGGGGGGGGGGGGGGGGGGGGGGGGGGGGGGGGGGGGGGGGGGGGGGGGGGGGGGGGCGCGCGGGCGGGGGCGGGGGCCGGGGCCGCCCGGCGCCCCGCCGCGGCCGCCCCCCCCCCACCCCCCGCCCCCCCCCCGGACCCCGCCCACCGCCCCCTGGCCGCGGTGGCCGAGCCCGTCGGCCCAGGACGCCGCCCGGTCACCGGCCACTCGCGGAGCGAGGATGCGCAGGCGTGGACCCGCCACGGCGCCGGCCTCCTGGCCCCCG
>NZ_JAQYXB010000130.1:0-340 GCF_036322405.1 Streptomyces sp. SP17BM10 | reverse complement strand
CTTGTGGGGGGGGGGGGTGGGCGTGGGGGTGGTGTTTTGTTTGGGTGTGGGGGGGGGGCGGGGCGTGGCGGAGGGCGGGGGGGGTTACTTTTTGGGGGGGCTGGGGGGGGGGGTGGGGGCCGCGGAGCGTCTTGGGGTGGGCGTCCAGGGTGGGGTTGTAGTAGGGGGCGGGGTGGGGCTTTTGGAGGTGGTGGTGGGTGGTTTTCGGGTTTTTGTGTGGTTGGGTGGTCTTTGGGGGGTGTTGGGGGTTGTGTTTTTTGTGGGTGGGGGTGGTGGGTTGTGTGTGGGGTTTTTTTTTTTGGGGTTTGTGGCGGGGGGGGGTTTTGTTGCGGGGGGCGAG
>NZ_JAQYXB010000129.1:0-340 GCF_036322405.1 Streptomyces sp. SP17BM10 | reverse complement strand
TCCCCCGCAGGTCCCGGGCGTCGAGTCGATGGTCGGCCTGTTCATCAACACCCTGCCGGTGCGCGTCGCGCTCGACCCGGCGGAGCGCTTCGGCGCCCGGCTGGAGCGCCTGCAGGACCTGCAGGCCGGCGACATGGACCACCTGTACCTGCCGCTCGCCGACCGCCAGCGGATCGCCGGGCTCGGCGCACACTTCGTCCCCCTCGTGGTGTGCGGGCTGTTTTGGGAGGTCGGGGCCGATCGTGGTCCTGTGGCTCTGGTTGTTGTTATGGGGTTTGTGTTTGTTATGGTTTTTTTGGTGGCCAAGTTTGGGGAGCTGTTTGGGGGGGGTGGGCTGCCC
>NZ_JAQYXB010000128.1:0-348 GCF_036322405.1 Streptomyces sp. SP17BM10 | reverse complement strand
GGGGGGGGGGGGGGGGGGGGGGGGGGGGGGGGGGGGGGGGGGGGGGGGGGGGGGGGGGGGGGGGGGGGGGGGGGGGGGGGGGGGGGGGGGGGGGGGGGGGGGGGGGGGGGGGGGCGGGTGGGAGGGGTGGGGGGGGGCGGGGGGGGGGGGGGTGGGGGGGTGGGGGGGGGGGGGGGTGGGGGTGGCGGGGGGGGGGGGGGGGGGGGGGGGGCGCCGCCCCGCCCCCCCCCCGCGCCCCCCCCCCCCCCCCCCCCCCCCCCCCCCCCCCCCCCCCCCCCCCCCCCCCCCCCCCCCCCCCCCCCCCCCCCCCCCCCCCCCCCCCCCCCCCCCCCCCCCCCCCCCCCCCCC
>NZ_JAQYXB010000127.1:0-2382 GCF_036322405.1 Streptomyces sp. SP17BM10 | reverse complement strand
TGGGTGCCGGTGAGGTCTTCCGATGCGCCGGAGTTCGTGGCGGTGGCGTCGCTGGCGGAGGTGCCGGCGGAGGTGCCGCCGGTGGTGGTGGTCCGGTCGGCGGACGGGGACGTGCACGTGGGGACGGCCCGCGTGCTGGAGTTGGTGCAGGGCTGGCTGGCGGAGGAGCGTTTCGCCGGGTCCCGTCTGGTGTTCGTGACGCGCGGCGTGGTGGCGGGTGAGGACCTGCCGGGTGCGGCGGTGTGGGGTCTTCTCCGTTCGGCGATGTCGGAAGAGCCGGGCCGGTTCGGCCTGGTGGATCTGTCGGGTTCGGAGGAGCTGCCGCCGGAGGTCCTGGGCCTGGACGAGCCGCAGCTGCTCGTCCGCGACGGGGAGATCCTCGCTGCCCGCCTGGTGCGGACGGAGGCGTCGGCCGACGCGGTGGTGTGGCCGAGCGAGGGCACGGTTCTGATCACCGGTGGCACGGGCGGCCTGGGCAAGCTCGTGGCCCGGCACCTGGTGGCCGAGCACGGCGTGCGCGATCTGCTGCTGGTGAGCCGTCGCGGTGCGGACGCCGAGGGCGTCAAGGAGCTGCTGGCGGAGCTGGGTGCCGGGGCGAAGGTCGAGGCCTGCGACGTGGCCGACGAGGCCGCCGTGGCCGAGCTGTTCCTGCGCCACGAGATCCGCGCGGTCGTCCACACGGCGGGCGTGCTCGACGACGGCGTGATCGGCTCCCTGACCGCCGAGCGCGTCTCGGCCGTCCTGCGTCCGAAGGCGGACGCCGCGTGGAACCTCCACCGGGCCGCCGAGAACGCCGAGACCTTCGTCCTCTTCTCCTCCGTCGCCGGTACTTTCGGCAGCGCGGGCCAGGCCGCCTACGCGGCGGGCAACGCCTACCTGGACGCGCTGGCGGTCCACCGCCGCTCGCTCGGCCTGCCCGCCGTCTCCCTCGCCTGGGGCCCGTGGTCGGACGTGGCCGGCATGACCGGCACGCTCACCGACGCCGAGGCCGAGCGCATCGCCCGGCTCGGCCTGCCGGCCATCGCCCCGGACCAGGGCGTCGCGCTCTTCGACGCGGCGCTCGCCACCGGCCACCCGGCCGTGCTGCCGGTCCGCCTCGACCTCGCGGCGATGGCCGCGCACGGTGAGGTGCCCGCGCTGCTGCGCGGCTTGGTACGGAGCCGGGTGCGGCGTGCCGCCGTCGCGGGCTCGGCCGTGTCGGCCGGCCTGGCGCAGCGGCTGTCGGGCCTGGGCGTCGACGACCGGCGGGCGGCCGTCCTGGAGCTGGTGCGCGACCAGATCGCGCTCGTGCTCGGCCACGAGGCCGGCTCGGCGGTCGATCCGTCGAAGGCGTTCCAGGACCTCGGCTTCGACTCGCTGACGGCGGTCGAGCTGCGCAACCGGCTCAAGTCGGTGACCGGTCTCCAGCTCCCGGCGACCGTGGTGTTCGACTACCCGACGGCGAGCACGCTGGCCGGGTTCCTGCTGGAGGGCCTGTTCGGCACCGAGAGCCTCGTCCACGTCCCCGAGGCGCTCCCGTCGCTGTCGGACGACCCGATCGTGATCGTCGGGATGGCGTGCCGCTACCCGGGCGGCGTCGAGTCGCCGGAGGAGCTGTGGCGGCTGGTGGCCGACGGCGTCGACGCGGTCTCCGGCTTCCCGACGAACCGCGGCTGGGACGTCGAGACCCTCTACGACCCGGACCCGGAGCACCTCGGGACGTCCTACACGCGCTCCGGCGGGTTCCTGCACACCGCCGGGGAGTTCGACCACGAGTTCTTCGGGATGAGCCCTCGTGAGGCGCTCGCGACGGACGCCCAGCAGCGCCTGCTGCTGGAGACGTCGTGGGAGGCGTTCGAGCGGGCCGGCATCGATCCGGTGTCGCTGCGCGGCAGCCGGACAGGCGTTTTCGCGGGCGTGATGTACGCGGACTACGCGAGTCTGCTGGGCGGCGGTGAGTTCGAGGGCTACCAGGGCAGCGGCAGCGCGGGAAGCGTGGCCTCGGGCCGCGTCTCGTACACCCTCGGTCTCGAAGGCCCGGCGGTCACGGTCGATACTGCCTGCTCGTCGTCCCTCGTCGCGATGCACCTGGCGGCGCAAGCCCTGCGCAGCGGTGAGTGCTCGCTCGCGCTCGCGGGTGGCGTCACCGTGATGTCGACGCCGAACACCTTCGTGGAGTTCTCGCGCCAGGGCGGTCTGTCGGCCGACGGTCGGTGCCGTTCGTTCGCGGACGCGGCGGATGGGGTGGGCTGGGGTGAGGGCGTCGGTCTGGTGGTGCTGGAGCGGTTGTCGGATGCCCGTCGCAACGGGCACCGGGTGCTGGCCGTCCTGCGGGGCTCGGCCGTCAACCAGGACGGGGCGTCGAACGGTCTGACGGCGCCGAACGGTCCGTCGCAGCAGCGG
>NZ_JAQYXB010000126.1:0-231 GCF_036322405.1 Streptomyces sp. SP17BM10 | reverse complement strand
CCGAGCCGCCGCCCCCGCGCTCCCTCGACGGCCACCGCCAGATGCTGCGCAACTCGAGCAACGGCGTGACATCACTGTTAGTTGTGCTCGGACGGGTGCTGTTGATGAGTACGGGCTCGGGGGCCGGCGCCCGGCGCTAGCGGCAGGAGGAAAACACGGGGGGGGGGGGGGGGGGGGGGGGGGGGGGGGGGGGGGGGGGGGGGGGGGGGGGGGGGGGGGGGGGGGGGGGGG
>NZ_JAQYXB010000125.1:0-913 GCF_036322405.1 Streptomyces sp. SP17BM10 | reverse complement strand
GGTGGTGGTCGTCTTGCCGGAGACGTGGCTGATGTCGTCGATGCCGGCGGAGGCCGAGGTCATGACGGCTTCGGTGCGCAGGGGGTTGATCTCGGAGACGGCGCCGACGAGCGTGGTCTTGCCGACACCGAAGCCGCCCGCCACGACGATCTTCGCGGACGTCGTGGCGCGGGCGGGTCCGTTAGAGCTTGCGAAGTCCACTGAGGACCCTTTCGAGCAGCGTGACGTCGGGCGTTCCGCCCGACTCGCCCGCGGCGGCGGGCTGGTGGATGGCGACGAGGCCGGCCTCGGCCAGGTCGGCCACGAGGATGCGGGCCACACCGAGCGGCACGCCGGCCAGTGCGGAGATCTCCGCGATGGATTTGACCTCACGGCAGAGGTTGACGATCCGGGCGTGCTCCGGCAGCAGGCCGCCGGAGCGCTCGGCCGATCCCGTGGTCGAGATCAGGGCCTCGATGGCGAGCTGGTAGCGGGGCCGGGTCCGGCCGCCGGTCATCGCGTACGGGCGGACCAGCGGCTGCTGCTCGTAGCCGTCGGACTGCTGCCCGCCGTAGCCGCTGCCGTACCCGTTGCCGTACGGGCCGGCGGGTGTCGAGGGCGGGGTCATGGGTCCTCCTTGTGCTGCGGCCTCGGGCAGCAGGTTCCAGCTGGGGCGTTCCAGCTGAGGCGGGATCAGCTGCCTGAGGGTAGCTGAGGGTCGAGCGCCGGGACCGGTCGGGTCGGACCCGGCGGGGAGGTGGGACGTGGGTGGGTGGGTGCCGTGCGGGCCCCGGTCAGTGCAGGAGACTGCCCTGGAGTTCTGCGCGGAGCGCGGGGGTGAGGACGGCGCCTGCGCGGTCGACGAGCAGGGCCATCTCGTAGCCGACGAGGCCGATGTCGGAGTCGGGGGCGGCCAGGACGGCGAGGGCGGAGC
>NZ_JAQYXB010000124.1:0-312 GCF_036322405.1 Streptomyces sp. SP17BM10 | reverse complement strand
TTGGGGTTGGGGTGGTTGGTGGTTTGTGTTTTGTTGGGGTGGGGGGGGGGGTGTTGTTTTGTTTTTTTGTTTTTTTTGGTTGTTTTTGTTTTTTTTTTTTTTTTTTGTTTGGTGTGGGTTTTTTTTTTTTTTTTTGTTTTTTTTTTTTTTTTGGTTTTTTTTTGTGGTGTATTTTTGTTGTTGTTTTTGGGTTAGTTGTGTTTGTGGGTGTTGGGGGGGGGTTGTTTTCGGTTTTTTTTTTAGTTTTTGTTTTTGTTGCGGTCGTATTTTTTGTGTGTTTGTTTGCGTGTTTTTTTTTTTGTGTTTATAACG
>NZ_JAQYXB010000123.1:0-1292 GCF_036322405.1 Streptomyces sp. SP17BM10 | reverse complement strand
GGGGTGGGTGAGGAGGAGGGCGGCGGCGGTGGCGAGGGCCACCGCCGCGCCGACCTGGAGGACGCGGTCGGTGCCGAAGGCGCCGACGGCGGGGCCGGCGAGGGCGCTGCCGATGGGGTACATGCCGACGGAGCCGGCGACCTCGTAGGCGTGGACGCGGTTGAGGACCTCGCCCGGGACCTGGGTCTGGACGCTGGTGGCCCACATGACGCCCCACACGCCGATGCCGACGCCGACCGCGAACTGGGCGGCGGCGAGCAGCCAGACGGGCCAGTCCAGGACGATGCCGAGCGGGTAGAGCGGGTAGGCGAGCATCGCCACCGCGCCCGCGGCCAGGGGGCGTTCGGGCTTGTAGCGGATCGCGAGCAGGCCGCCGGCGACGGTGCCGGCGCCGAGGGCGCAGTTGATCAGTCCGAAGGCGGTGGCGCCGTGTTCGGGGACGATGACGCCGGCGGCCACCGACAGCTGCGGACCCCAGGAGAGCACCGCGAAGACCATCCAGATGACGATGACGCCCCACAGCCAGCTGCGGGAGCGGAACTCCCGCCAGCCGACGGCCAGGTTGTGCCACAGACTCTCGCCGGCCGGCGGGGCGGGCACCACGCCGAGGCGCAGGGTGAGCAGACAGACCGCGCTGGTCCCGTAGGCCAGGGCGGAGATCACCATGACCCAGCCGGTGGCGCCGAGGCCGACCATGGCGCCGGCCAGGGCGGGGCCGCCGAGGCCGGTGAGGGCTTCGGAGGTGCGCAGGACGCCGTTGGCGCCCTGGACGTCGCGGGAGACGAGGGGGACGGTCGAGGAGGCGCCCGGCTGGAACATCGCGTTGGCGGTGCCGGCCACCACGAGCAGCGCGTACAGCTGCCAGAGCTGGTCGATGCCGTGGATGAACAGGAACGCCAGGAGGGTGTGGGCGAGGAGGTTGGCGAGGTCCGCAGCGATCATCATGCGGCGGGCGGTGAAGCGGTCGGCGAGGACGCCGCCGAAGAGCACCAGGCCGGCGAACGGGCCCACCAGGAAGGCCATCGAGTACCCGGCGGTGTTCAGGCCGTAGCCGCCGCTGAGCAGGCCGGCCGAGACGGCGACCGGCAGCATGGCCCAGCTGAGCAGGCCCGCGCTGCGGGCGGTGAAGTAGTACCGGAAGCTGCGGGACCAGATCGCCGGTTCGGTGTTCGCCGGCGCCCCGGCGGGCCGCTCCTCCACCCGCGCGGACGCGGCCGCGGGCGCGTGTTCGGTCAAGCGTTCTTCCATGACTGTTCGGTCCTCCGCTGGTGGATCGGGGTGTTCAGGGTCGG
>NZ_JAQYXB010000122.1:0-350 GCF_036322405.1 Streptomyces sp. SP17BM10 | reverse complement strand
GTGTTGGGTGTGGTGTGGTGGTGTCGTGGTGGTTTTTTGTTTTTGTGGTTGGTGCTTTGGTGGTGGTTGTGGGTGGGGTGTGTGGGGGTGGGGGGGGGGGGGGGGGTGGGGGGGTTTGTGGGGTGTTTGGGTGTGGGGTTTGGTGTTGGGGGTTTGTTTGTGGGTGGGGTTGTTTTGTTGTTTTTTTTTTTTGTGGTGGTGGGGGTGGGGGGGGTGGGGGGGTTTTTGGGGTGGTGGGGTTGGTGCGCCTTTTTGGTTTTATGGGGGTGGGTGTGGTTTTGTTTTTTTTTGTGGGGTTGGTGGGTTTTTTGGGGGGATTTTTGTTCGTTGGGTTTGGGGGGGTGCTGGCG
>NZ_JAQYXB010000121.1:0-338 GCF_036322405.1 Streptomyces sp. SP17BM10 | reverse complement strand
TGTTGGTGTTGTGGGGTGTGTTGGTTGGGTTGTTGGTGTGTGTTTTTTGTGTTGTTTGGTTGTTTTTTTGTTGTTTGGGTTTTGTTTGTGTGTTTTTTTTTGTTTTTTTTTTTTTTGTTTTTGTGTTGGTTTTTTTTGTGGGGGTGGGGGGTGGTGTGGGTTTTGGGGGGGGTTTGGGTGGGTGGTTGTTTGTTTGTGGTTTTTGTGGGTTGTGCTGTGGTGATGGTCTTTCTGTGTATTCTCAGCCAGCTGGCCGGCGCGCCCGCCCCCCCGGCGCCACCGCTAGGTATCTGGATCCCCCGAGCGCCCCCCGTCCGGCCCCCCCCCCCCCCCCCCCC
>NZ_JAQYXB010000120.1:0-327 GCF_036322405.1 Streptomyces sp. SP17BM10 | reverse complement strand
GGCGTGGGGGGCTGGGCGCGGGGGGGCGAGCGGTGTGTTTTTTTGGGGTGGGGTTGGATTCTTTTTTTTTTGGTTGGTGTGTTTGGTTGTGGGGGGGGGGGGGGGGGGGGGGTGGGTGGGGGGGTGGTGTGGGGTTTTGTGGTTTGGTTTGTTTGTTTTTGTGTGGGTGTGTGGGGGGTTGTGGGGGTCTTTTTTGGTATGTTGGGTGTTGGTGTGGTTGTTGTGGCGGGGTGGGTGTTTGGGTTTGTTGGGTTGGCTGTTGGGTTGGGGGTTTTGAAGGGGTTGACGTTGGCTGTTGTTTTTGCGTTTGGGGGTGGGTCGGTGGCC
>NZ_JAQYXB010000119.1:0-322 GCF_036322405.1 Streptomyces sp. SP17BM10 | reverse complement strand
GGTCAGGTTGTCGGCCATGAAGTTCACCGAGTCGGTCAGGTCCCCCCAGACCCCGGCCACGCCCCCCAACTGCGCCTGACCGCCGAGGCCGCCCTCGGTGCCGACCACACCGGCAACCCTCGTCACCGGCGCCGCGAAGCCGTTCAGCTGGTCCACCATCGTGGTGAAGGTGTTCTTCAGCTCCAGCATCTCGCCGCGCGCCTCCACCAGCAACAACTGCGAGAGCACCCCGCGCGGCACCGACGTCGTCACCTGGGCGAAGTTGCGCACCTGCCCGGTCAGTTAGACGGCCAAGAAGTTCACCGAGTCGGTCAGGTCCCCC
>NZ_JAQYXB010000118.1:0-307 GCF_036322405.1 Streptomyces sp. SP17BM10 | reverse complement strand
GGAGGGGCGGTCGTCACGACGGAAGCCACCGCCCGAGGGGCGCTCGCCACGGACCTCACGTCGGAAACCACCACCGTCGCCGTCGACGACACGGCGGAAGCCGCCCCACGACCCATCACCAACGAGGCAACCCCGCCCGTGGGCGTCGTGACGTCCGCGGCGAGCGTCCCTCCGGTGGTGGCTTCCGCCGCGATGACCGCCCGTCCGGCGGCTTCAACCGTGACCGCGACGACCGTCCGCGTCGTGATGACCGTGGCGAGCGCCCCTCCGGCGGTGGCTACCGCCGCGACGACCGCCCCTCCGGTGG
>NZ_JAQYXB010000117.1:0-386 GCF_036322405.1 Streptomyces sp. SP17BM10 | reverse complement strand
GGATGGACCCGTACGGGTAGTACGCGTAACGGGGCCCGGGGGGTTTTGGGCCGGGGCTGGCTTTTCCGGGCGCCGCTCGGGGCCTCCCTCGCTATGGCAACCACTAAGATTTGCTGTCCGAAGACCAAATGTGTTTTGGTGGGTTGTGGGTGTGTTTTTGGTGTGGTGTTTGTTTTTGTGTTGGTGTGTGGGGTGGGGCGGTCGGTGTTGGTTTTTCGTGGGCGGGGCCGTTTTGTGGTGGGGGGGGGCGGTAGAGCGAACAACCACCCCGGCGGCCGGGGACGGCAGACAGGAAGACCTACCCGCGGAGCTCACGACCGCCAGCCCCCTCAGACGCGGCCCAGCCGCCCCCGGGTGAGGGGGGGGGGGGGGGGGGGGGGGTGGGG
>NZ_JAQYXB010000116.1:0-385 GCF_036322405.1 Streptomyces sp. SP17BM10 | reverse complement strand
GGGGGGGGGGGGGGGGGGGGCCGGGCGCGGCGGTCGCCGGGGGCGCCCGCGCGGGCGGGGGGGGCGGGGTGGGGGGCCGCGCCCCCGGGCCCGCCGCCGGGGGGCCGGGCCCCTGGGGGCCCGGCGAGGCGCGCGGGGGTGGGGGGTTGGGGGTTTTTGGGTTGCTAGGGTTTTATGGTTGGGGTGGGCGTTCGCGTATACAACGGTTAAATCTTTGCATCATGCGTGTCCGCGTCGTGTGGCTTGTGCGTTTTGGGGGGATCGGGCTGCGGGGGGGTGAGGATAACGGTTTCATGATACATGTCCTAAACGGGGGGCTTCGGGGGAATTGGGGGTTTGGGGGGAATTGGGGGATTGGGGTGGTTATTTTGGGTTGGCTGCAACG
>NZ_JAQYXB010000115.1:0-400 GCF_036322405.1 Streptomyces sp. SP17BM10 | reverse complement strand
GTTTTTGGTTTTTTATTTGTTGTTTTTTTTGATTTTTTTTTTTTTATTTGCTTTTTTTTTGGTTTTTTTTTGTTTATTTTTTTTTTTTTTTTTTGGGTTTTTTTGTTTTGGTGGGTGGGTTTTGTTTGTGGGGGGGTATTTTTTGTTTGGGTGTTTGTTTTTTTATTTTTTTTTTGTTTTTGTTTTTTTTGTGTTTTTTTGTTTTTTTTTTTTTTTTTTTTGTGGTTGTTTTTTTTTTTGGGGGGTTGGTTTTTTTTTTTTTGTTGTTGTTTGTTTTTTTTGTTTTTTTTGTGTTTTTTTGTTTTTTTTTTTGGGGGGTTTTTTTTTTTTTTTTTTTTTGTTATTTTTTTGTTTTTTTTTTTTTTTTTAGGGGGTGTGGGGGGGGGGGTGGTGTGGCCCC
>NZ_JAQYXB010000114.1:0-338 GCF_036322405.1 Streptomyces sp. SP17BM10 | reverse complement strand
CCGCCCCCGCCCCCCCCCGCCCGCCCCCCCCCCCCCCCCGCAGCACGCCGAGGACCGCTACCGAGAGCCACCAGCGGGACTGGTGTTCCGACGGGTGCTCTGCCTAGCTGAAGGCGATCTCCCCGCCGGCCAGGGGGGCGGCGAGGGCGTCCGGTCGGACGTGCGGCGTGGGGGGCCAGAGTGTCCATTCGTGTGTAGATCTCGGGGGTGGCCGGATCATTAAATAGGGGGGGGGGGGGGGGGGGGGGGGGGGGGGGGGGGGGGGGGGGGGGGGGGGGGGGGGGGGGGGGGGGGGGGGGGGGGGGGGGGGGGGGGGGGGGGGGGGGGGGGGGGGGGGG
>NZ_JAQYXB010000113.1:0-262 GCF_036322405.1 Streptomyces sp. SP17BM10 | reverse complement strand
GCCTGTGGCTCGCCGAACGCACCGTCGCCCTCTTCGTCGGCCTGCCCCTGCTCGCCGCCACCACGGCCCACATCATCATCTACCCGAAGATCGACGCCGACCGCACCCTGGGCCACGTCAACCACCAACTCCTGCCCCACACCCAGATCCGAACAGCCACATTAAAAAACGGGGGGGGGGGGGGGGGGGGGGGGGGGGGGGGGGGGGGGGGGGGGGGGGGGGGGGGGGGGGGGGGGGGGGGGGGGGGGGGGGGGGGGGGGGG
>NZ_JAQYXB010000112.1:0-1170 GCF_036322405.1 Streptomyces sp. SP17BM10 | reverse complement strand
GGTGGTGGTCGTCTTGCCGGAGACGTGGCTGATGTCGTCGATGCCGGCGGAGGCCGAGGTCATGACGGCTTCGGTGCGCAGGGGGTTGATCTCGGAGACGGCGCCGACGAGCGTGGTCTTGCCGACACCGAAGCCGCCCGCGACGACGATCTTCGCGGAGGTGGTGGCGCGGGTGGGGGCGGCCGCGTTAGAGCTTGCGAAGTCCACTGAGGACCCTTTCGAGCAGCGTGACGTCGGGCTGGTTTCCGGATTCGCCGCCGGAAGCGGGCTGGTGGATGGCCACGAGGCCGGCCTCGGCCAGGTCGGCCACGAGGATGCGCGCGACTCCCAGCGGGAGGGAGAGCAGCGCCGACACCTCCGCGACGGACTTGACCTCCGTGCACAGGGTGCAGATCCGCTGGTGCTCGGGGAGCAGGGTGGCCAGGCGCTGCGGGTCCACGTCGGCGGAGACCAGGGCCTCCAGCGCGAGTTCGTAGCGGGGCCGGGTGCGGCCACCGGTCATCGCGAACGGCCGGATCAGCGGGCCGGAGTCCGGTTCGTCGTCGAACTCCTCGACGTGCCCGGGCTCCTGGGCCGGGTGGTGGCCGGGCGCGTGGCCGGGTCCGGTCGGCGGGACCGGGTAGCCGGGCGGCGGCACGTCGAAGGAGGGCTGCGGCTGCGGGGCGTACTGGCCGGGCTGGGCGTACTGGCCGGACCGGCCGTACTGCTCCTGCTGGTGGCCGTAGGGCTGCCGGTCGTACTCCTGGCCGAACTGCGGCCGGCCGTACGGCTGGCCTTGGCCGACGCCGGGTGCTCCGAAGGCGTCATGGCCCGTGCCGGGGTACGGAACGCCACCGTACTGGCCGCTGCGGTCGTCGGGCGGTGTCACGGTTCCTCTCCTCACAGGGTGCGGCGGTTGCGGTGCGAGCTCCGGAACGAGTCCGGAGCCGGTGGTGCGAAGGCCGTACAACGTCCGAACCCGAGCCCGCCGAAGCGGGCCCGGGAGGGACGCGGAGGTGCTTCGAATACCTGGACGGTATCCGACGAACCGTCAGTGCAGGAGACTGCCCTGGAGTTCTGCGCGGAGCGCGGGGGTGAGGACGGCGCCTGCGCGGTCGACGAGCAGGGCCATCTCGTAGCCGACGAGGCCGATGTCGGAGTCGGGGGCGGCCAGGACGGCGAGGGCGGAGC
>NZ_JAQYXB010000111.1:0-328 GCF_036322405.1 Streptomyces sp. SP17BM10 | reverse complement strand
GGGGGCCCCACCACAACACCCACCCCAACCCACCCACCACCCCCCCCCCCCCCCCCCAACCACACCCCCACCACCCCCCCCCCCCCCACCCCACCCACCCCCCCCCCACCCCCCCCCCCCCCCCCCCCCCCAACCCCCACCAACCCCCAACAACCCACCCACCCCCCCCAAAACAACACCACCCCCACCCACGATCCCCACCGCCCCGCCGTACACCGTCCCCCGCGCTTTACTGATGCGGAGTCCTCCGAGCTCTCATCACGTGGGGACACTCGTGCCCTGCACGACGATCTTGGTATCTCCGGCGATCTACGGGCAGGTGCTGGCG
>NZ_JAQYXB010000110.1:0-360 GCF_036322405.1 Streptomyces sp. SP17BM10 | reverse complement strand
TGAAACACCACTTCCCAGCTCGGGCCGGGTCGCGTCTTGTCTTGTCGCGGCCTGGTGCGTATTCGGCGTGTGCGTTTTATTGGGTTGCGGTCGGACTTCGGCTGGATTCGCTTTTCGGAGCGGGGATCGGCTAGAGTTTGAGACGTCGGACGGGCCGTCAAGTCCCGGAAGACACCGGCGAGTTGGACGAAGGAAGCCCCGGAAGCGGAGCGGAAATCGTCTGATAAGCTGGAAACACGAAAGAACGAAGCGCCCGGAGGGCCCGCTGGAAGGCGGCTCGAAGGAAGCGTCCGTTCCTTGAGAACTCAACAGCGTGCCAAAAGTCAACGCCAGATATGTTGACATCCCCGGCCTCGATCG
>NZ_JAQYXB010000109.1:0-302 GCF_036322405.1 Streptomyces sp. SP17BM10 | reverse complement strand
GGCGCTCGCGCTCTCGTTCACCGCGAGCCTCGGCGCCCCCACCGCCCAGGCCGCCCCGCCCGCCAACAACGGCAAGGACGTCACCGCGACCCTCTTCGAGTGGCGCTTCGACTCCGTCGCCCAGGCCTGCACCAGCACCCACGGCCCGAAGGGCTACGGGTTCGTCGAGGTCTCGCCGCCCCAGGAGCACATCCAGGGCCCGCAGTGGTGGACCTCCTACCAGCCGGTCAGCTACCGGATCGCCGGACGGCTCGGTGACCGGACCTCGGTCAAGAACATGGTCGACACCTGCCACGCGGCCG
>NZ_JAQYXB010000108.1:0-331 GCF_036322405.1 Streptomyces sp. SP17BM10 | reverse complement strand
TGTCTGCTGGGTCTTGGTACCTCTTGGCGGCGGGAAGGTCGTCTGGGCGCTGGTAGTGGCCCAAGCCCATGACGAGTCCGCTGTATTCGGTGGACGGCTCCGGCTCTCCCCCTAGCGTCGTACGGGGTCGCTCGCCCGCTGCGCGGGCTCGCGTCCCCGTATAGTTGGTTACAGCGGTAGCAGGGCTGGACCGGGAAGTAGCGGCTGTTCACCCCGGCCGGGCCGGCTCCGCAGACTCCCGGTCACACCGCAGCCCAGTGCGCGTGGGAGGAGTGCTCTGGAGGGCGCAGAAGCCCGTGACGGTGCACACCACCGAGCTCGTGACCACGCG
>NZ_JAQYXB010000107.1:0-375 GCF_036322405.1 Streptomyces sp. SP17BM10 | reverse complement strand
GCGGCCGTCGAGTTCGCCGAGCAGCAGGAGCGCGCCGCCGCCCACTGCGCCCAGGCCGCCGCGCTGGCCACGGCCCGCGCGAGGGAGGCCGCACCCGACGACGCCCAGGAGGCGCCGGTGGCCGCGCTGGAACGGCTCACAGCGGACTGGGCACAGCTGGAGCGCGCCGCCCGGCGCCAGGACGTCGACCGCGCCAAGGTCATGCAGGTGGACCACCTCATCGTGGTGCCGCAGGCCCGCAGCCCGCTACGCCGCCCCGCCCGCCAACCACCACCAACCGCCGGGGAGGACGGCCCCCGAGTGGGAAGGCCGAAAATCCGGCCGCCTCCACCGATCCCCCGACCCGCGGCGACCCTCATCCCGGCCGAAAGGTGG
>NZ_JAQYXB010000106.1:0-384 GCF_036322405.1 Streptomyces sp. SP17BM10 | reverse complement strand
GCGCCCTCCCCGGCGATGTCGACGGACAGGCCGGAGTCGGCGACCCGGACGACCACGTCGTCGTACAGACCCAGTGCGAGGCCGAAGGCGTCGAAGCCCGGACCGAGGTTGGCGCTGGCGAGGAGCGAGGCCAGGGGTTGGCCGGTGGGCAGGGGGAGGGGGGTGTGGGTGGCGGCCGGCGGGGTGTACGGCGGCGGCACGGGGAAGGTCGGCGCGGTCTGGACGAGCCATGCGACGAGTAGCGAGCCGACGAATGCGAGGGCCGCGATGGTGACGGCTGCGGGCAGGGCCGGTGCTTTGTCGAGCAGCGCGATACGCAGGTGGGTCGGGGGATGCGTGGTGTCCACGGCGAAACGGGCGTGGGTGCTGCGGCGGCGCAGGCGT
>NZ_JAQYXB010000105.1:0-403 GCF_036322405.1 Streptomyces sp. SP17BM10 | reverse complement strand
TTCGAGTCCTGGTACCCCAGCGCAGTACAGCAGTAACAGCAGTACCGCAGTACAAATGAAGATCAAGCCCCCGTTGTGTAGCGGCCTAGCACGCTGCCCTCTCACGGCAGTAGCGCCGGTTCGAATCCGGTCGGGGGTACTGATCCCGCAAGGGATCACCTGGAAAGCCCCCGTTGTGTAGCGGCCTAGCACGCTGCCCTCTCACGGCAGTAGCGCCGGTTCGAATCCGGTCGGGGGTACTGATCCCGCAAGGGATCGCCAGGAAGCCCCCGTTGTGTAGCGGCCTAGCACGCTGCCCTCTCACGGCAGTAGCGCCGGTTCGAATCCGGTCGGGGGTACCAGAGCAGGAAGCCGGTGGGCTCGCCCACCGGCGCTTGCTTTGTGTTGGGGTATGGTGTAATTG
>NZ_JAQYXB010000104.1:0-330 GCF_036322405.1 Streptomyces sp. SP17BM10 | reverse complement strand
TCGCAGCGGTCCCGCCGGCCCTGCCGAAGCTGCCGTCCATCGAGCCCTCGAACGCCCCGGCCCCGGCGCCCGAGGCCACCCCGCCGGCCGACGCGCCGACTGCGCCCGACACCGACGACCTCCACCCGCCGACGCCCGCCCCACGGGTTGTATGCGAGGCCGTGCCGCGGGCCCTGCCGAAGCTGGCGTCCTTCGAGCCCTCGATCGCCCCTGCCCCGGCGCCCGAGGCCAGCCCGCCGGCCGAAGCGCCGACTGCGCCCGACACCGACGTCATCCTTCCGCCGACGCCCGCCCCAACCCAAGGACCCGAGGCCGTGCCGCCGGCCCTGC
>NZ_JAQYXB010000103.1:0-317 GCF_036322405.1 Streptomyces sp. SP17BM10 | reverse complement strand
CGGTCCTGCCGCCCGTGCTGCCCCCCGTCGTGCAGGCCTTGCAGGCCGCGCAGATGGAGAACAACGCGCCGGGTACGCAGAGTTGGCCCCTGACCAGCCAGCAGAAACCTCCGCCGCCGGAAACACCTAGGCCGCAGGCCGCGCCGGGCCCCAAAGCAAGGTGTCCAAAGACCACCAGGACCGAGCCCCCAGCCCGCTCACCAGCCCCCGCCCCGCACCCCAGAAACACCCCCCGGTCTCACCACAACACACCCAGACGATCGCAGCAATCCCGGCAAAAACCCCGACGAGGTCCCCCACCACCCCCCCCAGTCGCG
>NZ_JAQYXB010000102.1:0-359 GCF_036322405.1 Streptomyces sp. SP17BM10 | reverse complement strand
GGGTGGTGGGGGTGCGTGGGGTGGGGGCGCTGCGACAGGGGGCGGTTGATGACGGGGGGGCCGCGGTGGGGGGGCTCCTGGCTGGGGGGGTGGATGGGGGGCTGGGTGGGGTCCTGGCGGTGTTGGTGGGGGGACGCCGCCGGGGGGGCCGGCCCCCGCCAGAACCGCGGGTGCTGGATGGCGTTGGTGGGGACCCGCACGCCCGTGGCGGCCGCCGACGGCCAGGTGACGGCGGTGCCGGCCGCGTGGGCGGTGGCGGCGCTGGTGAGGAGGCGGGCGCGGCCGCCGTCCTCGCGGCGCAGGGTGCCGGTGGCGCGGGGGGGGGGTTCGCCGGTCGTGGCCTCGGGGGTGTCGGGGAG
>NZ_JAQYXB010000101.1:0-340 GCF_036322405.1 Streptomyces sp. SP17BM10 | reverse complement strand
CGTGGCCTGCGCTTCTTCGGCGCGCGCCGCGACGGCGCCCGCCTGCGGGCCGGCGACGCGGACGGGTGCTACGGCGACGGCGCGGACCTCGGCGAGGGCCACTACCAGGCGCACCTCAACCTCGCCTACCGCCTCCGAGGGCCCGCCGGACCCCGCCCCGGCCCCGGCGCGGCGCGGATCACCCGCAGAGCCGCGTTCCCGGCGCCCTCGGTGATGGCGTGTTAACTAGCGGAAACCATGGGGGACATGGCGTGATGGTGCGACTGCACAGCGACAAGGTAGCCGAGCAGACCCGGAGGAACGACCCGCAGAAGAACGTGTGGGAGATACAGCCATGCCG
>NZ_JAQYXB010000100.1:0-378 GCF_036322405.1 Streptomyces sp. SP17BM10 | reverse complement strand
GGGGGGGGGGGGGGGGGGGGCGGCAGGCGAACAACACCACAACACCCCCCCCCAACAGCACAACCACCGCCCCCGCGCCGGCCGCCACCCCCAACAACACCACCCCCCCCAGGGAACCCACAAACAACCAAACCAACCCCCCACACCCCGGGGCCCCCCGCCGGGCCGGCCCACCCGCCCCCCCCGCACAAACACCCCCCCCCCCAAACACAACCCGCCCCCCCCCCCCCCCCCCCACCGCCCCCCCCCCCCACCCCCCCACCACGCCCCCGCCCACCCCCCCGCCGCCCCGCCCGCCGCCCCCCCCCCCCCCCCACCCCCCCAACACCACACAACCAAAAAAAAAAACACCAACACCCCCCCACCCATCACCAGCCC
>NZ_JAQYXB010000099.1:0-624 GCF_036322405.1 Streptomyces sp. SP17BM10 | reverse complement strand
GGTGCGGACCAGCCGTTGGGGTTGGTGGGGTCGCTGGAGGTGCGGTAGATGAAGGGCCATTGACCCCACTGGTAGGCGAGGACCCAGATGTTCTTGGGCGCGAAGTAGAACAGGGTGGGCGCCACCGCGTTCTGGTTCATCGCGGTCTGGCCGGTGGAGGCCATGTCCGACCAGTTGGTGAAGGGGGCGAACGCCATCGAGCCGTACGAGGACCCCGAGACGCTGGAGGCGTAGACCAGGTGCTTGCCGTTGTACACGACGTCGGTGAAGTCCTTCACCGCACCCCACCCGTTCGCGGGCTGGGCCAGCACTCCCGTCGACGACCAGTGGTACGTCGAGGGCAGGGCGCAGGTGCCGGCCGACGGGGTCGACCCGGACAGACCGGTCCACTTCTGGTTGCTGCCGCCGGTGCAGTTCCAGATCCCCACGGCCGTGCCGTTGGCGGTACCGGCGCCCGTGACGTCCAGGCACAGCCCGGACTCGACTCCGACCACCGTGCCGTCGGCGTTCACCCGCCACTGCTGGTTCGCGGCGCCGGTGCAGGTCCAGATCTGCACCCGGGTGCCGGCTGCGGTGGCGTGGCCCGGCACGTCCAGGCACTTGTCGCCGTACACGGTCAGCTGG
>NZ_JAQYXB010000098.1:0-281 GCF_036322405.1 Streptomyces sp. SP17BM10 | reverse complement strand
CCCCCCCCCCCCCCCCCCCCCCCCCCCCCCCCCCCCCCCCCCCCCCCCCCCCCCCCCCCCCCCCCCCCCCCCCCCCCCCCCCTTTTTCGCCCAGTCGCCGAGACCTGCCCGAGATGACCACCGTCGCCCGCCTGGTCGGCCGCATCTGCCACGCCCTCGGAAAAAGGGGGGGGGGGGGGGGGGGGGGGGGGGGGGGGGGGGGGGGGGGGGGGGGGGGGGGGGGGGGGGGGGGGGGGGGGGGGGGGGGGGGGGGGGGGGGGGGGGGGGGGGGGGGGGGGGGG
>NZ_JAQYXB010000097.1:0-311 GCF_036322405.1 Streptomyces sp. SP17BM10 | reverse complement strand
GGCCACAACCACGAGGCCCCCATCAGGCACCCCCCCAAACCCCCCCCCCCCCAAACCCCCAACCCCCCCCCCAACCACACCCCCCCCCACAACCACCAAAACAAAAACAAACCCACACAGCCCCCCCCCACCACCCCCCCTTGGTGCCGGCACCGGCGCCCCCCGTGCCCGTCCCTCCTCTGGTCTCCGTGTCCCTCCCCGACGCTCTTCCGCTCTCGCGCCCTGCGCGAGCTCTCCGCCCCGCTCGGCGTCGACGCCATCTTCCTGGACCCGCGGCGGGTCGCCCCGCCCTCGGTACGGCGGCCGCCCTG
>NZ_JAQYXB010000096.1:0-402 GCF_036322405.1 Streptomyces sp. SP17BM10 | reverse complement strand
GGGGGGGGGGGGGGGGGGGGCGGCCCGCCCCCCCCCCCGGGGCGCGGCGGGGGGGGGCCCCCCCGGGGCGGGGGGGGGCGGCGGCGGGGGGGGGGGCGGGTGGGGAGGGCTGTGTGTGGTGGTGAGGGGGGTGGGCGACACCCCCGTGCAGCTCTGGTAGTAATCGGTGGGGGGGGGGTCGGGGTGGTGGGAGTTGGTGGCCTTCGGCCCCTTGGAACTGTGGTTTCGGGTCGCCGTGCGCCTTATTTTCGGGTGGGGGGCGGGGGCGGCCGCCGGGGGGCGCCGGCCGTTTCGGGGGGGGGTTTTGTGTACCCACCCCCACGGCCCCGCCGGCGCGGCGGCGGGCGGCCCCCACCGGGGGGTGTGGGGGTGGGGGGGGCGGGCCGCCCCCCCCCCCCCCCC
>NZ_JAQYXB010000095.1:0-311 GCF_036322405.1 Streptomyces sp. SP17BM10 | reverse complement strand
TCACAACCGCGTTGAGCGGCACGGCAACCACCGGAAGTGGGTGATCCCTCGCACTGCGACCTCGCTACTGATTACATCAAAAGGAATCTCCAACGCCCAGCCCTAAGGACCGAGCCCGCGGATGACAACATCTCTGGCGTTGACTTTTGGCACGCTGGGGAGTTCTCCAGGAACGGACGCTTCCTGCGCGCCGCCGTCCAGCGGGCCCACCGGGCGCTTCGTTCTGTCGTGTTTCCAGCTTATCCGACGTTTTCCGCCCCGTTTTCCGGAGTTTCAGTCATCTGATTTCCCGAACTGGCCGGGACCGCTTT
>NZ_JAQYXB010000094.1:0-345 GCF_036322405.1 Streptomyces sp. SP17BM10 | reverse complement strand
TTGGGTTGGGGGGTGTGGGGGGGGGGGGTTTTGGGATTCGTTGTGGTTCGTGGGTGTTTTTGGTGGGGTTGTTGGGGTTGGGGGGGGGGGGTTGGGGGGGGGGGGGGGGGGGGTTGGTTTGGTGGTTGGTGTGTTTGCGGTTTTTTGTTTTTTTTTGGTTTTGGTGTTGGGGGTGTTACGCGTTCCTGGTGTGTGGGGGCCCCCCCCCCCCAACAAAACCCCCCACGAAACCAACCCCCCGAACCAACCCCCAAAGAAGCCCCCCCACCCCACACCAAAAAACCCCCCCCCCCCCCCCCCCCAACCCCCCCCCAAACCCCACACCCCCGCCCCCCCCCCAACACC
>NZ_JAQYXB010000093.1:0-317 GCF_036322405.1 Streptomyces sp. SP17BM10 | reverse complement strand
TGACGTGGTCCGCGGTACGCCGGTCGCGCGGGCTCCAGACGCAGAGCCCGCCCTGCACCCGGCCGGAGGCGATCAACGGGACTGACAAGTACGGGAGATCGGAAGAGCGACGTGGAGGGAAAGTGTGTCCATTAGTGTGTAGTTCGCGGTGGTCGCCGTCTCATTATAGTAGGGGGTGGTGGGGTGGGGGGGGTCTCGAACAACGACTTTGCGCTTGAGGTGAACTGGCTCTAGGCGGCGTCGTGCGTGTTGATGTTGTAGTCGATGTTGAAGGTGTACTGGATCTGCGGCTTGCGGCGGTGCGCCGGCGGCAGGCC
>NZ_JAQYXB010000092.1:0-382 GCF_036322405.1 Streptomyces sp. SP17BM10 | reverse complement strand
CGTCGAGGCGTCCGGTTCGACGGCCAGGTCGGTGGCCGTGTATCCGCCGGTGCCGATCCCGATGACGCCGGGGTCCACCTCGGTCACCGAGGCGCCGACGCGGCGCATCAGTGCGATGGTCATGTCGACGTTCGGCCGGCTGACCAGGTCTCGCACGGTCACCGTCAGCGGAGTGCGCAGCAGCGGCGCCGCCATCAGCATGCCGCAGAGGAACTGGCTGCTGTGCCGGCCGTCCACGGTGAGTTCGCCACCGCGCAGCCCGTCGGCGGCCACCCGCAGCGGCCCACCTCGGATGACCACGGCTCTGAACAGCGCGCAGAGGCTTGTATGGGCGAAGGCGTGTGGTCGCAGAGGGCGGGCGCGCCGCTGGTCGGTGCCGTCG
>NZ_JAQYXB010000091.1:0-251 GCF_036322405.1 Streptomyces sp. SP17BM10 | reverse complement strand
GGCAGCGCGACCTCGGCGAACAGCTCGTCGCCGCGCCGCCAGGCCGCCCGCAGGCCCCGGAACACCGGGCCGTAGCCGAACCCGGCCTCGGCCATCCGCTCGTACGCGCCGTCCACCGGCAGCGCCTCCGCGCCGGCCGGCGGCCAGACGTCGAAGGCCTCCGCCTCCACGCCACCACCGACGGCCAGCGCACCGGACGCGTGCTGGACCCACCCGGCCTCCGGATCCCCGTCCGGCCGGGAGTGGATCGT
>NZ_JAQYXB010000090.1:0-308 GCF_036322405.1 Streptomyces sp. SP17BM10 | reverse complement strand
TCGGTCATGACGGTGGTGTAGGAGGAGCCGAAGTTTCCGGGGAAGTTGCCGATGGGCATGCTCGCGCGGTAGATGCTGCCGTTGTCGCCGGCGAAGAACAGGTACATGTTCTGGTCGTCGGCGATGAGGGTCTGGTCGATCGGGGCGGCGCCGGGGATGCCGCCGGTGAACAGTGGCTGGGGTGCGGACCAGCCGTTGGGGTTGGTGGGGTCGCTGGAGGTGCGGTAGATGAAGGGCCATTGACCCCACTGGTAGGCGAGGACCCAGATGTTCTTGGGCGCGAAGTAGAACAGGGTGGGCGCCACCGC
>NZ_JAQYXB010000089.1:0-385 GCF_036322405.1 Streptomyces sp. SP17BM10 | reverse complement strand
GGGGGGGGGGGCGGGGGCCGCCCCCCCCCGCCCCCCCGCCCCCCCCCCCCCCCCCCCCCCCCCCCCCCCCCCCCACGCCCCCCGAACCCCACGCCCCCAGCCCGCACCATACCACGCCCCCCAAACGTGTCCCTGAGCCCACGGCGCGCAGACCAGGGACGACGTATACGCGACGTGCAGGGAAACCCTTTACAACCCTGTCTAGGCAGTTCTCTGGTTTTCTCTAAAGTTCTGGGAGGTCGCGGTGGGGCGGGCGGCGTCCAGATCGGACGAGCGTCGTGTAGGGAAAGTGTGTCCCTTCGAGGGTAGATCTCGGTTGGGGCCGTCGCAGTAAAGTGTGGGGGGGGGGGGGGGGGGGGGGGGGGGGGGGGGGGGGGGGGGGGGG
>NZ_JAQYXB010000088.1:0-595 GCF_036322405.1 Streptomyces sp. SP17BM10 | reverse complement strand
GCCGGCCGGCGCGGAGGCGCTGCCGGTGGACGGCGCGTACGAGCGGATGGCCGAGGCCGGGTTCGGCTACGGCCCGGTGTTCCGGGGCCTGCGGGCGGCCTGGCGGCGCGGCGACGAGCTGTTCGCCGAGGTCGCGCTGCCCGAGGACGTGGAGACCGACGGCTTCGGCGTGCACCCGGCGCTCCTCGACGCGGCCATGCACGCCGCCATCGTCGACGCCGGGAGCGACGACACCGTGGTCCCCTTCGCGTGGACGGGCGCCGCGCTGCGTGCCGTCGGAGCGTCGTCGGTGCGGGTGCGCCTGCTCCGGCTCGACGGGGGCGGGCTGCGGCTCGACCTCGCCGACCCGGCCGGTGACCCCGTGCTGACGGTGGCCTCCGTGAAGGGCCGGGCCGTCTCGGCGGAGCAGCTGGGCTCGGCCGACCCGCTCTACGCGGTCGAGTGGTCGGAGCTGCCGGCCGCTCCGGCCGCGGGTACGGAGTGGACGGCCTGGGACGCCCTGCCCGCCGAGGGCCCGGCCCCCGAGACCGTCGTCCTCGACTGCGCGACCCTGGTCGCCCCTGGCGGCGACGTTCCGGCGGCCGTGCGCGAGGTG
>NZ_JAQYXB010000087.1:0-225 GCF_036322405.1 Streptomyces sp. SP17BM10 | reverse complement strand
CTGCGGGGCTCGGCCGTCAACCAGGACGGGGCGTCGAACGGTCTGACGGCGCCGAACGGTCCGTCGCAGCAGCGGGTGATCCGGCAGGCGTTGGCGAGCGCGGGGCTGTCGGCTGCCGACGTGGATGCCGTGGAGGCGCACGGGACGGGGACGACGCTGGGTGATCCGATCGAGGCGCAGGCGCTGCTCGCGACGTACGGGCAGGACCGGGAAGTCCCGCTGCTG
>NZ_JAQYXB010000086.1:0-409 GCF_036322405.1 Streptomyces sp. SP17BM10 | reverse complement strand
CCGAGCTGCTAGTGTTCTTCTCGTCGCGAGGGAGATGATCTCTCGTCAGGCGTCAGTGGTGCTACCAGAGCACGTCCTACTTTCAGTAGGAAGAGTCCGTGCGACCCGGGCCTGGCGCTCTATCGTCGGACGAGGTCCGGTGCCTATTCGGGTGCCGGACCTCTTCTGCATTTCCCGCCCTCTTCTGCATATCGGGCCTCTTCTGCGTTTCCGGCGCCTCTTCCACGGGCGTTGGGTGGATTTCACCGCGAGGGATCCGGCCTGCTAATGTTCTTCTCGTCGCGAGGGAGATGATCTCTCGTCAGGCGTCAGTGGTGCTACCAGAGCACGTCCTACTTTCAGTAGGAAGAGTCCGTGCGACCCGGGCCTGGCGCTCTATCGTCGGACGAGGTCCGGTACCTATTCGGGT
>NZ_JAQYXB010000085.1:0-375 GCF_036322405.1 Streptomyces sp. SP17BM10 | reverse complement strand
GTGTTAGCGGGTGGGGTGGGTGGTGGGGAGGGGGGGCGTTTGTTGACTGGGCGGCGTTGTTGGTGTACTAGGTGCAAGTGGTGCTTGGTCTGGTGAGGCGTGCGTGGTCCGTAACCTGCCGCCGCCCCACCCACCCACCACCACCCCAGGGGTATTGAGACCCCCCCCCGCGCGCCACACGGCCTCAAAAGCCCCACCCCCCCCACCCGTACGAAGCGACCCCCCCCGCCGGCTTCCCGCGCCCGGCGGCGGGCGGGCGCCCCACTAACCTCCTGCAGTCTGTGGGGTGTCGTGTGTTGGTTCTGTGTTTTTCCCCTAGCCTGGGGTGCGGGGGGGGGGCACGGGCTCCCCGGGCCCCCCCCCCCCCCCCCCCCC
>NZ_JAQYXB010000084.1:0-354 GCF_036322405.1 Streptomyces sp. SP17BM10 | reverse complement strand
GTGTGTGTTGGTTTGGTGGTGGTTGGTTTGTTTTTTTTGTTTGTTGTGGGGGGTGTTTTTTTTTTTTTGTTGTTTTTGGGTGTTTTTGTTTTTGGGTGTGGGGGGGGGGTTGTGGTGGGTTGGTTTTTGGTGGGGGGGGGGGCCGCCCCCCCCCCCCCCCCCCCCCCCCCCCACACACACCCACCCCCCCCCCCCCCCCCCCCCCCACCCACCCCACCCAACCCACCCCCCCCCCCCCCCACCCACCCCCACCACCCCACCCCCAAACACACACCCACCCCCCCCCCAAAAACCCCCCCCCCCCCACCCCGGAAAGAGCAAACCCCCCGCCCCCCCGGCACCCCCCCCCCGCGC
>NZ_JAQYXB010000083.1:0-377 GCF_036322405.1 Streptomyces sp. SP17BM10 | reverse complement strand
CGGGGGGCTCCACCATTTCCTTTGGCCCTTTGGCTCGGGGAGGGTTTCCCGGCTTTAGAATCTTGTGTTTGGCGGTTGGCGTTTAAATGGGGGTAGGTTATTATCAACCGGTTGTCATTGGACTACGCCTGTCGGCCTCGCTTTTGGACCGGAGTTACCCTGGGCATATCTGTTTGACCCAGGAACCGTTGGTCATTGGGCGAATGTTTTTCCAACTTTTGTTTGGCTACTATGGCTTGCATTCTCCCTCTTATACCGACCACGACTCGATTCCTCGGCCGCTTCACCCGGCACACGACGCTCCCCTACCCATCACAGCAGGCGTTGGCCCTCAATGCTGCAATGACACGACTTCGGTGATGTGCTTGAGCCCCGCT
>NZ_JAQYXB010000082.1:0-327 GCF_036322405.1 Streptomyces sp. SP17BM10 | reverse complement strand
CGTTGGGGATGTTTATCTCCTCCCCCACCTTCTGGGCGAGGGTATGGGTGGTTTTGACCTGGTTTGGGTTGTTCTTGTTGTCCCGTGTGGTTTTGTTGTGGCGTTTGGTGTTGTTTGTTTGCTAGTTGTGGTGTGGGTGTGGGGGGGTGTGGGGTGTGTGTTTTGGTTTGTTGTTTTTGTTGTTGGGTGTGTTGTGTTTTTTTTTTTTGTTTTTTTTTTTTTGTTTTTTGTTTTGTGGTTTTTTTGGGGGTTTTTTTTTTGTGTTTTTGTGTGTGTGTGGTTTGTGGGTTGGTGTTTTTTGTTTTTTTTTTTTTGGTCTGCCCCCCT
>NZ_JAQYXB010000081.1:0-382 GCF_036322405.1 Streptomyces sp. SP17BM10 | reverse complement strand
GGGCCAGCCAGCGCGAGGCCGCCCGCCGCGCCGACTGCTCGCCGTCCTACGTCCGCAAGGTCGTCAACGGGGAGGCTGCCGCGTGAGCTGGCCGAACAAGGTGATCCCGGACTTCACCGACGCCGAACTCGTCGCCGCGACCAACGCCAACGAGCACAGCCCGCACCCCGAGATGCGGAGCCACTCCGGCGCCCCGGACCCCGGGGCGCAGCGCCGCGCCGCGGACCCCCCCGCCGTGGCCGACCGGGCGGCCGTAGGACGGGGAGCAGTCGGCGCGGGGGGCGGCCGCGCGCTGGCTGGCCCCCGCGGCGATGGGCTCCAAGATCCGTTCGCGGCGGGGCTCCGGGGTCATCTCCCCGGTGGTCTCCGGCTCCTGGTCCTC
>NZ_JAQYXB010000080.1:0-346 GCF_036322405.1 Streptomyces sp. SP17BM10 | reverse complement strand
GGCGCTGTTGCTGGAGGGGTTGACGGCCGTCACGTTCATGACGACGGACGTGACGCCGGTCGTCGGGACGCCGGCGACGCCCGCCACCTGGAGCGACAGCACCCCGCCCTGGCCGAGGCGCCCGGCGGGCGCGCCGACGCAGGAGACGGTGTTGAGGATGAGGTTGGGGGTGAGCGGGACGAGCCGGCCCTTGGTGGCCGGCGCGGCGGCGGTCACCGTGAAGGCCTTCGGGAAGTAGTTCGGGGATGGCACCCCGGTGGTGTAGCCGATTCCATCGAGCACCCCGTCGTAGGTGCCCGGCGTCATCCCGTTGGTGTCGGCCATGACGTGGAGCGAGGTGCCGTCG
>NZ_JAQYXB010000079.1:0-237 GCF_036322405.1 Streptomyces sp. SP17BM10 | reverse complement strand
GCGGACGAGGTCGCCGTGGCTGATGTCGTTGGTCCAGGTGGCGCCGCTGTTGGCCTTGCCGGCGAAGGGGTTGGTCTCGGTGGCGGCCTGGGGGGTCCAGGAGCCGTTGAGGCTGGTGGCGGTGAAGGAGCGGAAGTAGCGCTGTTCGTTGGCGCCGCGGGCTTCGACGATCATGAGGTACTGGTTCTGGCCCTGGACCTTGTAGACCTGGGGGGCCTCGAAGAGGTTCTTCACGGT
>NZ_JAQYXB010000078.1:0-413 GCF_036322405.1 Streptomyces sp. SP17BM10 | reverse complement strand
AGCGCCCGTACGGACCGGCCGGCACCGCGCGCCGCCCGCTGGGCGCGTACGCGGCCGCGGCAACCCCGCCCCGGGGCCGGGGCGAGGCCCCCGGCGCCTACGGCCAGCGCCGAGCGCTGTCGTCGCGCTGCGCGTGGTGCCCCCCGGGCGCGGGGCGGGGGGCGGGCGGGGTAGTGGGGGGCGCGCGGGCGGCGCGCGGTGCGGGGCGGGCCGTACGGGCGCTGTTCGGGCAGGCCCCAGGCGGGGTCGTGCAGGTCGGCGAGCGGTGCGCAGTACCCTAGCACGGCCTCGGTGAGGCCTCAGTCGGCTGGCCGGTTGATGTAGAGCGGGGCGGAGGCGCACCAGTCGGGTCAGGCGCAGCCGCCGGTGGGCAGCTGGGTGACCATGCCCGCACCGGCGGTGTCGCCCGGCGT
>NZ_JAQYXB010000077.1:0-319 GCF_036322405.1 Streptomyces sp. SP17BM10 | reverse complement strand
GGCCAGGGTGGGGGGCCGGGCGGTGGTGGGGGGGGGCCTGGTGGGCGCGTACGCGGCGGGGGCGGGGACGGGGGCTGGGAGGGGGGCGGGGGCCGGGGGGCTCACCGGGTTCATGGGCAGGGGGGCGTGCCGGTTGGCGAGCACCGATCGGGCGGCGCCGCGGAGGGGCACGGGGGGGCAGGCCGTCACGGGGCTGGGGCGAATGGGGGTGAGGGGGCTGGTGTCGCGGGTCGTGCGGCATGTCTTGCGGCGGGTTGTTCGGGTGGGGCGGGTCGCCCGGCTGGGGCGGGTGGGGCGGGTGGGGCGGGTGGTGAAGCCG
>NZ_JAQYXB010000076.1:0-392 GCF_036322405.1 Streptomyces sp. SP17BM10 | reverse complement strand
GGGGGGGGGGGGGGGGGGGGGGGGCCCGCGGCGCCGGCGGGGGCCCCCCCCCCCCCCCCCCCCCCCCCCCCCCCCCCCCCCCCCCCCCCCCCCCCCCCCCCCCCCCCCCCCCCCGCCCGCCCCGCCCCTGTTCATGAGACGGCGACCAGCGAGATCTACACTCGACTGTTCTGGATCGTCTAACAGCTGGCCGTCGAGATCGCAAGAGCACACGGCTGAACACCAGTCACAGGGAAGACGCGCGTCTCCCTGCCGATCCTACAGCTCGGCCGGGGGGGGGGGGGGGGGGCGGGGGGCGGGCGGGGGGGGGGGGGGGCGGGGGGGGGGTTGCTGGGGGGGGGGGGGTGGGGGGGGGGGGTGGTGGGTTTGGTGTGTTTGGCGGAGCCCCCCCC
>NZ_JAQYXB010000075.1:0-3771 GCF_036322405.1 Streptomyces sp. SP17BM10 | reverse complement strand
GTCCACCGGCAGCGCCTCCGCGCCGGCCGGCGGCCAGACGTCGAAGGCCTCCGCCTCCACGCCACCACCGACGGCCAGCGCACCGGACGCGTGCTGGACCCACCCGGCCTCCGGATCCCCGTCCGGCCGGGAGTGGATCGTCACCTCGCGCCGGTCCGAGGCGTCCGGGCCGCCGACCCGCACGTGCAGCTGGACGGCGCCGTGCTCGGGCAGCACCAGCGGTGCCGCGAGCGTCAACTCCTCCACCAGCGCGCACCCGACCTCGGCCGCGGCCCGCAGGGTGAGCTCGACCAGCGCCGCGCCCGGCACCAGGACGGTGTCCAGGACCCGGTGGTCGGCCAGCCACGGGTGCGAGTCCAGCGACAGCCGGCCCGTGAGGAGGAACCCGTCCGTGTGGGACAGGTCGACGGCCGCGCCGAGCAGCGGGTGCTCGAAGGCGCCCACGCCGACCGCGCCCAGGTCACCGAGCGGGGTCGTCGCGTCGAGCCAGAACCGGCGGTGCTGGAACGCGTAGGTGGGCAGGTCCACCGTCCTGGCGCCGGTGCCGGCGAAGAGGACGGACCAGTCCACCTCCGCCCCGGCCGCGTGCAGCCGGCCGAGCGCGCCGACCAGGCCCGCCTCCTCGTCGCGGTCCGCGTGCAGGGCGGGCACGACGCACGTGCCGGCGGCCGTCGGGTCGTCCAGGACGCCCTGCACCAGGCCGGACAGGACGGTGTCGGGGCCGAGTTCGAGGTAGCGGCGGACGCCGGCCTCGTGGAGGGTGCGGACGCCGTCGGCGAAGCGGACCGCCTCACGCGCGTGGCGCACCCAGTACTCGGGCTCTGTCAGGCCCTCGGCGAGCGCGCCGGTCAGGTTGGAGACCAGCGGGATCGACGGCGCGTTGTACATCAGCCCGTCGAGGACCTCACGGAAGTCCGCGAGCATCGGGTCCATCAGCGGCGAGTGGAACGCGTGCGAGACCCGAAGCCGCGTCGTCCTGCGCTCGGCGAAGTGCGCCTCGATCGCCGCGACAGCCTCCTCCGCCCCGGACACGACGACCGAGCGCGGCCCGTTGATCGCGGCGATCGACACGAACTCGCCCAGCAACGGCAGGACTTCGTCCTCCGTCGCCTGCACCGCCAGCATCACACCACCCGCCGGCAACGCCTGCATCAGACGGCCACGAGCACTCACCAGAGCGCAGGCATCAGCGAGCGAGAACACCCCCGCCACGTGCGCCGCGGCCACCTCACCGATCGAGTGCCCCGCCACGAACTCCGCCCGGACGCCCAGCGATTCGACCAGCCGGTACAGCGCCACCTCGACGGCGAACAACCCGGCCTGGGCGTGCTCCGTGCGATTCAGCAGCTCCGCATCCGAACCCCACAGCACCTCGCGCAGGGCCGGATCCAGCCCCGCGCACACCTCGTCGAAGGCCCGGGCGAACACCGGGAACCGGGCATACAACTCCCTTCCCATTCCCAGCCGTTGCGAGCCCTGCCCCGAGAACAGGAACGCCGTCGCCCCACCCGCCCGAGCGGACGAGACGGCCGCCCCAGGAGCCACTTCGCCCCGGCTCAGCGCCTCCAGCCCGGCCAACAGCTCCTCACGGTCCGCGCCGAGCAGCACCGCGCGGTGCTCCAGCGCCGGCCGCGTCGCGACCAGCGAGTGGGCGACGTCCAGCGCCTCGAGCTCCGGCCGGGCACCGACGAAGGCCGCGAGCCGCTCGGCCTGCACCCGCAGGGCCTCCGGCGTCGCCGCGGCGATCAGCCACGGCAGCGTGCCCGACTCCCGTCCATCCCCGACGGGTTCGGCCACCGAATCCGGGCCCTGCTCCACGATCACGTGCGCATTGGTCCCACTGATGCCGAAGGCGGACACACCCGCCCGGCGCGGACGGCCGGTCGCCGGCCAGTCGGTGCGCTCGGTGAGCAGCTCGACCGCGCCCTGCGACCACTCGACGTGCGGCGAGGGCCGGTCGATGTGCAGCGACTTCGGCAGCACCCCGTGCTGCATCGCCAGCACCATCTTGATCACGCCGGCCACACCGGCCGCCGCCTGCGCATGCCCGATGTTCGACTTGATCGAGCCCAGCAGCAGCGGGAGTTCACGGTCCTGCCCGTAGGTCGCGAGCAGCGCCTGCGCCTCGATCGGGTCACCCAGCGTCGTCCCCGTCCCGTGGGCCTCGACGGCGTCCACGTCGGCGGCCGACAGCCCGGCGCTCGCCAGGGCCTGGCGGATCACCCGCTGCTGGGAGGGGCCGTTCGGCGCCGAGAAGCCGTTGCTCGCGCCGTCCTGGTTGACGGCCGTGCCGCGGATGACCGCGAGCACCCGGTGCCCGTTCCGCTCCGCGTCGGACAGCCGCTCGACGAGCAGCACGCCGACGCCCTCGGACCAGCCGACGCCGTCCGCCGCACCCGCGAACGCCTTGCAGCGCCCGTCCACCGACAGACCCCGCTGCCGCGAGAACTCGATGAACATGCCCGGCGTCGACATCACCGTCGCGCCACCCGCGAGGGCCAGCGAGCACTCGCCGCTGCGCAGCGCCTGGACGGCCAGGTGCAGGGCGACGAGCGAGGAGGAACAGGCCGTGTCGACGGTCACCGCCGGGCCCTCCAGTCCCAGGGTGTACGACACCCGACCGGACACGACGCTGCCGCCGCTGGTGCCCGAGGGGTTCGTGTTGAGCGCGTAGTCGTGGTACATGACGCCCGCGAAGACGCCCGTCCGGCTGCCGCGCAGGGACAGCGGGTCGATGCCGGCGCCCTCCAGCGCCTCCCACGAGGTCTCCAGCAGGAGCCGCTGCTGCGGGTCCATGTAGAGGGCCTCGCGCGGGGAGATCCCGAAGAAGCCGGGGTCGAAGTCGCCGGCGTCGTGGAGGAAGCTGCCGTGGCGGGTGTAGCTGTGGCCCTCCTTGCCGGGCTCGGGGTCGTAGAGGTGCTCGATGTCCCAGCCGCGGTCGGTCGGCAGTCCGGTGACGGTGTCGACGCCGTCGGCCAGCAGCCGCCACAGTTCCTCGGGCGTGGTCGCGCCGCCGGGGTAGCGGCAGGCCATGCCGACGATCGCGATCGGCTCGTCGGAGGTGTGCGGGCGGACGGAGGGGCCAGTCGTCGGCGTCGCCCGCGTGCCCGCGCCGGCCAGGTCGAGGAGGTGCTCGGCGACGGCCCGCGCGTTGGGGAAGTCGAAGGCGAGCGTGGCCGGCAGGCGCAGGCCGGTGCGCTTGTTGAGGCGGTTGCGCAGGTCGGTCGCGGCGAGGGAGTCGAAGCCGAGCTCCTGGAACGCGCGCTCGGGCGCGATCGCCTCGGCGGAGGCGTGGCCGAGCACGGCGGCCACCTCCGTCCGCACGAGCTCCAGCGCCAGGCGCCGGCCCTCGGCCTCCCCCAGCCCGGCGAGGCGCCCGGCCAGGCCGGCCTCGGCCGCACGCCCGCTCGTGGGCAGTTCGGCGCGCCTGCGCGGCGCGGCGAGGGCGCGCAGGAGCGCGGGGACCTCGTCGGTGCGGGTGCGCAGGGCGGCGACGTCGACCCGGATCGGGACGACGGCGGCGCGCTCGCTGCGCAGACCCGCGGCGAAGAGGGCGAGGCCGGTCGCGTGGTCGAGGACGGGGACACCCTGGGTCGCCATCCGCGCCCGGTCGACGTCCGCGAGGTCGCGGCCGAGGCCGGCGCCGACGTCCCAGAGGCCGTAGGCCATCGAGGTGGCCGGCAGGCCGATGGCGCGGCGGTGGGCGGCGAGGGCGTCGAGGAAGACGTTCGCCGCCGCGTAGTTGCCCTGACCGGCGGTCAGGACCAGGCC
>NZ_JAQYXB010000074.1:0-414 GCF_036322405.1 Streptomyces sp. SP17BM10 | reverse complement strand
GGGGGGGCCCCCCGCCCCCCCCCAACCCCCAAAAAAAACCCCCCCCACCCACCCACCACCCCAAACCCCAAACCACCAAACCAAACACCCCCCCCCCACACCCCCCCCCCCAAACCCCACCAAAACCAACAACCACACCCACAACCACCCCACCCCCACCCCCCCCCCCACCCCCCCCCCCCCAGCACCATTGCCTGCTCCGGCGACCACCTAGATCTACCATCGACCGGCCACTCTTGCCCCCCCCGCAGCTCGACCGATCCCTCGCGGATCAGGGCCTCGCGCAGTGCGGCGCGCGGGTGCTTTCGATCGCACGTGAGGAAGCGCCGGACAGTGTTCGGGGCGACGCCCAGGGAGGCGGCGACGGCCGTCTTGTCGCCTTTGGCGGCTGGGAGGGGGGCCCGCGGCTGGGGC
>NZ_JAQYXB010000073.1:0-267 GCF_036322405.1 Streptomyces sp. SP17BM10 | reverse complement strand
TCGGTGCCCACCGTCGCAGGAAACACCCAGGGGGTTATCCGGGCCTCGGGGGACCCCCCCCCGGCCGCCCGCGGACCGGCCCCGCCCGGCGTGTTGGTGGGGACCCCGGGCAGCCGTGTTTCGGGCCGGCCTGCCGCCCACCGGGGAGTCCCGCCACGGCCCCCACCCGTGGGTCAAGGACGATGGCCAGCCGAGCGCGAAAAGGCCGGCGCCCGGGACCGGACCCGGGGCCTACGCGTGCGCGCACGTGCGCGTGCGTCGTGCGCG
>NZ_JAQYXB010000072.1:0-637 GCF_036322405.1 Streptomyces sp. SP17BM10 | reverse complement strand
GAACAGTGGCTGGGGTGCGGACCAGCCGTTGGGGTTGGTGGGGTCGCTGGAGGTGCGGTAGATGAAGGGCCATTGACCCCACTGGTAGGCGAGGACCCAGATGTTCTTGGGCGCGAAGTAGAACAGGGTGGGCGCCACCGCCGCCTGGCTCATGCCGATCTGTGCGGTGGAGGCCATGTCCGACCAGTTGGTGAAGGGGCTGAACATCATCGAGCCGTACGACGAACCGTTCACGTTCGACGCGTAGACCACGTGCTTGCCGTTGACCACGACGTCGGTGAAGTCCTTCACCGACGCCCATCCGTTGGCGGGCTGGGCCAGTGCACCCGTCGAGGACCAGTGGTAGGTCGACGGCAGCGCACAGTTGCCGCCGGGCGGGGACGATGCGGACAGGCCCGCCCACTTCTGGTTGCTGCCGCCGTTGCACGTCCAGATCTCCACGGCCGTGCCGTTGGCGGTACCGGCGCCCGTGACGTCCAGGCACAGCCCGGACTCCACTCCGACCACCGTGCCGTCGGCGTTCACCCGCCACTGCTGGTTCGCGGCGCCGGTGCAGGTCCAGATCTGCACCCGGGTGCCGGCTGCGGTGGCGTGGCCCGGCACGTCCAGGCACTTGTCGCCGTACACGGTCAGCTGG
>NZ_JAQYXB010000071.1:0-2841 GCF_036322405.1 Streptomyces sp. SP17BM10 | reverse complement strand
GCGGTCCAGTTGCTGGGCGGGTACGGGTACACGCGGGACTACCCGGTGGAGCGGATGATGCGTGACGCGAAGATCACGCAGATCTACGAGGGCACCAACCAGGTCCAGCGCATCGTCATGGCCCGCAACCTGCCGTAACACACAGCGCACCGGCCCTTCGGGGCCGGTGCCGCGCCGCGGTGTAAGTTCCCGGGAATGAGCGAGAAGGAAGAGCAGGACCTGCCCATGAACGACGGGCCCTCGAAGCCGGCGATGCGCGAGGCGCTCGTGGCCGCGGCCTTCGAACTCTTCCTGGACCGCGGCTTCGAGCAGACCACCGTCGACGACATCGTCTCCCTCGCCGGGGTCGGCAGGCGCTCGTTCTTCCGCTACTTCCCGGCCAAGGAGGACGTGGTCTTCCCCGACCACGAGCGCAGCCTGGCCGAGATGACGGAGTTCCTGGACTCCGGCACGGGCGAGGAGGACCCGGTCCGGCACGCCTGCGGCGCGGCCCGCCTCGTCCTGCGGATGTACGCCGAACAGCCGTCCTTCTCCGTCCAGCGCTACCGGCTCACCCGCAAGGTGCCCGGCCTCCGGGCGTACGAGCTGTCGGTGGTGTGGCGCTACGAGCACACCCTCGCGGCCTACCTGCGCGGCCGCTTCGCCGACCGTCCGGACGGGCCGCTGCGCGCCGACGTGATCGCCGCCGCCGTCGTCTCCGCGCACAACCACGCCCTGCGGACCTGGCTGCGCTCGGGCGGGGAGAGCGACTGGGTGGCCGAGGTGGACACCGCGATGGCCTTCGTCGTCGACACCTGGAGCGACCGCCCCGCCGAGGGCGCCGGCGACGCCGACCAGGACGACGTCGTCGTCCTGGTGGCCAGCCGCAAGGCGCCGCTGTGGCGGATGGTCCAGGGCATCGAGAGCGCGCTGGGGGACTCCCGGAAGGTCTGACCCGGCCGCCCCCGTCCCCCTCGTGGCGGGACCCGCCGACGGCCCGGCCCGGTCGGCGCACCCCGGCCCCGCAGGCGCCGGGCTCCCGGCGATCCTGATCGGTGCGGGCCCTCGGAGTGGCCTGCGCGCCGGTGCCCGGCTTCGGCACCGCACCCGCCCTCGCCGTCGGCCTGGCCGCCGCGGGCGCCTGCGTCATCCGGCTGCCCGTCACCGGAACGTTGCTGGCGGCGCTGCTGCTGGGCGGGCAGGCGGCGAACCTGATGCCCTTGCTGATCGTCGCCGGGGTCGCGTCCTTCACCACCGGCCACGGCTCCGCGGCCGGGCGGGCCGCGCCGGCGCACCGGCGGAGCCGACGGCGGCGAGGGGTGGCTGACGCCGACCCGCCGCGAGCCGGCCCGGGCCCGCCGTCGAACTCCCGTCACCGCCCGGAGGGTGGGCCGGGCGGAGGTGGGGGAGGTGCCCGCCGGTGGTGGGGAAGTACCGGCCGGTGGGCGGGAGTTCGACGTCGGGTCCGGCGTTCTCAGGCCCCTGGCCGGGCGAGGGCCGCGGCGAGGACGAGGTCGCGCTTGTGCGTGATCGACACCTGGACGTCGGCCACGCCGAGGCCGGTCGCCCGGGCGGCGGCGGCGCCGGACAGCCGGACCACCGGGGCGCCGCCGTCCGAGCGCAGGACGGCGACGTCCCGCGGCCGGATGCCGCCGGTGAAGCCGGTGCCGAGGGCCTTCAGCACCGCCTCCTTGGCGGCGAACCGCCCGGCCAGGAACTCCCGTGCCCGCTCGGGGCCGAACGCCTCGGCGGTGGCCAGCTCGGCCGCGTCGTAGGCGAAGGCCCGGAACCAGGGCCGGCCGAGCAGCCGGTCCAACTCGCCGATGTGGAGCAGGTCGACCCCTATCCACACGGTCGGCTACTCCGCGTCCGCGCCGGTGGCGGCCCGTCCGCCCGTCACGAGGCGGCGATCTCGGCGCGGATGAGCCAGAGCCGGTTGGCGCCGCGGCGGTTGCGCGGCTGGACGTCGTAGGGCCAGCGGCCCTGGCCGGCGCCGGGCTGGCCGGGCTCGCTGACGTCGACGGCCTTCCAGCCGTTGGCGGTCAGGAACTCCTCGGGCTCGTCGGTCCCGAAGATCCACGGGGTGCCGTCGGCGGCGAGCGTGTCGAGGAACGGCTTGGAGAACGGGCTGCGCAGGAGCGCGCGGCCGAGGATGTCGAAGGCGAGGCGGCTGCCGGGGGCGCTCGCCGAGGCGAGGAGCCGCAGGAAGCCCGCGGCCTGCTCGTCGGTGAGGAAGAAGGTCAGGGCCTCGGCCACCCAGAGGGTGGGGCGGGTGCGGTCGAAGCCGGCGGCTTCGAGGGTGGGCAGCCAGTCCTGGGTGAGGTCGGCGGAGACCTCGCGGCGGTCGGTGCGGGGTTCGGCGCCGAGGGCGTCGAGTCGGCGGCGCTTCTCGGTGATGAGGGGGCCGTGGTCGACCTCGTAGAGCTCGGTGCCGTCGGGCCAGTCGAGGCGGAAGGCGCGGGTGTCCATGCCGGCGGCGATCAGGACGACCTGCTGGATGCCGCCCTCGGCGAGGATGCCGCGGATGGCGTCGTCGAGGTACTTCGTGCGGATGGAGATGAACGGCAGCAGGCCTCCGCCGGCGTAGCGCTCGATCAGTTCGAAGCCCTTGGGGGCGGCGAGGTCGCGGGCGAGGGGGTCGGTGAAGAGGGCGTCCTCGCGCTCGGACTCCTGGGCGCGGGCGGCGGCCATCCACTGGGCGGTGTAGGAAACGGCGTGCATGGTGGTCCCTCCTCGGGCTCAGGCGAAGAACGCCTTCTGGATGGTGGCGAGGGACTGGAAGTCCTCGATGTCGATGGTGTCGAAGTCGATCTCGATGCCGGCCGCGTCCTCGATCGTGTAGACGAGCTCGACGAAGGCGAG
>NZ_JAQYXB010000070.1:0-384 GCF_036322405.1 Streptomyces sp. SP17BM10 | reverse complement strand
GGAAGCCTGCTTCGAGATGAGCACTCCCACCTCCTTGAGAGGGTAAGGCTCCCAGTAGACGACTGGGTTGATAGGCCGGATATGGAAGCCCTGTGAGGGGTGGAGTTGACCGGTACTAATAGGCCGAGGGCTTGTCCTCAGTTGCTCGCGTCCACTGTGTTGTTCTGAAACAACGACCGCCTTGTCGGCGGGTCGACAGTTTCATAGTGTTTCGGTGGTCATAGCGTGAGGGAAACGCCCGGTTACATTCCGAACCCGGAAGCTAAGCCTCACAGCGCCGATGGTACTGCAGGGGGGACCCTGTGGGAGAGTAGGACGCCGCCGAACAATCATTCACGAGAAGCCCCTGATCCCTTCGGATCAGGGGCTTCTCGCATTCCCGGG
>NZ_JAQYXB010000069.1:0-331 GCF_036322405.1 Streptomyces sp. SP17BM10 | reverse complement strand
GATGCTCATCCTGGCCAGGGACCGGTTGAAGGACCCGTCGCTGGGGTACGCGCGGACGTTCCTGCGGCAGATGGAGGAGTGTCTGGGCCTCGCCCGCGGTGGCGTGGGGGGGGGCCGGGCGGGGCGGCGGGCGGGCGGGGGCGCGGGGCGCCGGCCCCCGCCGGTGGCGGGCCGCCGCGCCCCGTCCACCCGCACCCCGCCCCCCCCCCCCCCCCCCCCCCCCCCCGCACCGCTGCGTATATACTACGAACCGGCCGACGCCCGCCGCGTCTTCGCCAACTTCGAACAGCCCGACCTGAAGGCCCCGTTCACCTTCACCGTCACCGCCCCG
>NZ_JAQYXB010000068.1:0-330 GCF_036322405.1 Streptomyces sp. SP17BM10 | reverse complement strand
TTGGTGTTTGGTGTTGTTGGTTTTTGTTGTTTGTTTTTTTTTTTTTTTGGGGTTGGGGGGGGGGGTGGTTTTTGTTGTTTGTTTGTTTTGTTGTTTGGTTTTGTTGTTTTTTTTTTTGGGGTGGGTTGGGTGTGGGGGGGGGGTGTTTTTTTTTTTTTTGGGGGGGGGGGGGGGGTTGTTTTTTTTTTTTTTTTTTTTGTTTTTTTGTTGGTGGGGGGGGGTTGTGGGGGTGGGGGTGTTTTTTTTTTTTTTTTTTTGGGGGGGGGGGGGGGGTTGGTTTTTGTTTTGGTTGTTGTTTTTTTTTTTTTTTTTGTGGGTTGGTGTTTGCCC
>NZ_JAQYXB010000067.1:0-346 GCF_036322405.1 Streptomyces sp. SP17BM10 | reverse complement strand
TGAAACACCACTTCCCAGCTCGGGCCGGGTCGCGTCTTGTCTTGTCGCGGCCTGGTGCGTATTCGGCGTGTGCGTTTTATTGGGTTGCGGTCGGACTTCGGCTGGATTCGCTTTTCGGAGCGGGGATCGGCTAGAGTTTGAAACGTCGGACGGGCCGTCAAGTCCCGGAAGACACCGGCGAGTTGGACGAACGAAGCCCCGGAAGCGGAGCGGAAAACGTCTGATAAGCTGGAAACACGAAAGAACGAAGCGCCCGGAGGGCCCGCTGGAAGGCGGCTCGAAGGAAGCGTCCGTTCCTTGAGAACTCAACAGCGTGCCAAAAGTCAACGCCAGATATGTTGACATC
>NZ_JAQYXB010000066.1:0-322 GCF_036322405.1 Streptomyces sp. SP17BM10 | reverse complement strand
CCCCGACAACGACCACACCGACCCCGGCTCCTGGCCGGACTTCACCGGCGGGCCGGGCCCCCCCCCCCCCCCCCCGGGGGGGCCCCACCCCCCCCCCCCCACCCCCCCGGGCCCCCCACACCGCACCCGGAACGGGCGCCCCCACGGGCTCGTCGCGGTGGCCGGCGAAGGCGCTGGGCCGGCCCATCGGCCAGACGTCGGGCCCGCCCCACGAGGCGATCCAGGCGTGCAGGAGGCCCCCGCCGGCGCACGGGGTGTCGTCGAGGCGCGGGTAGACGGTGCCCCCGTGGCGGCAGTAGGGGAAGAAGACCGCCTCGATCTG
>NZ_JAQYXB010000065.1:0-208 GCF_036322405.1 Streptomyces sp. SP17BM10 | reverse complement strand
TCAACGCCAGATATGTTGACATCCCCGGCCTCGATCGTCTGATCGGGGTTGGAGATTCCTTTTGAAGTAAACACTAGCGAGGACGCAGTGCGCGGGATCACCTTATTCCGGTGGTTGCCGTGCCGCTCAACGCGGGTGTGAGCCCGATGACGGGTAAGCATTCACGGAGAGTTTGATCCTGGCTCAGGACGAACGCTGGCGGCGTGCT
>NZ_JAQYXB010000064.1:0-405 GCF_036322405.1 Streptomyces sp. SP17BM10 | reverse complement strand
GGTGGTGCGCATCTCGGCGAGCTGCGCCGCGGGCAGGAGCCGGCCGCCGAGGAGCGCGGTGAAGAACGCGTTGAGGTCGCTGTTGGTGGAGACGATCGCCCCCGCCGCCCAGGCCATCGAGGGGTCCATCTCGGTGTAGTGGTGGAGCGAGCCGTGGGCGTGCTGGTTGTGGCCCTCGGGGTGGGGGTGGTGGGGGTGTGTGTGTTTGTATTGTCTGGTTTCGCACACACCCCAACACCCTGGGCGGGGGTTTGCCTGTGCGGCAGGGTCGTTTCTTAAATTATCGAGTGTCTCGCGCCCCCCCACCCCCCCCCCCCCCCCCCCCCCCCCCCCCCCCCCCCCCCCCCCCCCCCCCCCCCCCCCCCCCCCCCCCCCCCCCCCCCCCCCCCCCCCCCCCCCCCCCCC
>NZ_JAQYXB010000063.1:0-377 GCF_036322405.1 Streptomyces sp. SP17BM10 | reverse complement strand
TTTGTTTTGGTTTTGGTTGTTTGGTTGGGGTGTGTTGTGGGTTGTGTTTTGTGTGTTGGTGTTTTTGGTTTTTTGTGGTTTGTGTTTTTGTGGTTTTTTTTGTAGTTGTTTTGTGGGGGGGTGTGCGTGGCGGGCGCCCCCCCCCTGTTAAGGTTTCTGCGACCAGAGAGAGCTCGAGTCGACGGCCACCTCCTGCCCTACCCGCCCGTCTTTCTCACCGTTGGCGTTGAGCCAGATGGTGACGGTGCCCTCGGTGACCGACTCGCCCAGCGCGGGCAGCAGGACCGGGGTGGCGTCGCCGGCCGGGGCGGCCGGGGCCGGAGCGGCAACCGGGGCAGCCGGGGCGGCGGGGGCCGGAGCGGCGACCGGGGCCGGGG
>NZ_JAQYXB010000062.1:0-370 GCF_036322405.1 Streptomyces sp. SP17BM10 | reverse complement strand
TGCTGTGCGGCCAGGCGCGTTCCAGGTACCGGCACCAGTCGTGGAAGTCCGCGGGGTGCAGCCCGGGGCGGGCGGGGTCGCCGCCGACCGCGTTGTGGCCGGGCAGGGCGTGCCACCGGTAGAAGGCGGTGTCCGCGACGCCCTTGGCGGCGACGGCGGCGGCGGGCTGGGCGAAGCGTGCGCAGGCCTCGTCGTGCGCGTCCGAGCCTCCGACCTCGCCGAGCGCGAGGCCGGCGACGAGGCGGTCCGTCGCGTCGGCCGTGTCGTCCAGCCCGGAACGCAGGTACGCGGCGTCGGCGGCCGCGCCGGGCCCGATCGGAAGCGCTCCCGGCGGAACTCCAGTCACTCGGGTGGATCTGGTATGCCGGCT
>NZ_JAQYXB010000061.1:0-519 GCF_036322405.1 Streptomyces sp. SP17BM10 | reverse complement strand
TGTGTGTTGTGGTTTGTGTTTGTTTTTTTTTTTTCTGGTTTTGGTTGTTGTGTGGTGGGGTGTGTGTGGGTGTTTTTTTTTTTTTTTTTTGGTGTGGGGGGGGGGGTGTTTTTTGTTTTTTTTTTTTTTTTTTTTGTTTTTTTTGTTGTTGTTTTTGTTGTTGGGGTTGTGTGTTTTCTGCGGGGGGGTGGGGGTGGGGGCGCGGGGGGGGTGGGTGGGGGGGGGGGGGGGTGGGGGGGTGGTGTGTGTGTGCGTTTTGTTTGTGGTTTGGGGGGGTTGTGGGTTTGGGTTTTTTTTTTTTGGGTGGGGGGGGGTTTTTTTTTTTTTTGGTGGGGTTTTTTGGGTTTGTGTTTTGTGTTTGTTGTTGTTTGTTTTTGGGGGTGTTTTTTTTTTCTCGTTTTTGTTTTTTTTTTTGGTTGTGTTGTTTTTTGGTGTGTTTTGGGGTGGTGGGGGGGGGGGGGGGGGGGGGGGGGGGGGGGGGGGGGGGGGGGGGGGGGGGGGGGGGCCCCCCCCCCCCCC
>NZ_JAQYXB010000060.1:0-606 GCF_036322405.1 Streptomyces sp. SP17BM10 | reverse complement strand
CTCGGCCTGCTCGGCGGCCAGCGGCGGGTCGGCGGCGGCGTGCTCGCGGGCCTCCATGCCTGCCTGGGCGGCGGCGGGCGGGCGCTGCTGGGCGGCGGGGGCGGGGGCCGCGGGGGGGGGGGCGCGCGGGGCCGGGCGGGGGCCGCCGGGGCCCGGCGCGGCCGCGCGCCGGGGCCGCCCCCGCCCCGCCCCCCCCCCCCCCCCCCCCCGCGCCGCCGCCGATGCGTACGCCGCCCCCGCCCGGACGGACGCCGTGCAGGCCGCCGCGGAGCTCACCGAGCGCCCCCCCACCGCGGCGGCCGCCCAGCGCGCCGAGGCCGAGGAACTGCTCGAGGCCGCCCGCACCCGGGGCGAGGCCGAGACGGTCGCCACCGCGCTGCGCGAGGAGACCCGGCGCGAGCACGAGGAGGCCGCCGCCGGACTCCAGCGCGAGCGCGAGGAGCCCGCGGAGCAGCTGGCCGCCGCGCGGGCCGCGCGCGAGCAGGCCGAACAGGGCGCCGAAGAGCTGACGAAGCGCACGGCCGCCGAGACGGCCGCCCTCCGCGAGGCCGCGGAAGCGTACGCCGGCGGCGTCCGCTGCGTGGCCGGGCTCACCGCGGCCGTACT
>NZ_JAQYXB010000059.1:0-224 GCF_036322405.1 Streptomyces sp. SP17BM10 | reverse complement strand
CCCCCCCCCCCCCCCCCCCCCCCCCCCCCCCCCCCCCCCCCCCCCCCCCCCCCCCCCTTTTTCGGACGGGCGGTCTTCGCGGCGGAAGCCACCACCGGAGGGGCGGTCGTCACGACGGAAGCCTCCGCCTTGGATCGCGGATGCCGTCGTGGGCGTGGCTGCGCGTGGGGGGGGGGGGGGGGGGGGGGGGGGGGGGGGGGGGGGGGGGGGGGGGGGGGGGGGGG
>NZ_JAQYXB010000058.1:0-557 GCF_036322405.1 Streptomyces sp. SP17BM10 | reverse complement strand
GCTTCGGGTCTTGGGCATGCAACTCAAACGCCCAATTCGGACTCGCTTTCGCTACGGCTACCACACACGTGTTAACCTCGCTACACACCGCAAACTCGCAGGCTCATTCTTCAAAAGGCACGCAGTCACGGCCCACCAGCAAGCTGATGAACGACGCTCCCACGGCTTGAATGCACACGGTTTCAGGTACTATTGCTCTCCGCTCCCCCGGTACTTTTCACCATACCCTCACGGTACTAACCGCTATCGGACACTAGGGACTATTTAGGCTTAGCGGGAGGTCCCGCCAGATTCACACGGGATTTCTCGGGCCACGTGCAACTTGGGAAATGAGCAAGCAAGCCGCACAGATTACGTCTACGGGTGTCTTACCCTCTACGCCGGACCTTTCGCATGTCCTTCGACTACCCATACGGTTTCTGACTCGCCCAGCCGCCGGCAGACGACTGAAGCTCACTACCACAACCCCGCAATGGCAACCCCTGCCGGGTCTCACACCAAAACGGTTTAGCCTCATCCAGTTTCGCTCGCCACTACTCCCGGAATCACGGTTGTTT
>NZ_JAQYXB010000057.1:0-420 GCF_036322405.1 Streptomyces sp. SP17BM10 | reverse complement strand
CGGGGGGCGGGCGCCGGCTGCCCCTCCCCACGCGCCGCCCCCCACCGCCCGGCGCCCCCCGTTAGCGCCCCCCGACCCCCCCCCCCCCGGCCCCCCCGGCGGCCCCCCGCCCGGGGGGGGCGCCCCCGCACCGCGGGCGGGGGGTCCCCACCCCCAGCGCCCAGGGCCCGGCGGCCCCCCGCGCCCGCGATACAGACGCACGCGGGCGCCCCCCCCCCCCCCCCCCCCCCCCCCCCCCCCCCCCCCCCCCCCCCCCAGACCCCCGCCGCGCGCACGGCGCCGCCCGGCTCCCGCGAGCCACCAGCGTGACTGGTGTTCCGTCGTGTGCACTTCCGATCACCGTCGGCGAGGGCGCGTTCCTGGCAAAACCGGGCGGGGGGGGGGGGGGGGGGGGGGGGGGGGGGGGGGGGGGGGGGGGGG
>NZ_JAQYXB010000055.1:0-5381 GCF_036322405.1 Streptomyces sp. SP17BM10 | reverse complement strand
GCGTCCTCGCTAGTGTTTATTTCAAAAGGAATCTCCAACCCCGATCAGACGATCGAGGCCGGGGATGTCAACATATCTGGCGTTGACTTTTGGCACGCTGTTGAGTTCTCAAGGAACGGACGCTTCCTTCGAGCCGCCTTTCAGCGTGCCCTCCGGGCGCTTCGTTCTTCCGTGTTTCCAGCCTACCAGACGTTTTCCGCTCCGTTTTCCCGGAGTTTCTTTCGTCCGATTCCCGCTGGGGGGATTTCCTGCAACTTCGCTCGAAAGCTTATCAAAGCCTTCGTGTTGCTCAGTTCGCGGGATTTGCTTCGTCGGAGGGCGCGCATTTCGTGAAACGCGCTCACCTCGATTCGGCGGTGTCGTAGACACTAACGCCCGGGCCCGACCGTTGTCCAGTCAGTCCCAACCGTTCAAACCTACTAGCCCACCGGTACCACGTCAATGGTCCGGCCGGGATTCAGGAAGAGTAGCAGGTCAGGGGCCTGGTGATCACATCCGCCTCAGGCGGCGACCGGCTGCAGGTCCGCCCGGTCGGCCGCGTCCAGGTCTCCGGTCTCGCCGTCGGCCGCGACCTTCTTCCCCAGCACCAGGGCGTAGAGGAGGAAGGCGGTCTCCGCGACGACGCCGATCGATATGCGGGCCCAGGTGGGCAGGCCCGACGGGGTTACGAAGGCTTCGAGGACGCCGGAGACCGCCAGCACCGTCGCCATGCCGATGGCCATGCCGATGATGGAGCGGCCCTGTTCCGCGAGCGCCGTCGTCCGGGTGCGCGGCCCCGGGTCGATCACCGTCCAGCCCAGGCGCAGGCCGAGGCCGCCGGCGACGAAGACGGCGGTCAGCTCCAGCAGGCCGTGCGGGATGAGCAGGCCGAGGAAGACGTCGAGCCGGCCCGCGGAGGCCATCAGGCCGATCCCCGCGCCGAGGTTGAGGACGTTCGACCACATCACGAAGATCACGGGGATGCCGAGCGCGATCCCGAACAGCAGGCACTTGATGGCGATCCAGGCGTTGTTCGTCCAGACCTGGGCCGCGAACGAGCTCGCCGGGCGGTCCGAGTAGTACGCCTCGTACTCGCCGCCGGGGCGGGTCATCTGGCGCAGCATCTCGGGCGAGGCGATGCTGTTGCGGACCTCGGGGTGGTTGGCGACCCACCAGGCGATCACCGCGGTGGCGACCAGCGAGACGACCGCGACCGGCAGCCACCACCGGCGGGACCGGTACAGGGCCGCCGGGAAGCTCACCGTGTAGTACCGCGCCACGTCCTGCCAGCCGCTGCTGCGGGTGCCGGTGACGGCGGCCCGCCCGCGGGACACCAGTGCGGTCAGCCGGCTCACGAGCGTCGGATCGGGCGCGGCGGCCTGCACCTTGGCCAGGTGGCCGGTGGCCCGCTGGTACAGGGTGACCAGTTCGTCCGCCTCCTCCCCGCTGAGCCGACGCTCGCGGGCGAGGGCGTCCAGCCGGTTCCACTCCCCCTGGTGGGTGGCGACGAAGACGTCCAGGTCCATGCGGCGGCTCCATGGTCGACGTGAGGCGCTGGGCCGCGCGGGGCGGCCGCACCCACGCGGGGCGGTCGGGCGGGGTCGGGCGGGCGAAGACGTACGGACACGTGCGGGCCCAGCATGCCAGGAGGGACCGACGCCGTGGCCCCCGGGATCTCACTTCCCGTCCGAGCGCCGGGCGCCGTATGTTGGCGACTGCGGATCGGACGGCAGTGGGTGGGTCGCGGGGGCCGGTCCGGGACGTCCCGCAGCGCGGCGTCCATCCGCCTCGGCGACCTCAACGAGCGTGAACGGACGGCTGTCTTGAGCGACCTGGTGACCGGTGAGGCGATCGTCCTCGACCTGCGCGCGGCGAAGCTCCCGAGCCGGGCGCTCGCGGTCGCGCTCGACCTGGCCGTGGAGTTCGCCGCCCTGCTGATCACCTCGCTGGTCCTCAGCGTCGTCCTCTCGGGCCTCGACGGCGCCGCCCTGGCCGCCATCATGCTCGGGCTGATGGTGTTCTTCCTGGTCGGCGTCCCGGTGATGGTCGAGACGTTCAGCCACGGGCGTTCGCTCGGCAAGGCCGCGCTCGGCCTGCGGGTGGTCCGCGGCGACGGCGGTCCGGTGCGGTTCCGGCACGCACTGGTGCGTGGCCTGACCGGCTTCTTCGAGTTGATCACGCTGAGCGGCGCACCCGCGGTGATCTGCTCGGTGGTGAATTCGGAGGGCAAACGGCTGGGCGACATCTTCGCCGGGACGCTGGTCGTCCGCGAGCGCGCGCCGGGCGGCGGAACGGCGGTCGCGCTGCCGCCGGTGCATCCGCGGCTGCTGCAGTCGATGGGGCACGAGCTGGTCACGATGGACCTCTCGCCCGTCCCCGAGCCGCTCTGGCTCGCGATCCGCCAACTGCTCGGCCGGATCGGCCAGTTGGACCCGACCGTGGCACACCAGCTGTCCGCCCGGCTGGCCGCCGACCTCGCCGCCAGGACGGCCCACGAGGTGCCGCCCGGCGTGCACCCGGCCGCCTACCTCGGCGCCGTGCTCACCGAGCGCCAGCGTCGCGAGTGGACGCGCGCCCAGGCGTACGGGCCGGCGGCGGTCCCGCAGGCCAACCCGACCACGCAGGTCAACCCGACCACCCAGGTCAACCCGACCACGCAGGTCAACCCGACCACCCAGGTCAACCCGACCATGCAAGGAGCCCGGGCCCCGCAGGCGCCGATGCCCCCGGCAGCGCCCCTGACCCCCGCAGCCCCGGCCGCGCCCCCGGCACCGCCCGCCACCCCCCAGCCCAACGACATGGGCTTCGCCCCGCCCGCCTGACCCGCGCCCTACCCCCCGAACTCGACCGGCCAGGCGTTCGGCGGCGACTCCAGTTCCTCCAGCTCGATCCCGTCCGCCGCCAGCACCACGTCCCCGGCCAGATGTACCACCTGCTGCTCCCCCGTCTCCAGGTCCGCCACCTGGTACCGCTCGACGAGCAGCGGCCCGGAGTCCGTCTCGTGCGTGTCGGTCCCCTCCAGCAACCACCCCTGGTCGAAGGTGCGCGGCGCCAGCACCGGCTCGGTGAACGCCACCAGCCGCACCCGGGCGCTCGCGCCCTCCCGCAGCCGCAGCAGCCGGGCGGTCGCGACCAGGAACGCCGGCGAACGCCCGGTGAACCCGTGGGCGCGGTCGTGGCCCTCCACCGCGTGCTCGCCGCCCGGGTCGGCCGCGTCCGTGCGCACCCACGCCACCCCGTCGACCGCCCCGCCGCGGACCTGCCATCCACCTGCCCGCAGCTCCATCCGCAGCGGCCGGGCGCGCGAGTCCAGCGTGAGGTCGACGGTGCCGGCCACCCGGCCGTCCGGGGCGTAGGTCTTGGAGACGTACCGCCAGCCGGCCGGCCCGGGAGCGCAGCTGAACCGCTCCTCACCGAGCAGCACGTGGTCGTGGGTGTCGTGGAGCGAGTACCGGCCGTTGGGCATGGCCGAAGCCTACGTGGACGCCCGTGACCGATCGGCATGCAACCTTCCGGAGCGGTGCCGGCATTAGGGAGACGGACGGCGCGGGAGAGACGCCGCCGACACGACGAAGGGGGGTGCAGATGGCGAGGCAGACGCACGACGCGGAGTTCACCGAGTTCGTGGCCTCCAGGAGCGGTTGGCTGCGGAAGGTCGCCTATCTGCTGTGCGGGGACTGGCACCGGGCCGACGACCTGGTGCAGGAGACCACGACCAGGTTGTACGTGAACTGGGCGCGGGCCGGGCGGGTGGAGAACCTGGACGGCTACGCCCGGCGGGTGCTGGTCAACGTGTTCCTGGGCGAGCAGCGCACCTCGTGGTGGCGCCGCACGGTCCGCCGGGAGGCCGAACCCGAGACGGCCGCCGCGAGCATCGACCTGGACGCCTCGCTCGACCTCCGCCAGGCCCTGGCCGCACTGCCGCCACGCCAACGCGCCACGGTCGTCCTGCGCTACTACTGCGACCTGACCGTCGACCAGGCCGCCGAGACCCTGGGCTGCTCCCCCGGCAACGTGAAGAGCCAGAGCTCACGCGGGCTGGAGACCCTCCGCACCATGCTCGTCGCCCGCCCCGCCGTCGCAGAGAGGACGCCATGACCATCAACGATCACGACGAGCTGGCCGCCCGCCTGATGGCGCTGGCCGACGGTCCGGCACCGCCCCCGGGTTTCCACGCCGTGCGGTCCATCACCGAGGGCACCTCCCGACTGCGCCGCCGCAGGCGGGCCACGGTCAGTGCCATCGCCGCCGTGGCGGTCGCAGTGGTGACGACCACCGCCCTGCTGGCACCGGGAGGCACGTCCGCCACCCCCGCACCGCCCGCGGCACCGACGGTGACCACCTCGCCGTCACCGTCCGCGTCACCGACCACGACGCCGACTCCTGTCGGCTTCGACCCGCTGACCACCGAGGTCCACTTCGGCTGGCTGCCCGACTGGGCGCACGGTGAACAGAGCGTCGGCTACATCAAGAGCTACCACGGCTACCAGGCGGAAGCCCGCGCCGTCGGCCGCGACGACCCCTCACGCATCATCGTCCAGTTGTACCCGGCCGGCTCCGAGCCACCGATGACCACGTCGTACGGGAAGCTCGTCAAGGTCGATGCCGACCCGGTCAACGGTCGGGATGCCTACTGGGTGGTACCCGACGGGTCCTCGCGCTCCCAGCCCACACTGCGCTGGCAGACGGCCTCGGGCCGCTGGGCCGAGATCACCGGTTACGGCAACGAGCCGGCGGAGGTCACCAACGAGGTCCTCCACAAAGCGGCCGCCGACGTGCGCTTCGGCCAGTGGAACGTCCCCCTGCCGGTGCAGGTCACCGGCCTGCCCGAGCCGCTCAAGCCCACCGACGCCGAGTTGCTGCGGCCGGACACGAGCGGGTCGAACGGCTGGCTCCTGTGGCTGATGTTCCGGGACGGCGACAAGACCGTCTCGGTCAGCGTGCAGGGCAACGGGACCGTCCCCACCCCCACGCCCACCTACACCGACACGGCCGGGTCCCCCTACATCGACCCGCACCCGCCGGTGACCACCGTTCAAAACGGGCTGAGCATCTCCGTCGGGGCCGGGTCCGGCGTTCCCGCCAGCCTGGAGCAACTCGGCGGCCTGCCTTGGCTGCTCGCCCACATCAAGTCCCTCGGCCCGGACGACACCAAGTGGACGACGGACGTCGTCGTCCCCTGAGTCTGCCGAGTCGCCCGAACGCGCCGGTGGCCGGCACCCACGGGGGGTGCCGGCCACCGACGTACGGGTGTCACCGCATCAGTAGCGGTACTGCTCCGCCTTGTACGGGCCCTCGACCGGGACGCCGATGTAGTCGGCCTGCTCCTGGGTCAGCGTGGTCAGCTTCACGCCCAGCGCGTCCAGGTGCAGACGCGCGACCTTCTCGTCCAGGTGCTTCGG
>NZ_JAQYXB010000054.1:0-306 GCF_036322405.1 Streptomyces sp. SP17BM10 | reverse complement strand
CCGCCACCAGGGCCTCGCCGCCCAGTCCCTCGGCTGGGGCGCCTGGATGCCGACCGCCGGCATGACGGGGACGCTCTCCGAAACCGACCTGCACCGCATCCACGCCTCCGGAGTCCCGCCCCTCGCCGAGGAGGACGGCCGCGCGCTCCTCGACGCCGCCATGGCCGACGACGAGCCGTACCACGTCGCGACCGGCCGCATGGCCGCCGGTGCCCGCCCGCGCGGTGAGGTGCCGACGATGTTCCGCGCCCTCCTGCCCGGCGGTCGCCGCACGGCCTCCGCCACCGGCACCGGCGCCGCCACCAT
>NZ_JAQYXB010000053.1:0-352 GCF_036322405.1 Streptomyces sp. SP17BM10 | reverse complement strand
TTGGTGTTTTTTTTTGGGTTTTGTTTTGTGTGTGGGGGTGGCGCGTTTGTGGTTTGGGGGGGGGGGGGCGCGGGGTGTTCTGGCTTTGGGGGTGGTTTTTTTGTTGGTGGTGGGGGGGGGGGGGTGGGGGTGGTTGTGTCGGTTGTGTGTCGTGGTTTGGGGTGTCGGGGCGGGGCGCCGCTCCTCGCCCCGCCCCCCCCCCCCCGCCCCCGCCCCCCCCCGCCCCCCCCCCCCCCCCGCCCCCCGACCCGGGGGGGTCCGCCGCGCGGGGTGCGGGCCACCCACCCGCCCATCCCGTGCGGCTGCGTCGCCCGCTCCCGCGGGCCCCCGCCCGCTCCACCCCCCCCCCCCC
>NZ_JAQYXB010000052.1:0-477 GCF_036322405.1 Streptomyces sp. SP17BM10 | reverse complement strand
GTTGGTGGTGGTTGGCTGGCCGGGCGGCGTCCGGCTCGCCCCGGCCGCGCGCGGGGGCGGGGCGGCCCGCCGCGAACGGCGGGCCGGGCCCCCGCCCGCCGAGCGCGCCGGGGCGTGCCGAGGTGGGCGTGGGGCCTGGGCGCGGCACGCGGCCCTGGTACCCCCGGAGACCGGCCAGGCCGGCTACTTGCCCATGCCCTGGCCGCGGTCGCGCGGGTCGTCGTAGCCGCGCGGGCGCGGGGCCGGCGGCGGCGTCGGCGGCCGGGGCGTCGTCTTCTGCGGCGCCGGGCGCCGGGGCGGGGGCGAGCGGCTGCGGGCCGCCCCGGCGCGCCGCCGCTGCTCGGGCTCGGCGCGGGCCCGGTCGGGCGCAGCGGTCCCGCTTGGCGGCAGCCTGCCCCGGGGCGCGACCTCCCCCGCGCCGGGGGCGCGCGCCAGGCGGGCGCCCCCGCCGGCGCCGCGGGCCTGCTGCACCACGAT
>NZ_JAQYXB010000051.1:0-374 GCF_036322405.1 Streptomyces sp. SP17BM10 | reverse complement strand
GGCGACGTACACCTTGGCGGCGCCGAACTCGGCGGCCTTGGCGGCGATGTCGGCCGCGGCACCACCGGCACCGAGGACGACGGCCGACGGCTCGCCGATGCGGCGGGCCAGGGTCAGCAGCTCCAGGGCCGGCTTGCGGACGGCGCCGTCGGCGTGGTCGACCAGGACGAGGATCTCAGCCATTGCTCTATGTCTCCGTGTTTCGCTGGGGCGGGATGTGGGGGGCGCGGCTCAGATGAACTTCTGGTCGGCGAGGAAGGCGGCGAGCTGCTTGCCGCCCTCGCCCTCGTCCTTGACGACCGTGCCCGCGGTGCGCGCCGGGCGCGCCACCACCGAGTCGACCGCCGTCCACGCGCCCGCCAGGCCGACCTCGT
>NZ_JAQYXB010000050.1:0-315 GCF_036322405.1 Streptomyces sp. SP17BM10 | reverse complement strand
GGGGGGCCCCCCCAAAAAAAAAAAAAAAAAAACCCCCCAAATGACCCCAAAACAAAACAAAAAAAAAAAAAAGAACAAAAAAAAAAAAAAAAAAAAAAAAAAAAAAAAAAAAAAAACACCCCCCAAAACACACCAAAAAAAAAAAAAAAAAAAAAAAACACAAAACACCCACACACACACAAAACAAACAAACACAAAAAAAAACAACCAAAAAACAACAAACACAAAAAAAACAAAACAAACCAAAACACAAAACAAAAAAAACAAAAAAAACAAAAAAAAAAAAAACAAAAATCAGCTAGAGCATACACTCCT
>NZ_JAQYXB010000049.1:0-274 GCF_036322405.1 Streptomyces sp. SP17BM10 | reverse complement strand
GTTGACGCAGTCGAACAGGATGATCGGGGTGAGGTTGCCCCAGGTCGGACCGGCGCCCGAGACGTTGACGCAGCGCTTGCTGGCCGGGTTGTACAGCTGGCCCGAGGCCGTCAGCTGGAACTGCTCGTTGCCCGCGCCGGGGACGCAGTCGAACAGGATGACCGGGGTCTTGTTGTCCCAGGTCGGGCCCGGGCCGGCGACGTTCAGGCAGCGCTTGCTGGCCGGGTTGAACAGCGCGGCGCCCGGCCCGGCGGCCGGCTTGTCGGCGGAGGCG
>NZ_JAQYXB010000048.1:0-324 GCF_036322405.1 Streptomyces sp. SP17BM10 | reverse complement strand
GGTGTGCCTCCACGGGGGGCTTGCCGGGCGCCTGGAGTATCACCTGGTCGACGTGCTCGCGGGGGGGCTCCTGCTGGTTGGCGACCTCGAACGCGACCCGGGGGCCGATGGTGTAGCCCAACAGCTTGTAGGGGCCCTGGGGCTGGACCCCGCGGATCAGTTCGTTGTCCCGGGCGACCATCTCGTCGATGGTCGGGTTGGCGGTCTCGGCGTGGTTGATGCCGTAGGCCAGCTCGGCCAGGATCGGCGACGGCAGGTCGAGCCGGGTGGCGAGAAGCCGCTGTCTCATGGGGTAGCCGCCGAGCCCGGGCCAGCAGAACACCG
>NZ_JAQYXB010000047.1:0-335 GCF_036322405.1 Streptomyces sp. SP17BM10 | reverse complement strand
TCATGGCCCGCCTGGCCACCCCGCTGGACGGCATCACCCCCGCGACCGTGGTCGCCACAGACCCGACCGCCGGGGAGAGCCAGCGCGTGGCCGTCTACGGAAGCACCGCCACCGACTGGGCGCAGCTCAATCTCCACACCGCCACGCACACCGTCGGCGCCGTGGCCGCGGCCTCGGTCGACCCCGCGCCCGCCGCCGGCCAGTCCCCCGGCTGCCCGGGCGACACCGGAGCCCCGCTGCTGCGTGACAGGAACGGCACCACCGAGATCGCCGCCGTCGCCTCCCTCTCCTGGCAGGGCGGCTGCCTGGGCACCCCCGCCACCGAGACCCGCACC
>NZ_JAQYXB010000045.1:0-711 GCF_036322405.1 Streptomyces sp. SP17BM10 | reverse complement strand
CGGGAGGTGGCGGGCCTCGTGGAGCGCGGCGAGGCTGCCGACCACTCGTACTGGTGGAACGACACCCGGGACCCGGGCAGCGGGCCGTTCGACACCGTCGAGCGCCCGAAGGAGGCGCTGGCCGACCTGGCGACGCGCACCGAACTGAGCTGGCCGACGGACTTCCTGCCCCGCGCGAACGTCTCGATGGCGGTCGACGTGCTGACCGCCCCCGGTGTCCTGGACCTCGCCATGACCGCCGACCCGGCGATCATCACGCGCGCGGGAATGGAGCAATTCCTGCGCGGCGTCGAGCAGTTGGTCGTCACCGCCGCGCTCGCCCTGGGGGAGGAGTGAGCGCGCGCTACGCCGGCGTCGCCTGGACGGGCGCGGGCTACGAGGTCGAGGTCGTCGACGGCGCCGGGCGCAGGGCGGCCGAGCCGAGCCGCTGGGGCGCCGCCGACGTCGCCGAACTCATGGCCTGGCTCGAGGGCTTGGGCAGCGGCGGCCGCGTGCCGGCCGTGGTGCTCGACAGCACCAACGGCCTGCTCGACGGTCCGATGACGGCGGCCGGTCTGGAGGTGTACCGCGCGGATCCGTGGGTGCTGCCGCAGCGGCCGCACTTCGGCTCCGTCCCGGCCGCGCGGCTGGCGGAGCAGGCCTGGAGCGCGCCCGCCACGCTGGCGCGGGTGACCGCCGAGGGCGGCAGCCTGACCGGCCGCGCCGAGGAGT
>NZ_JAQYXB010000044.1:0-230 GCF_036322405.1 Streptomyces sp. SP17BM10 | reverse complement strand
CCGAACTTCGGCCGGGCCGACGGCACGTCCCTGCAGGTCTACGACTGCTCGGGCGGGGCCAACCAGCAGTGGACGTCGACGGCCGGCGACCAGCTGACCGTGTACGGCGACAAGTGCCTGGACGTGCCGGGCCACGCCACCGCAGCCGGCACCCGGGTGCAGATCTGGACCTGCACCGGCGCCGCGAACCAGCAGTGGCGGGTGAACGCCGACGGCACGGTGGTCGGAGT
>NZ_JAQYXB010000043.1:0-324 GCF_036322405.1 Streptomyces sp. SP17BM10 | reverse complement strand
CCCCCCCCCCCCCCCCCCCCCCCCCCCCCCCCCCCCCCCCCCCCCCCCCCCCCGTTTTTTCTTTCCGCCGTCGCCGGCCAGCCCGAGCAGCACCTTGCGAGATCGGAAGAGCACACGTCGGAACTCCCGTCACGCGGGTGGATCGCGGCTGCCGGCGGCGGCGGGGAGGTAGGGGCGGGGGTGGCTGCTACTTGCCACCGGGGCGCACGCTCCCGCCACAGTGTCAAACGACCCGCGCAGCCACGGGGTCAGCGAGCAACACGCGATGCGGTCATTGTCGGCGGGGAGGTCTGCGTCAGGGGTGTCGGGTGGGTGGCGGGTTGG
>NZ_JAQYXB010000042.1:0-282 GCF_036322405.1 Streptomyces sp. SP17BM10 | reverse complement strand
TCAACGTGCCGCCGCCGTTCTCACCGCCGGCCGCCACCCACACCCCCCTCCCCCTGCCCACCGGCCAACCCCTGGCCTCGCTCCTCGCCAGCGCCAACGCCGCCCCGCCCACCCCGCACTGACCGGACCGCCCCTCAAAACACGTCACGTGACGAGTTGGAAAACGGGCGGGCGGTCCTCCCCTCCCGGCCGTCTCCCCTGCCCTGCCGCCGGAAGGTGCGTCGGCGGGCGTCACCGATCCCGGGGGCGCTGCCCCCAGACCCCCGGCCACCTCCGGGGAGT
>NZ_JAQYXB010000041.1:0-385 GCF_036322405.1 Streptomyces sp. SP17BM10 | reverse complement strand
TTTGTATTTTTTGTTTTTGTGTTGTGTGTGTGGGTGGGGGGCTGTGTTTGTTTGTTTTTTTGTTTTGGGGTGGGTGGGGTCGTTTTGGGGGGTTTGTTTTGGGTGGGTGGGTGGGTGTTGTGTGTTTTCTTCACCGGCTGGTGGGCGCCCTCGCGCACGCGGCCGGATGAGAGCGCCGCGGACGGCGCGCCGCGGGACCCCGCCCGCTCCTGGTGGAGGGCTTACTGGACGGCCGCGCGGGCCAGGCCCTGCTCGGCTGCCCGGGTTGTGCCCAGCGCGGCGAGCACCAGCTTGCTGCGGCCGGCCTTCTTGGTGGCCTCCTCCGCGACGGCGCGCGAGGCGGTCGCGGCGGCGGTGTGCTCGTCGGCCTGGGCCTGGTGGGCGG
>NZ_JAQYXB010000040.1:0-211 GCF_036322405.1 Streptomyces sp. SP17BM10 | reverse complement strand
GGCAGGCGCAGGCCGGTGACGGCGGTCAGGCGGTTGCGCAGTTCGAGTGCCGTGAGGGAGTCGATGCCGAGGTCGTGGAAGTCCCGGTCGGCGGCGACGGCCTGCGGTGAGGCGTGGCCGAGGACGGCGGCGGCCTCGGTGCGGACCAGGTCGACGACGTGGCGCAGCCGGTCCGCCTCGCGCAGCTCGTGGAGCCGGGCCGCGAGGGCGG
>NZ_JAQYXB010000039.1:0-448 GCF_036322405.1 Streptomyces sp. SP17BM10 | reverse complement strand
GAGCTCCTCGACGACGCCGAAGCCCTCGGCGGCACCGACGCCGCGGCCGCCGGAGACGACGATGGCGGCCTCGGTCAGCTCCGGGCGGCCGGTCGAGACGCGCGGGGTGCGGGAGACGACCTTGGCGGCGTTGCCGGTGAACTCCACCGACACGTTCTCGACCGCGCCGGCGGCCGGGGCGGCCTCGGGGGCCACGGCGTTCGGCTTGACGGTGATGACCGGCGCGCCCTTGGTGACGGTGGACTTCACCTGGAAGGACGCGGCGAACACCGACTGCGTGGCGACCGGAGCGCCGTCGCCGGCCTCCAGGTCGACCGCGTCGGTGATGATGCCGGAGCCGAGGCGCAGGGCGACGCGGGCGGCGATCTCCTTGCCCTCGCCGGACGAGGTGACCAGGACGGCGGCCGGGGCGCCGGTCTTGGCGATCTGGGCCAGGGCGTCCACCTTG
>NZ_JAQYXB010000038.1:0-349 GCF_036322405.1 Streptomyces sp. SP17BM10 | reverse complement strand
GCGTTCACCCGCCACTGCTGGTTCGCGGCGCCGGTGCAGGTCCAGATCTGCACCCGGGTGCCGGCTGCGGTGGCGTGGCCCGGCACGTCCAGGCACTTGTCGCCGTACACGGTCAGCTGGTCGCCGGCCGTCGACGTCCAGTGGTGGTTGGCCCCGCCCGACCAGTCGTCGACCTGCAGGGACGAGCCGTCGGCCCGGCCGACGCTCGGCACGACGAGACCCCGGCCGGACCCCGCACCGCGCAGGGCGCCGCTGGTGTCCGCCTGAGCCGGGTTGGCGACGAGCATCGCCGCCAGTGCCGCCGCGACCGCAAGTACGGTGGTGAGCACCACAGAGGGGTGCCTGGGGC
>NZ_JAQYXB010000037.1:0-383 GCF_036322405.1 Streptomyces sp. SP17BM10 | reverse complement strand
GGAAGTCCTGGAGACGACCCGCCAGGTCGACACCCTCGTCCTGGACAAGACCGGCCCCATCACCACCGGCCGGATGACCCAGCTCGCCGTCCACACCGCCGACGGCGTCACCGAGGCGGAAGCGCTGCGCCTCGCCGACCGGATCTCCGCCGTCTTCGTCCCGGTCGTCGTGCTGATCGCGCTCGCCGCCCAGGTCGGCCGCATCCTCGCCACCGACAGCCCGACGGCGGAGTGCCCCGCCGACGTGGAGGCGGCCCTCCTGGCCGGCGCCCCCGGAGTGGGCGTCGCCGACGCCGACCTCGACCGGGACGGACTCGCCGGTGAGCATCGAGGCGTCGACGGCGGAGGTGCCCTCGACGACGACGCCGTCGGTGGCGAGGATG
>NZ_JAQYXB010000036.1:0-331 GCF_036322405.1 Streptomyces sp. SP17BM10 | reverse complement strand
GCGTCAGCGCCGGCGGGAGCGGCGGACTGCCGCGGCGGGTGGACGCCGACGGGCTGCGCGGTGGCGAACTCACCGTGGACGGCCGGCACAGCAGCCAGTTCCTCTGCGGCATGCTGATGGCGGCGCCGCTGCTGCGCACTCCGCTGACGGTGACCGTGCGCGACCTGGGCAGCCGGCCGTACGTCGACCTGACCATCGAACTGATGCGGCTCGTCGGCGCCTCGGTGACCGAGGTGGACCCCGGCGTCATCGGGATCGGCACCGGCGGATACACGGCCACCGACCTGGCCGTCGAACCGGACGCCTCGACGGCCTCCTACGTCTTCGCGGC
>NZ_JAQYXB010000035.1:0-322 GCF_036322405.1 Streptomyces sp. SP17BM10 | reverse complement strand
GGGTTGTGTGTTGTTTTTTTTTTTTTTTTTTGGGTGTTGTGGTTTTTTTTTTTTTTTTGTGGGTGTGGTGGGTTGGGTTTTGGTTGGGTGGGGGGGCTTTTTTTTTTCCCCGTGGGTTGGTTGTTGTCGCCCCCCCCCCCGCCGGCCCCGGGGGGGGGGGGGGCCGCCGCCTCGCGCCCGGCGCGCAGGAAGGAGAGGCTCTGGGTGGCCTGGGTCAGGGCGCGGTCGTCCTGGATCTGGCGGTCCAGCGCCGGGAGGCGGAGGGCGACGCTCGACTGGCCGGCGAGGTTGTCGTAGGCCCGCAGGCCGAGCGAGCGGCGCT
>NZ_JAQYXB010000034.1:0-244 GCF_036322405.1 Streptomyces sp. SP17BM10 | reverse complement strand
GGGGGGGCGGGGCGCGCGGCGGCCGCCCCGGGGGTGGCCGCGCCCCACCCGGGGCCCCGGGCGTGCTACCCCGCGCCGGGGCCGGCGCGCGGCGGGCCCGAGAAACCGCCCCGCCCCGGGGGGGCGGCGCCCGCCCCCGGGGCGGCGCCCCGGCGGCGGGGCGCGGCCCCCCCCCCCCCCCGCCGGGCGGGCCCGGCCCCGCCCCCGCCGAGCTGGAGAAGGCGATGGCCGTAGCCCTGGAGGC
>NZ_JAQYXB010000033.1:0-304 GCF_036322405.1 Streptomyces sp. SP17BM10 | reverse complement strand
TCGGGCACGGCTTGTCTGCCCTGCCCGCAGCTCCGAACGGGCGGCGGCCAGATGCCAGACCCCGCCGGGGCGGGCTGACTTCGTCTGACGATCGATGTCCACAGGGATCCCGCTGACATGCAGCTGAGCCCTCCCGGCTGTGGGCAACCTGGGTGCGGCGGATGCGCTTGACGGCCAGGGCGGTCGCGCGCGCGGCGCAGGCGGAAGACCACCCACCACCCCACCACGCCGCCCGTCGCCGGGGGCAAGGAGGAGCGGCCCCAGCGGAGCTCAGCCAGCACGACGACCCGCGAGGCCCGCGAGG
>NZ_JAQYXB010000032.1:0-412 GCF_036322405.1 Streptomyces sp. SP17BM10 | reverse complement strand
CCCCCCCCCCCCCCCCCCCCCCCCCCCCCCCCCCCCCCCCCCCCCCCCCCCCTGCTTCAGGAGACGGCGCCCACCGAGATCGACACCCGACTGGACACTCGTTCCCTCCCCGACGCACGCCCGATCTACGCCGTCCGCGCCCTGCGCACCGAGGGCGGCCGCGCACACGTCGCCCCTCAACTCCCTCAGCTCGAACGCGTCCGCCGTCTCCGGCGTCACCGGCCGCCGCGGCGCGTCCAGCCGGGCGGCGCCGCGGGCGGGGGCGGCCTCGGGCTCGACCTCGGCCTCGGCATCGGCATCGGGATCGGAATAGCACACGTCAGAACACACGTCACACGGCTCGACCTCGGTTGCCGGCTCGTGCGGGGAGTGCTCGTGGGGGGGGGGGGGGGGGGGGGGGGGGGGGGGGGGG
>NZ_JAQYXB010000031.1:0-268 GCF_036322405.1 Streptomyces sp. SP17BM10 | reverse complement strand
TGCATGGTGTTACCCCTCCAAGGGGCGATGAGGACCAGCTAGCCGAGCAGGCACAGCGGATCGGACGAGGGGCGGGTAGGCCACGAGTGTCCTTTCGTGAGGTGATCGCGGGGGGCGCAGGGGCACGGCGTCCTGCGGGGTGTGCTGTTGTTACCCGAGCAAGGGGCGTTTCTGTCGCCTGGTGGACTGATACTGCGTGGGTGGTGTCCCCGAGGTTGTTACCCCTCCAAGGGGCGATGAGGACCCCCACGGTAAAACCGCAGGCCCG
>NZ_JAQYXB010000030.1:0-362 GCF_036322405.1 Streptomyces sp. SP17BM10 | reverse complement strand
GGGCCGCTGTCGAGGAGGTCGCGGCGGGGGTGCCCGTCCTGGCCCTCCAGGTCGGGGAGGGGGCCCGCGGGCAGGGCGGGGTGCGGGTCGGGGGCGGTGGCGGGGGCGGCCCCGGCCCCCAGCCCCGCCTCGAACACCCGGACGCCCCCCGGGCCCGGCGCATGGCGGGGGGGGAACCCGAGGGCACCGGCGGGGGGGCGGGGAGGGCCGGGGGCGGGGCGGGGGCCCCCCCGGCTTCCACGACGAACACGACCGGCGACATCGGCCGAGCGCCCGGCCCGACCATCACCTGCTGCCACCTGCGGGCGCAGCCCATCGACCTGCCCGACGCACCGCCGCAGGAGCCCGGCTGCTTCTCCTGC
>NZ_JAQYXB010000029.1:0-352 GCF_036322405.1 Streptomyces sp. SP17BM10 | reverse complement strand
TTCCCCGGCGGCGTCGAGTCGCCGGAGGACCTCTGGCGGCTGCTCGCCGAGGGCCGCGACGCGGTGGGCCCGTTCCCGGCCGACCGGGGCTGGGACACCGACCGTCTGCACCACCCGGCCCCCGACCACGAGGGCACCAGCTACGTCGCCGAGGGCGCCTTCCTCACCGCCCCCGCCGACATCGATGCCGCCTTCTGCGGGATCTCCCCGCGCGAGGCCCTCGCGATGGACCCGCAGCAGCGGCTCCTCCTGGAGACGGTCTGGGAGGCCGTCGAGCGCTCCGGCAGCGACCCCGGCGCCCAGCACGGCTCGCGCCCGGGCGTGTTCGTCGCCTCCAACTACCCGGACAACC
>NZ_JAQYXB010000028.1:0-366 GCF_036322405.1 Streptomyces sp. SP17BM10 | reverse complement strand
TGTATATTGGTTGTGGTGGGGGGTGGGTTTTTTTTTTCTGGTTGGTGTGCGGTATAATGTTGGTGGTGGGGTTGGGGGGTGGGGGGGGGGTGGTGGTGGTGTTGTGGGTGGTGTGTTGTTGGGGGGGGGGGGTGGGGGGGGGGTGGGGGGGGGGGGTGGGGGTGGGGGTGGGGTGGGGGGTTGTGGTGGGGGGGGGGGTGTGTTTTTTTGTGGGGGTGGTTTGGGGGGGGGGGGTGTGCTTTTTGGGCGGGGTCGGAGGTGGGGTTCAGGGGGTAGGGGTGGCGGGGGTTATGCGCATGGTGGCCGGGGCGGAGGCCGGGTTTATGGTTTTTGTGCGGGGGGTGGGGTATGTGCTCGGCTTGCACG
>NZ_JAQYXB010000027.1:0-305 GCF_036322405.1 Streptomyces sp. SP17BM10 | reverse complement strand
GCTGGCTGTCGTAGCGCAGGGCGGTGGCGTCGGTCTCGGCGTCGCCGCGGGTTCGGGCGGCGTCGGCGTCGGCCTCGGTGCGCACGCGCTCGGCGTCGGCCACCGCGGCGTCCCGGACGGGCTTCGCCGCGGCCTCGGCCTCGGCCCGCAGGGCCTCCGCGACGGTGCCTGCCTCGGCGCGCACCCGCTGCTCGAACTCGGCGGCCACGCGCCGGAGTTCGGCGGTCTCGCGCTCGGCGGCGGTGCGGTTCTCGGCGGCTGCCGCGCGGGCGGCGGCGAGCGCGTCCTGGCCCTGCTGCTCGGCG
>NZ_JAQYXB010000026.1:0-318 GCF_036322405.1 Streptomyces sp. SP17BM10 | reverse complement strand
GGGTGGGGTGGGTGTGGGGTGGGGGGGGTGTGGGTGGTGGGGGGTGGGGGTGGGGGGGGGTGGGGGGGGGGGGGTTGTGGTGGGGGGGGGGGGGGGGGGGTGGGGGGGGGGGGTGGGTGTGGGGGGTTTTTGGGGGGGGGGTGGTGTGTGTGGGGGGGGGTTGGTGGGGGGGGTGGGGGGGGGGGGGTGTGGGGGGGGGGGGGGGGGGGGGTGGGTGGTGGGGTGGGGGGGGGGGGTGGGTGGTTGGGGGGGGGGGGGTGGGTGGGGGCGGGGCCGCGCGGGCCCCCCCCCGCCCCCCCCCCCCCCCCCCCCCCCCCC
>NZ_JAQYXB010000025.1:0-309 GCF_036322405.1 Streptomyces sp. SP17BM10 | reverse complement strand
GGGGTGGGGTGGTGGTGTGTGTTTTTTTTTTTTTGGTGGGTGTGGGGGGGGGGGTGTGTGTGGGGTGTGTGTGGTTTGGTTTGGGGTTTTTGGGGGGTGTTTTTGGTGGTTTTTTTTTTTTTTTTGTTTTTTTTTTTTGGGGGGGGGGGGGGTTTGGTTGTTTGTTCTTTGGTTTGGGTTTTGGTTTTTATGTTTGTGGGGGGTGCCGGGTTTGGGGTTGTGTACCTGGGCATTGGGTATGGGTTGTTTGGGTTTGTCGGGTTGTATTTATTGGGGGGGCTGTTTTAGTTTGGCGTGGTTGTTATGGCC
>NZ_JAQYXB010000024.1:0-372 GCF_036322405.1 Streptomyces sp. SP17BM10 | reverse complement strand
GTGTGTGTGTTTGTTCTTTTTGTTTGGTTGTGTGTGTTTTTTTGGGTTGGGTTTGGGGGGGGGGTGTGGGGGGTGAGGTGTTCGTGTGGGGGGGGGGGGGGTGGGGGGGGGGGTGTGATTTCTTGTTTGGGGGCGGCGGGCGGGCAGTGCGGGTTGTATTTTTTGGTGGGGGGGGGGGCCGCCACCGGCCCCCCCCCGCCGCCCGCGGGGGGGGGGGGGTTGTGGGTTGAGGGGGGGGGGGGGGGCCGCGGCCCCGCCCCCCGGCGGCCGCGCGGGCGGGGGGGCGGGGGCGGCCCGCGCGCCACCCCGCCCCCCCCCCGCCCCCCCCCGCGCCACGCGCCGGCCCCCCCGCCCCCCCCCACCCGCCCCCCG
>NZ_JAQYXB010000023.1:0-360 GCF_036322405.1 Streptomyces sp. SP17BM10 | reverse complement strand
GTCGCGCGTCTGCACCTGGACGCGCTGGGCGTGAAGCTGACCACGCTGACCCAGGAGCAGGCCGACTACATCGGCGTCCCGGTCGAGGGCCCGTACAAGGCGGAGCAGTACCGCTCCTGATGCGGTGACACCCGTCCGTCGGTGGCCGGCCCCCCCCGTGGGTTGCGGGGACCGGCGGGTTGGGGCGTATCGGCTGGCGCAGGGGTCGACGGCGGCCGTCGGCCGGTTGGTGGGGTGCGGGGGGGGGGTGTTGTTGGGGTTTGTTTTTTTGGGGGGTTTGTTTGTGGGTTTGGTTTGTTTTTTTCCTGTTGTGGGTTTTTTTTTTGTGTGGGGTTATTTTTTGTGTTTGTGGGTGCCCCC
>NZ_JAQYXB010000022.1:0-325 GCF_036322405.1 Streptomyces sp. SP17BM10 | reverse complement strand
TCGGGCAGGCCGCTGGTGTGCTGGAGCAGTTGACGGACGGTGATGTTGCGTCCGTCGATGCCGTCGCCGCGCAGCAGGCCGGGCAGGTAGGTGTCGACGGACGTGTCGAGGTCGATCTTTCCTTCGGCGACGAGCTGGAGGACGACGACGGCGGTGAAGGTCTTGGTGTTGCTGCCGATCCGGATCTGTCCGTCCACGGGGACCTTGGCCCTGGTGGCGAGGTTGCCGACGCCGGCGGTGTAATTGCGGGTGCGGCCGTCGCTGCCCTTGACGGTGGCCAGCGCGGCGGGCAGGCCGTCGTCCTTCACCAGCGCGTTCAGGCTCG
>NZ_JAQYXB010000021.1:0-302 GCF_036322405.1 Streptomyces sp. SP17BM10 | reverse complement strand
GGGTGCAGGACGACGTCGACGGCGAGGGCGGCCGGCAGCACGAGGTGGACGTAGAAGGCCCCCGTCGTCGCGCCCCGCACCAGGCGGAGCGCGGGTCGCCGGGGCCCGGGCGTCGCGTTCGGCCGGCGACGTCCGCGAAGGACGACGAGGCCGAAGCCGGCCAGGGCACCGGCCGAGTCCAGGAACAAGAGGAATGCCGCAACGGCGCGATCGACGAGCTCGCGGCCGTCCGGGACGTAGGACAGGAGCCACAGGTCGACCGCCCGCGTGAGGCCGCCGGTCAGCCACGCCTGGTCGTGATC
>NZ_JAQYXB010000020.1:0-387 GCF_036322405.1 Streptomyces sp. SP17BM10 | reverse complement strand
TTGTTTTGTGTTTTTCTTTAATGTGTTGGTGTGTGTTTTTTTTTTTTTTTTTGTGTTTTTTTTTTTTTGCGGGTTGTTTGGTTTGTTCCTGGTTTTTGTGTTGTTTTTTTGTGTGGGGTGGTGGGGGGGGGCGTTTTTTTTGTTGTTGTGGTTTTTTTTTTTTTCGGTGGGTGTTTTTTTGTGTCGCTGGTGGGGGGGGTTTTTTTTTGTTTGTGGGGGTTTGGTTGTGGTTTTTGTTTGTTTTTTGTTGGTGTTTTTTTTTTTGTTTTTTTTTGTTTTTTTTTTTTTTTTTGTGTTTTTTTTTTTTTTTGTTTTTTGGGGGTTTTTGTGGTTTTGGTTTTTGGGTTTTTTTTTTTTGGGGGGGGGGGGTGGGGGGGGGTGGGGGGC
>NZ_JAQYXB010000018.1:0-319 GCF_036322405.1 Streptomyces sp. SP17BM10 | reverse complement strand
GGGGGGGGGGGGGGGGGGGGGGGGGGGGGCGGGGCGGGTGGGCGGGGCCCGGGCCGGCGCCGCCCGCCGCCGGCCGCGGGGCGGCCCCGGCGGGGGGGGGGGCGGGGGGGGGGTGGGGGGGGGGGGGTGCCTGGGGCGGGGGCGGGGGGCGCGGGGGGGGGGCCGGGGGCGGGGTGTGGGGGGGGGGGGGGGGCGCGGTGGTGGGGGGGGGGGTGTTGCGGTGGGCCGGGGGGGGGGGGGGGTGCGGGGGGGGGGCGGGGCGGCCGTGGTGGGGGGGGGGGGTTGGGTGGGGGGGGCGCGGGCGGCCCCCCCGCCCCCC
>NZ_JAQYXB010000017.1:0-203 GCF_036322405.1 Streptomyces sp. SP17BM10 | reverse complement strand
CTTCACCACAATCGGCTCGGCATCAGGTCTCAGCCTTACATGTGAGGCGGATTTGCCTACCCCACGGCCTACACCCTTACCCCGGGACAACCACCGCCCGGGCTGGACTACCTTCCTGCGTCACCCCATCGCTCACCTACTACCCCGTTGGGTCACCGGCTCCACCACTTCCCTTTGCCCGAAGGCTCCGGGACGGCTTCACG
>NZ_JAQYXB010000016.1:0-266 GCF_036322405.1 Streptomyces sp. SP17BM10 | reverse complement strand
GGCGTGATGCTCTCCGCCAGCCACAACGCGATGCCGGACAACGGCATCAAGTTCCTCGCCCGCGGCGGCCACAAGCTGGACGACACGATCGAGGACGCGATCGAGGCCCACTACCGCGCCCACGCCCACCCGGCGAGCAGAGCGGAAGAGCGGCGTGGCGGGAAAGAAGTGTCCATTCGAGTGTAGATCTCCGTGGTCGCCGTATCCGTAAAACCGGGGGGGGGGGGGGGGGGGGGGGGGGGGGGGGGGGGGGGGGGGGGGGGGGG
>NZ_JAQYXB010000015.1:0-391 GCF_036322405.1 Streptomyces sp. SP17BM10 | reverse complement strand
GTGTTTTGTTTCGCTGGTGGGTGCAGCGCGCCCAGGTGGGTTTTAGGGGGCGTTTTTTTTTTTTAAGTTGGGGGGGGGTATGTTTTATTGTTTTCTTGGTTCGCCCTTTTTGTTGTGTGGTTTTTGGTTATCTTTGTTTTTTTTATTTTTGTAGGTGGTCGCGCGATTTTGCTTTTTTTGTTGTTGTTATTTTTTTTTTTTTTTTTTTTTTGTGTTTTTTTTTTTTTGGGTTTTTTTTTTATTTTTTTTGTGGTGGTTTTGTTTTGTTTGGTTGGTGGGTGAACTTGGCGGTGTTGGGTTGTTGGGGGAGTTTTTTTTTTTTATTGTGGGGGGGGTTTTTTTTTTTTATTTTTTTTTTTGGACTTTTTTTTTTTTTTTTTTTTTTTTTTTT
>NZ_JAQYXB010000014.1:0-314 GCF_036322405.1 Streptomyces sp. SP17BM10 | reverse complement strand
CGAAAGTCGGTAACACCCGAAGCCGGTGGCCTAACCCGTAAGGGGAGGAGCCGTCGAAGGTGGGACCAGCGATTGGGACGAAGTCGTAACAAGGTAGCCGTACCGGAAGGTGCGGCTGGATCACCTCCTTTCTAAGGAGCACATAGCAGCTTCGGGCGAATGTCCTGAAGTGCTTGCTCATGGGTGGAACGTTGACTATTCGGCACAGCGAGGGTTCGTCTCTTAGTACTGCTTCGGCGTGGAAGGGAGTTCGGGTTCTGGTTGTGTCGGGCACGTTGTTGGGTCCTGAGGGAACGGAAACGTTGTCTCAGTGG
>NZ_JAQYXB010000013.1:0-347 GCF_036322405.1 Streptomyces sp. SP17BM10 | reverse complement strand
GACCGGCGTGTGGGCGGTCGTGATGATCGTGCCGGCCGGCACCCCGTCGCAGACCAGCGACGTCTCGGTGTACCCGGTCGGCCTGCCGGTGCCGGACGCCTCGGCGGTCACCTTCGCCGCCGGGCAGAACGTGACCAACCTGGTGACCGTCCCGGTCGTGAACGGCGGGGTGGACATCCGCAACGCCTGGGGCGACGTCGAGCTCGGCGTGGACTTCCTGGGGTACTACACCGACTCGGGCTCCACCTTCACCGCGTCCCCGCTGGTGCGGCTGATGGACACCCGTGACGGCGAGGGCGTCCGCGTGGGCTCCCTGGGCGGCTCGAACGACCAGGTCAGCCTGCGGG
>NZ_JAQYXB010000012.1:0-338 GCF_036322405.1 Streptomyces sp. SP17BM10 | reverse complement strand
GGGGTTTGGTTGTGGGGGTGTTTGTTGGGGTGGGTGGTTTGTTCTTGATTTTGTTTGGGTGGTGGGTTGGTTTGTGGGGGGGGGGGGGGGGGGGGGTTGGGGTGGGGGGGGGGGGGGGGGGGGTCGTGGGTCTTGGTGGTTGGGGTTGTTTTGTGGTGTGGGGGTGGGGTGGGGGTGGTGTGGGGGTTGTTTGTGTGGGGTTGTGTTGGTGGGGGGGGAGGACCTGTAACTGCCGCCGGGCCTCGCGGCGGGGGGGTCCCTGCGCTGGGGGGCGGGCTACCAAAGCGTCGCGCCGCGCAGGGAGTGTTACTTGGACATCACCCGGGTGGTTTTCGCCG
>NZ_JAQYXB010000011.1:0-329 GCF_036322405.1 Streptomyces sp. SP17BM10 | reverse complement strand
GAATTTTTTTTATATTGTTTTTAGTTGTTTAGCGTGGGGTCTTTTTTGTGGGTGTGTTTTTTTTTTTTTGTTTTTTTTTTTTTTTTTTGCGGTTGGGGGGTTGTTTTTTATTGGTTGTTTTTTTTTTTTTTGTTTTTTGTGGGGGGGGGGGGGGTGGTGTTTTTTTTTTGTTTTTGTTGGTTTTTTTTTTTTTTTTTTTTTTTTTTTTTTTGTTGTTTTGGGGGTTTGTTTGATTGGTTGGGGTAGGGGTTGGTGGGTGTTGTTTTTTTTGTTTTTTGTTGGTACACTTTGTTTTTGTGTTGGGGGGGTTTTTTTTTGTGTGGATGGCG
>NZ_JAQYXB010000010.1:0-320 GCF_036322405.1 Streptomyces sp. SP17BM10 | reverse complement strand
TTACTCCGGGTCGGTGGCGCCGCGTGGGCGCACCCCGCCCCCGCGGCCCCGGGGCGGGGTTCCACCCCGCGCCCGCCCCGGCCCCCCCCCCCCCCCCCGGGCGCCCCCCCCCCCCCCACCCCCCCCCACCCCCCCCCCCCCCCCCCCCCACCAACCCCCCCCACCCAAACGCCCCCCGCAACCCCGCCCACCAAAAAACCACCCCCCCCCCCGACCCGCGGGAGCCCGGCGACTGCTCCCCCGCGGGAGTGCCACCGTCCGAGGTCGGGCGGCTGCGCATGACGGCGGCGAAGGAGGCGGTCCAACGGGCCTCGGGCCGG
>NZ_JAQYXB010000009.1:0-347 GCF_036322405.1 Streptomyces sp. SP17BM10 | reverse complement strand
CCATCGCCGACGTGAGCGGGCAGACCGGCGCCACGGTCTGTTCGATGTCGCCGATTCCTTCGGGCTGGTTTATAACGAGCTCGTACAGCAGCGAGGGTTGTGCCGTTAACTGTGAGGCGTACACGATCGACAACACGGCCAACACGACTGGGGCGACGGTCTGATCGATGTCGCCGATCCCCGCGGGCTGGGTGATCACGAGCTCGTACAGCAGAGCGGGGTGTGCCGGTACCGGTGTGGCGTACGCCATCGCGAACACGGCCAACAGGACTGGGGCGACGGTCTGTTCGATGTCGCCGATCCCCGCGGGCTGGGTGATCACGAGCTCGTACAGCAGCGCGGGGTGT
>NZ_JAQYXB010000008.1:0-450 GCF_036322405.1 Streptomyces sp. SP17BM10 | reverse complement strand
CGAGGTCAACGAACTTGTGAGTGTGGTGTTTTCGGGGCTGTCGGCGCTCGTCGTCGAGGGCGTGGCGGACGAGGGGCAAGGTCAGGCGGGTATCCGCGCGAACCCGGGGACGATCCGGTGCCGTGCCCGATGTGCGGGCAGCCGACGGGGCGGGTGCATGGCGATGAGGACCGGCCAGGTCCGCGCCGAGCGGTAGGTCGCCTTCGCGTTGTTCCCCCGCGGAGGGGCGAGGAGGACCCCCGATCCCGCGGGCAGTTCCGAGCCCGACCGCACGTTGTTACCCCTCGGAGGGGCGATGAGGACACTTGCAGCCCGGCTCACCACACCTTGTTGACGGCTGTTGTTACCCCTCGGAGGGGCGATGAGGACGTGAGGCGGGTCCGGCCAACGTCCGGGTGATGGCGGCGTTGTTACCCCTCGGAGGGGCGATGAGGACCCGGCCGAAGCCGG
>NZ_JAQYXB010000007.1:0-330 GCF_036322405.1 Streptomyces sp. SP17BM10 | reverse complement strand
TGTTTTTTTTTTGTTTGTTTTTTTTTTTTTTTTTTTTTTTTTTTTTTTTTTGTTGTTTGTTTGTGGTTTTTTTTTTTTTTTTTTTTTGTGTTTTTTTTTGTGTTTTTTTTTTTGTTTTGGGTTTTTTTTTTTTTTTTTGTTGTTGGTGTGGGGGGGGTTTTGTTTTGTTTTTTTGTGGGGTGGGGTTGGGGTGTTGGTGGGTTTTGGTGTTTTGGGTCTGGGTGTGGTGTGTTTGTTTGTTGTTTTGTGGTGTTGTTTTTGTGTTGTTTGGGGTGGTGGTGTGGGGGGGGGTGGGGGGGGTTGTGGGTGGTGGGGGGGGGGGGGGGGGGG
>NZ_JAQYXB010000006.1:0-346 GCF_036322405.1 Streptomyces sp. SP17BM10 | reverse complement strand
GGTGTTTTGGTTGGTTGTTGGGGGGGGGGTCGTTTTTGTTGTTTTTTTTTGTTTGTAGTTTTTTGTTATTGGGAGTGACTGGTTTTGTGGTGTTGGTTTTTGTTGCGTCTTCCCGGTCTGGTGTTGTGTTTGGGGGGGGGGGGGGGGGGGGGTTTGGGGGGGTGTTTGGTGTTGGTTGTTTGGGGGGTTGTTGGGGGGGGGGGGGGGGGGGGGGGGGGGTGGGGGGGGGGGGGGGGGCGGTGGGTGGGGGTGGGCGGGGGGGGGTGTGTGGGGGGTCGGCGCCGGGGTGCCCGGCGCGCGGCCGCCCCCCCCCCCCCCCCCCCCCCCCCCCCCCCCCCCCCCCCCC
>NZ_JAQYXB010000005.1:0-255 GCF_036322405.1 Streptomyces sp. SP17BM10 | reverse complement strand
GGGGGGGGCCCCCAAACCCCACAACAAACCCCCCCCCCCCGCCCCCCCCCCCCCGGGGGGGGCCCGCCCCCCTGCCGCGCCCGCGCCCCCCGGGCCACCCCCCCCCCCCCCCAACCCCCCCCCCCCCCCCCCCCCGCAGGTGCCCCCGGCCCCACGCGCCGCCCCCCCCCCCCCCGCAGACCAACGACACCCCCAAACCCCCCACCCCCCCCCCTTTTTATTGCTCCGGCGACCCCCGAGATCTAACCTCGAATG
>NZ_JAQYXB010000004.1:0-250 GCF_036322405.1 Streptomyces sp. SP17BM10 | reverse complement strand
GCCCAGGCCCCACGCCCACCTCGGCACGCCCCGGCGCGCTCGGCGGGCGGGGGCCCGGCCCGCCGTTCGCGGCGGGCCGCCCCGCCCCCGCGCGCGGCCGGGGCGAGCCGGACGCCGCCCGGCCAGCCAACCACCACCAACAGCAGGGGAGGAGGGGCCAGGAGAGGGATGTCAGAATTTCCGGCCGCCTCCACCAATGCCCCGACCTGCGGCGACGCTCAGCCCGGCCGAAAGGTGGGGTGCTGGCATC
>NZ_JAQYXB010000003.1:0-237 GCF_036322405.1 Streptomyces sp. SP17BM10 | reverse complement strand
TGTTCGTTGGCGCCGCGGGCTTCGACGATCATGAGGTACTGGTTCTGGCCCTGGACCTTGTAGACCTGGGGGGCCTCGAAGAGGTTCTTCACGGTGTCGGTCATGACGGTGGTGTAGGAGGAGCCGAAGTTTCCGGGGAAGTTGCCGATGGGCATGCTCGCGCGGTAGATGCTGCCGTTGTCGCCGGCGAAGAACAGGTACATGTTCTGGTCGTCGGCGATGAGGGTCTGGTCGATC
>NZ_JAQYXB010000002.1:0-390 GCF_036322405.1 Streptomyces sp. SP17BM10 | reverse complement strand
TTGGTTGGGGTGTGGGGGTGGGCTGGTTGTTGGGGGTGGGTTGTTGTGGGGGTTGGTTGTGGGGTGGGTGGGTGGGGGGGTGTGTGTGGGGGTGGGGGGGGGGGTGGGGGGGGGGGGGTTGTGGGGGGGGGTGGGGGTTGGGGGGGTGGGGGGGGGGGTTGTGGGTGTGGGGGTGGGGGGGGGGGTGGGGGGGGGGGGGGGGGGGGGGGTGGGGGGGGGCGGGGTTGTACGTGGGGGGGGGGTGGGGTGTTTTTTTTTTGTGTTTTTGTTGGGTGTTTGTTGGGTGGGGGGTGGTGGGGGGGGGGGGTTTGTGTGCTCGTACTAGCACGCCCTGGGCCGGTTTTTTTTCTCCGTGGTGGTGTTGAACGGGCGGGTTATCGGCTTCGGTTG
>NZ_JAQYXB010000001.1:0-203 GCF_036322405.1 Streptomyces sp. SP17BM10 | reverse complement strand
CTTCACCACAATCGGCTCGGCATCAGGTCTCAGCCTTACATGTGAGGCGGATTTGCCTACCCCACGGCCTACACCCTTACCCCGGGACAACCACCGCCCGGGCTGGACTACCTTCCTGCGTCACCCCATCGCTCACCTACTGCAGACTTGGACCGGCGGCTCCACCACTTCCCTTTGCCCGAAGGCTCCGGGACGGCTTCACG